>NZ_JBFAYQ010000094.1:0-9682 GCF_040681345.1 Streptomyces sp. NPDC051776 | reverse complement strand
AGTTGCACCTGCGTCATGCATGACGATCTACAGGAACCCGCCCCGCTGCGGGAGCGGATCCCGCAGATTGATCACAACTGGATACGCCCCCTAGTGGTCTGACGTCTGCGGGTCATGGGATCGCCTTCGCCGGCGGCCATGGCGCCACCGCCCTCGGCGGCTCCAGCACGGCCGGCGAGGTGTTTCAGCAGAATACGGCTCAGGAGCACCGGCAGAACAACAACTGCGGCAACCCGAACCGTCTGGTCCCATCGGAGCCGGCGGGAGGTCGGGAGAAAAATCGCTGTGCGGCCGCGGATGCGTCCTTCAACCAGCACACCGTGACCAGAGGCGACGGCGCCCACGCCACGGGCGGTGCTGCGACCGAAGGCGTGGAGCAGCAGAACACGGCGCAGCAGGGCCGGCAGAACAACACCTGCGCCAGTCCCAACAGCTCCGGCGTCACCGCGACCGGCGGCCGGGCGGAGAGCCACTGCATCAACCAGGACCGTTCTCGCAACAAGCACACCCTGACCAAGGGAAGGGGCGCCCACGCCACCGGTGGCTCCAGCGGCCTTGTCGTGTTTCAGCAGAACACGGCGCAGAAGGGCAGGCAGAACAATACCTGCGCCAACCCCAACAACTCCGGCGTCACCGCGACCGGCAGCCGAGCGGAGAGCCACTGCATCAACCAGGACCGCTCCCGCAACAAGCACACCCTGACCAAGGGCGGCGGGGCCGAGGCCGCCGGCGGCTCCAGCACGGGCGCAAGCAGCGTGGGCCAGCAGAACACTACGCAGGAGGGTCGGCAGAACAACACCTGCGGCAACCCCAACAGCTCCACCGTCTTGGCGAGCGGCGGCCGGGCGAAGGGCGGCTGCGTAAACCGGGACCGCTCCTGGAACAAGCACACCCTGGCCAAGGGCGGCGGGGCCAAGGCCACCGGCGGCGATGCAGTCGGAATCGTGAACCAGCAGACCATGGCGCAGGAGGGTCGGCAGAACAACACCTGCGCCAACCCCAACAGCTCCATCACCGAGGCGATCGGCGGCCGGGTGGAGGGCGATTGCTTCAACCAGGACCGCTCCTGGAACAAGCACACCCTGGCCAAGGGCGGCGGGGCCAAGGCCACCGGCGGCTCCGGTTCCGGCGCCCTGAGCTTCGTGGGCCAGCAGAACTCTGCGCAGGAGGGCCGGCAGAACAACAACTGCGGCGGCCCCAACGTCCTGACCCTGACCGCCTCGGGCAGCCGCACCCAGGGCCGGTGCGTCGCCGTTGACAACTCGAAGAACATCGGCTCCGCCCACCGTTAGAGATGGTGGTGGGTTGACACTTGCGGCGGGAATCCGCCTACTTCCCCATGGCCGGGAGCTCGTCACGGCCGTCTGCGTACTCCTGGCCCTTGCCCCCGTGGGCGTATTCCTTGCTCTGGTCGTATTCCCTGTTCTGGGCCGCTGCCGCGAGAGCTGGGACGAGGAACTCGGCGTCGACCGTTCCAAGGCCCGTGACGAAGTCGTATCCGCGGTCCGCGCTGTAGCCGCGCCAGCCGGGGGGCTCGGGGACGGTTGGCGCGGCGTGTGCGCCGACGTGGGCGTCGCGCCAACTCCGGCCTCGGGTCACGTCGATGATGCCGCTGTTGGGGTGCCCGGCGAGCTGATAGAGGGTCTCGTTGATGTTCCCCAGCCGGTGCCCGGCTTGCTCGACAGCCAGAGCGACGATCCCAGCCATGAGCGGGGCGGAAAGGCTGGTCCCTCCGACGAGTTGCCAACTCGGCGGCAGGGGGCCGGCGCTGTCGTGGACCCAGAACGATCGGGCCAACATGCTGATGTCGGGCTCTCCCCGACGCGAACCGACGATCCCGGCCACCGGATTCTGATAGGCGGGGCGGGTGAACCAGGAAGACAGGCCGCCGGAACTCGCGTTCCATCCCACGTCCGGCTGCAGTCGTCGTCCGCGGTTGTCCAGGTCGAGCACGGTCCCTCCGACGGAGGTGACGACCGGGTCGGCGGTCGGCCACAGGGCACCGACCGAGGGCGCGAGCCCGCCCCAGTCGCCGGAGGAGCCGACGATCGTCACGCCGAGCTCGGACGCCCGGACCAGCGGTTCGCGCAGGCGGGCAAGGGCGGTGGAGCCTTGGTGGAGCGACGGCTCCTGCTGCTCCAGGAGCTTCTCGAAGTTGTTCCAGCTCATGGAGAGCACGTCGCCGTCATACCGTTCCAGGGCCTTGAGGTACGCCGAAGGGAGGTTGCGCGCATGCCCGTTGGGTGCCGTGGGAGCGGCCACGACGACGATGCGGGCCTGCGGGGCCATGGCATGAATGGCCGAGACATCCAGGATGGCCTCGCGGTAGGAGGACGGGTCCTGGGACGTCGAGGGCGACGCACCGCTCTCGTATGCCAACTCCAGCTTCGTGCGCGGCAGTCCGAACCGGTCGGAGAAGACATCGAGGTCGTGCTGAATGGTCTTCGGGATGGTGCCGATGCCGGTAACAACGGTGACGCCCTTCCCGGTGAGGCCGCTCACCTCTTTGCCGGCCAGTCCGTAGGCGGCGCGGATCTGGTGCGGTGTGTAGCAGGCGACGCCCAGACGCGCGCGGCAATCCGCCAGGCTGAGGGGCTCAGGGAAGGCGTCCGATGGTTCCGGTCCGGCCTCGGCGGACGCCGTGGGGCTCGCCTGGGCCGTGCTCGACCCGGGGCCGCCAGGTCTGGGGGCCGCCGGCCGTGAGGAAGCAGGAGTGCACCCCGCAACCAGCAGCGGCACCAGGGCAAGGGCTGCGACTGCGCCCGTCCGGACCTGTCCACCTGCTGGGCGTACGAGTGACCGCCGCAGGCGCCGTGCCCGTTCGGAACGCGTCATGGACAAGGGCAACGCACGCCTCACCTGCAACGGAGATCCCATCCACCCATGAAGAAACCGTCCGTGATCCCGTGCAAGCCATGGGCAGCAAGCGAGTGACGGATGGTCCAGATGGTGCGCCGTCCGGTCACCGGGGTGCCCGGACGCCGCGACCGAGTGGGTTGCCCGTCCAGCGGGATGGCGCAGTCGGATCGCACCGAACGGCGGGCCGGAGGGATGAGGCCGCAACCTCACGTTCTGGCGGTTTCGAGCGGCGCGACCGCGCCGCACGACGCTGCCGGGGTCTCCCGAGTTTTAGGAGTCCTCGGCAGCGGGGCAGGGGTCCAGGTCCGGGTACGGCGCCGCGCCCGTGGTCGTCCACAGCGTCTTCGACAGCGCGTCGACCCACGTCCCGTCCTTGTAAGAACGATTCAACGTTTTGTTGAGGAACTCGCACATCGCGGTGTCGCCCTTGCGGTAGCCGACCCCGTAGCGCTCCGAACTGAACGGATCACCGGTGACCTCCAGCTCGTCGGGCTTCTCCGCGGCGTAGCCGAGCAGGATCGCGCCATCCGTGGTGACCGCGTCGACCGAATCATCAAGGAGCCGGTTCACACACGCGGTGTAGTCCGCCTCGGCAACCGGCTCGGCACCGTACTTCTCGATCCGCCGTATCGAAGTGGTGCCGGCGACCGAGCAGATCCGCTTGCCCTGCATGTCCTCCGGCCGGGAAATGCTCCGGTCGCCCTTGCGTACGAGGACCTGCTGCCCGGTCTCGTAGTACGGCCCCGCCATGCCGATGATCTTGCGGCGTTCGGGAGTGATCGAGTAGGTGTTCACGACGAGGTCGACAGTCCCGTTCTGCAGATACTTCTCGCGGTTCTCAGGTTGCGCCGTGATCCACCTGATCTTCGCGGGCTCGATACCCAGCTTCCCGGCGATGATCTTCGCCATTTCGATGTCGAAGCCCTCCGGCTCGCTCGACCCGGACTTCTTCAGGGCGATACCGGGCTGGTCGGCTCCCACCCCGATGGTGATCTTGCCCTTCCCGTTCAGCTTCTCCATGGTGGAATCGGGCTCGAAGGTCGGGTTGGGGACGACCCACACCTCGTCCCCGGCGTCGGCCCCCGTCACCATGTCTTCACAACCCGTGGCGGTGAGAGCGGCGGCGATACACGCAGCGAGGCACGCGATGATTCTCTGCCTACGGATGGCCATGCTGCACTCCAGGGGTGACGACGTCGGGCTTACCGACGGCCCCAGTCGCGCGTGGCACGGCCTTGGTCGCGCGTGGCACGGCCTTCGCCCCGCCCCTCCCGACCGTCGAGGCGTGCACTGTACGACACCGTCCCGGACCGAGGATATGGAGGGGGTGTAATCGACTTGCGAACTACATCACACAACCCTCGACGCGAAGAGCCACACTGTAGACAATATTCGATCTGCGCCCACCCGCACCGAGCCCCCGACCGAAGCCCGATCCGGGGACTGCCTGTGCGCCCCGACCCAACACCGGCCTCCACCGTGCCGCGCCCGGGTGGGCTTTCCCGTGTTCTGCCCGTGCCGTATCCGGCAGCCGCCGCCGAGGATGTCACCGTGGGCCGACGGCGCAGCCGTGCGCGGTGTTCGCCGTCGTGAACCGTCACATTGAGTTGATCTGGATCTTGAAGGTCCAGCTGTCGGCCAGTGGCGGGAGGTATCCGTCAGCGACGGTCACCTTGACGTCGAACGTCTTGGTTTCGGGAAGAATCAACTTGCTGGCGATCTCCCCTGTATTCGTGTCGCCTGTGAAGCCCGCGGGCAGACCCTCGTATGCGAAGGTCTTGCCACTGTTGACGGGTACTGTGCCTGCAGTGGCCTTCACCTTCCAGCTGTACGGCTGGCCTATGGTCCCTGTGGTCGGAGTGTCGTGGGTGATGCTCGGAAGATTCTCCAGCTCGATGCAGGCTGGAATCTTGAACAGTCCGCCTGCCAGCGCCAGAATGGCGTCGACGACCGACGTGGCGATGTACGACTTGAGTTGGACGTCCTCGTTCTCCGCCCAATACTTCTTCACGATGGCGCGAATGATCTGCAGGACGTCCGGTCCGGGTGACACGAAGGCCCCTGCCCACGCCAGTCCCAACTGGGGAGTTCTGGGGGGCGGGCTCGTTGCCGTATTGACGACATTGAAGATGAGTGCGATCGCACCGGAAACCATGTGTGCCACGGAACCGTGGATGATGTGGTCCACGTCCTCGACCTTGTCTTTGAGACCGGCATTCTTGAGGAGGCACCTTCGGTTTCCGATGCAGTCAATGAACCCTCCTGCGGCCGCCAATGCGAAATCGCAGATCCACTGCAGGAGCTTGGCCGCCCAGGGAATGACGCCCAGCGGCTTCCATTCGTAGTTGCCACCCACTGGGGGAGCGCCCACCAGGAGCCCGACGGCGCCGTTGGCGACGCCCAGCCAGTTGAGGGCATCGAAGAACGGCTTGAGGAACTTGAAGTCGTCCTTGAACGGCATCGCGAGGTCGGTCACGCCGGTCAGCACACATGCGGGGAGGGCCCAGGCCACACCGAGCACCTGAATGTCCACCATCTTACGGTTCAGGTCGTAGTCCGTTCCCTGCTGGGGCTGGTACTCGGGGTGCCAGGGCGGCAGCGGGAGGGCGGGGAACGTGGCGTGGTCCTTGAAGGGCGGGTTGTCCACGCCCCTGATGAGCTTGTGGATCGTGGTGAGGAAGAACGCCTGGACGAGGAAGGCGAAGCCGCCGACTGTCATCGGCTTGGGTGTCTCATGGGGCCGCGCTTGCCCCCATACCCACTCGTACAGGGTGTTCACGAAGCCCAGATCCAGCTCCTCGTCGAGCAGCCGAGTCGCGTCGCCGACGGTGTCGATGGCGAACTGCATGAACTTCTGGACGAGGTAGTCGATTGCCACCAGGGCGTCGTGCACGAGCTTTCGGAGGGCTTCGATGAGGCTGGAGAGCGCCGATCGGTCCGCTCCTGGCGTTGTATCCAGGGAGAAGAACTGCTCGACGAACTGCGTCAGTTCTGCGAACTTGCCGATGAGCGTGGCGACGTCCGTGGACCCGGTCAGGAAGGTCATCAGCTCGTCGAGTCTGCCTACGACCGGGTCGTCCTGTTTGAGGGAGCCGGCCCATCCGGCGCCTGCTGCAGTGGGTGAGACTGCCTTGTTCAGCAGCCAGTTCGCCTGGGGCGTGCTCAGTTCCTCCTGGCTGTAACCTGTGCCGGCGGCCGTTGTTGCGGGCGGCACCTTGTTCGGGAAGTCTCCGATCCGGGCGTCGCCGAACTGCTCCTGAAGCTGGTTGAAGTAGTTGTTGACGGCATCTTCCTGGGCTTCGAACCACCCATGTGCCACGTCTTTGTAGTGCTTGATCGTCTTCTGGAAGAGGGGGAGGTTCGTCTTCATCCCCTCTTCCAGCGCCACTTTGGTGTCCCAGATGTCGTCGAGGGCGAACAGCGACTTCAGCCAGTCGATGGCCCGCACGACGGCGTCCGCGATCATTTGGAACACGGCCTCGACGGCTTGGGCTGCGTCCTCGATGGTTCGGACGACCGCCTCGCCCAGGGAAACGAGGGCATCCCCGATCCAGACGGCGATGTCGACGACCGCTTCCACGAGGACTTCGGCGACTTTGGTCGCTCCGGACTTGATGCCCTCCCACACGTCGCTGGCCCACCCGACGAAGTCGTCCCACAGACCTCCGTAGCTGGGATGGCTCTCGCGGTAGGAGCGGTACTCCTCGACCTCTTCGCTGGTGCGGAAGACCTGGAAGGAGGGGCGGGAGGGGTCCCAAAGCTGGATGACGTACCCGGCGACCTCTTGGGGCTCATCGGATCCGTCGACCCTCATCCTCGGCAGCTGGTAGGAACCGGCTGCCATTCCGTAGAGGCTGTGGCAGTGGTCGACGACCCCTTGCTCGCTCAAAGGCGCCTTGCTCCAGTCCTTTACCAGTGGTGCCTTCTTGCCCATCGCGTCAGTCGTCTGCGCATGCTTCAGGGTCTCGGCGGAGAGCAAGCCCTTCTGCGAGGGAAGGGGCTTGTTGCCTGCCAGATAGTCGTTGACGGGCGTGGAGAAGTCGATCGCGGTGCCGGATTCCAGACCCTCGGCGCTGATATGCACCACCGGAGGTGTGAGGCCGCGTGCGGCCATGGCAATGGACAACTTGCCCAACGGGTTTGTCTTGACGGCCACACTCTTGCCGGGGCCCACCTGGTAGGAGAGGGAGTCGACCTGGATCTCGACCAAGGAGTCGGCGGAAACGCTGACGGGGTAGTTGCCCATGGCCTTGCCGCTGGTATCGAGCAGGGCGGCATCCGCGACATAGTGGCTTACCCGATGCGGCTGGCCCGTGGACGGCAGCCGGACTCTGTCCGTCGCCCACCGTGAGGTGCTCACGTCCTGGGTACAGACGCAGTAGGACTCAGAAGGCAGCATGCCCTCCATCTTGATGAGCTCGGACGGCCTGTAGTCCGGATACGGATCGATGTGGTAGGAAACGACCTTGGCGTGCAGTCCCACCGTGACTGTGGTCGTTCCCCCCTCCTTTGTCGCCGCGCTCGTCCATTTCGGCATACAGCCGTATCCCTGACTGGTGGGAGGCGCCTCCCACTCCTGCTGGTGCAGCACCAGCAGGGTGTTGTCCTTCTTGTCCAGCCCGAAGACGTGGAGTTTGCCGTCGGCGTCCTGCCACAGTGACGCGGTATCGAAACCGAGACCCACGACCTCTTTGTGGACGAAGGGCGCACCGGGGCGGGCGGAAACAGCGACCAGGCTGTTCTGCGCGATGAATACGCAGCCCACATCACCCTTGGGTGCTTCCTGTGGCATGTTCGGCACGTACCACGTGCCAACGAACTCGCTGACGAGCTCGGCGACCTCGAAGACCCGCGGCGTGTGCTCGGGACTCCTCCAGTCGATACGCCTCAGAATGTGGGTGCCCAATTGATCCGGCGTGAGGAAGTACGCCACGTAATACGGGTCGTCCTGCCTGGCGTATGCGGCCAGGTAACCCCCACCGACGACACGACCGGCATAATTCAGCATTGGTCCCCTTGTCCATGCCCAGGGAACAAAGTCGCCGTCACTTGTTCCGGGAACTCGGTTTTGCGCGTAGACGACCAGGGGAGTCAGCGCGGCATGGGCGTGGGTCTGGCCGGCGAGGATGCAGGGCCCGGAGTCAGGCGAGTAGGAGACACTCAGAGAGTCGGCGGCGCCGGGGGGTCGGCCCTCACGCGTCGGCTGGATCGCGTTGGGGACATGCACCCACTTGCACTTGGCACTCTCGCCGGGCTTCTTCTCAACCAGGTCCAGCCGCAGCGCCACCCAATCCACAGCAAGATCCACCGGCGTAGCGAACGCCCACACAGTACTGTCCGGATGGACCACGGTGACGACTTCGTTGCACTTCGGCAGCTTGCTGTCGATCTTCTTCTGATCCCACCCGGTCGGCGAGAGTTCCGTACGTTGCAAATAGGTCAGGTCACCGTCGGTGTCAACGATGACGGCTTCTTCTTCGCCTTCCCTGAATGGATTGGCGTACAGAGCTTCCTGATTGAAGTCGCCCGTTCCCACATTCACGGCGTCGGCCGGTACGGCGTCTTCCATGAGTTGGGTGGTGACCTGGACGGAATCGGGGAGCAAGGGCTGATCTGTCGGCGTGTTCGCCGGCAGTCGGTCAACCGACAGGAATGTCTCGATGCCCATGAGATCCAACCTTCCCGAGCGGATCCGGCATCACGAGAGCGTCTGTCCGCGTAACTGACCGGACCTCAGCAACGTTGTGAAGAACGCGTCGCGGCAGCGGCCCACCCAAAGGGGACCTCACGCCAGCCGTGCGTCGGCGCAGACGTGGGCTCTCAAGAGAACCCGAACCAAAGCGAAAGGTCCTTGGGCACTTGGAGAGCCAGGTTTGCCCCAGAGACATTCAGTTTAGCCCGATTGGCCTAACCGCGCTTCCTGAGAGCACCCCCTTCAGAGTGCCCGGAGCTATCGATCAAGCGCTGACCAGTCAGCGGATGTTCTTCGATGCCGAGTCGACAGCTGCCAGCAGCTCGAAAACAGTTTTGCGGGACCCCTAAGACCGTGTCCTACATGGTCGGTTGGCAGTTGTGCCGGACATGGGGAGTGGACGGTGGGGATGGATCGTTCCGGACCGCTTGTGGGAGATCACGAAGCCGTTGCTGCCGCCGGTGCGGGTGCGGCCGCAAGGGGCGGGGTCGCGAACATCGATGATGAGGCGGTCTTCGCCGCAATCATCTATGTGCTGGTCAGCGGCTGCGCCTGGCGAGCACTGCCTCCGTGCTTCGGAGCGTCGAAGTCGACAGTGCATCGTCGGTTTGCCATCTGTCCTCGGGCGGGAGTCTGGGGACGCCTGCATCAGAAGGTGCTGCAGCTCCTGGACGAGCAGAACTTGGTCAATCTGTCCCGCGCGGTCCTCGACTCCGCGCAGGTGAGGGCCAAAAAAGGGGCGAACTTGCAGGTCCGAGCCCGGTGGACCGGGGTAAGCCCGGTTCCAAGATGCACGTCCTGTCCGACGCGAACGGACTGCCCCTACGCGTCGGACTCTCCGCGGCCAACACCCACGACAGCCGGGCCCCGAAGCCGATGCTGTCCCATTTCCACATGGGACACGAATCCCACGCGACCGATTCCAAGCCTCAGCGCCTCCACGCCGACAAGGCGTACGACGTGCCTCACCTGCGTCGATGGTTATGGGGCAAGCGCATCGGCGTCCGGATCGCCCGCAAAGGGGCATCGGCTCCAGCGAACGGCTCGGCCGTCGCCGGTGGGTCATCGAACGCACCATGTCCTGGCTGACCGGCTACCGCAGACTCACCCACCGATACGAACGAAAACCAG
>NZ_JBFAYQ010000093.1:0-9844 GCF_040681345.1 Streptomyces sp. NPDC051776 | reverse complement strand
CTACCTTGCCGGCCTACACCTCCGCGCCTCGATGATCTGGATCAAGGACCTCACGCGAGCCGCCCCTTGATCACGACCAAATACGCTCCCTAGCCGCGGCAGCTCCCCCGCGATCGTCGTTCGGGCGCGTGGGGCGCCGCGCAGGTGCGAAAATCAACGGCATGACCACGCTCAAGGACAGGCTCCAGGACGACCTCACCACCGCGATCAAGGCGCGTGACGAGCTGCGCTCCTCCACCCTCCGGCTCACGCTCTCCGCCATCGCGACCGAGGAGGTCGCAGGGAAGTCGGCGCGGCAGCTCTCGGACGACGAGGTGCAGAAGGTGATCGCCCGCGAGGCGAAGAAGCGCCGGGAGGCGGCGCAGGCCTTCGCGGAGGGCGGCAGGACGGACCAGGCGGAGCGCGAGCGGGCAGAGGGAGAGGCGCTGGCCGAGTATCTGCCGAAGCAGCTGTCCGACGAGGAGCTGAGCGCCATCGTCGCGGAGGCCGTGAAGGAGGCCGCGGCGGGCGGCGCTGAGGGCCCCAGGGCGATGGGTGCGGTCATGAAGATCGTCAACCCCAAGATCGCCGGGCGGGCGGAGGGCGGCCGGGTCGCCGCCGAGGTCAAGCGCCTGCTCGCTGGCTGATGAGCCGGCCGACCGGCGGGCTCGTGGTCCGGCGGGGGCGCAGCGCCCGGCAAGGCCCCGTAGGACGCCCGATCCCCGCCGGCCCTCGCCGGGGGGCGTGCGTGCCCCGCCCCAGTTCATGGGTTTCGGGTCGGCTCCCCGTAGCCGCAGCAGCACCTTCCCACCGGGCCCCTGTCGTACGGCCCGGGCCGCACGGCCGTACGCAGCGGCCGGGCTGCGGCGCGTATGGCGACAGGCGAACGCGGCATGCCACCACCCGGTACCACGCGACCGCACGGCCCTGCCGCACACACGTGCGCGCCCGCCTGAGGCCGAACGCCACGAGGGGCGGCCCGGGACACCCCCGGGCCGCCCCTCCTCCGCTGCCTGAGTCCGGCGGCCCGCTCGACGGCGGGCCCGGCCGCCGTCAGTGCGGCTTCTTGCGTCCCCTCCCGCCGGGGCCGCCCTGGCCGCCGTCCGTGAAGCCGCCGTCGATGCCGCCGATCAGGTCCGGCGGGATGGAGATGTCCGGCCACGGGGTGCCACCGTTGCCGTGGCCACGGCCCGGGTCGTCCGGCCTCTCCGGCCGGTCCCGCTTGCCGTCCGAGATCGGGGCCACCGGCAGGTTCGGCGCCGGCTTGCCGGCCAGGGCGCCCGCCATCGCATCCCGCCAGATCGGCCCGGGAACGCCACCACCGAAGACCTTCGCGTGGTACTGGCCGCCGATCGTGATGTTCTCCATCGGCACCTTCGTGCCGGGGCTGCCGACCCAGACCGCACCGGCCATGTTGGGCGTGTAGCCGACGAACCACGCGGCCACGCGGTTGTCCGTCGTACCCGTCTTGCCCGCGCTGTCCCGTCCGCTCAGTCCGGCCTGCCGGCCCGTGCCGTCCTCGACCACGCCCCGCAGCAGGGCGTTCATCGTCTTCGCGGTCTTCGCCGACATGACCTTCCTGCACGTGGTCTTCGGGACGTCGAGCTCCTTGCCGTTCGCGTCCGTGACGGAGTCGATGGCGACAGGGGTGCAGTACGTGCCGCGGTTGGCGAACGTCGCGTACGCGTTGGCCATGGTCAGCGGGGCGATGGTCGCGCTTCCGAGGGTGACCGAGGGGCTCTGCGGGAGCGCGCCGCCGTTGCCCATCTGCACGCCCATGTTCGTGGCGAGCGTGGTGACGGGGCAGACCCCGATGTCACCGATCATCGCCACGAAGTAGGTGTTGATGGACTTCGCGGTCGCCTCCTTGAGGCTGTACGGGCCGACTTCCTCGCGCGTCTCGTTCTGCACGGTCTCGGACGAGTTGTTCGTCCAGGTGCCGTCGCAGGTCTGCACCGGGCTCGGGTACGGCATTTTGTTCGGCGACGGATACGTCTGGGACGTCGGCCTCCCCTGCTCCAGGGCGGCCGCGGCGGTGAACGGCTTGAAGGTCGAGCCGACCTGGAAGCCGTAGTTCGAACCGCCCATCTTGTGGTCGACGGAGAGGTTGATCTGCGTCTCGTTGTCGCCGAAGCCGTACGGGCGCGACTGCCCCATGCCCCGGATCTTGCCGCTGCCCGGCTCGACGAGCGTCACGGCGGTCGCGACCTTGTCCTCCTGGTTGACGTGGTCGCGGATCGAGTCCTGCACGGACTCCTGGGCCTGCGGGTCCAGCGTCGTACGGATCGTCAGGCCGCCCTGGTTCCAGCGCTTGGCGCGGGCCTCCTTGGTCTTGCCGAAGACCGGGTCCTGGAGGAAGACCTCCCGGACGAAGTCGCAGAAGAAGCCGGAGCCGCTGGAGGCGGTGATGCAGCCGTTCTTCGGCTTGCTGATGTCCAGGCCGAGCGGCTTCTCCTTCGCCGCGTCGGCCTGGGCCTGTGTGACGTCGTGCAGGTCGGCCATGCGCTGGAGCACGGTGTTGCGGCGCCGGGTCGCCTCCTGTTCGTCGTTGACGGGGTCGTAGCGGCTCGGTGACTGGACGATGCCGGCGAGCAGCGCCGCCTCCTCCAACTTCAGATCCTTCGCCGACTTGCTGAAGTAGCGCTGGGCCGCGGCCTCGACGCCGTACGCCTGCTGCCCGAAGAAGGTGATGTTGAGGTAGTTCTCGAGGATCGTCTTCTTCCCGAGCTCCTCCTCCACCTGGATCGCGTACTTCAACTCTTTGATCTTGCGGCCGATGGTCTGCTGTGTGGCCTGGGCGACCTTGTCGGGGTCGTCACCCGCTTCCTCCACGAAGACGTTCTTCACGTATTGCTGGGTGAGGGTGGAGGCCCCCTGGGAGACGCCGCCGTCCTGGGCGTTCTTGTTGAGCGCGCGGAGGATGCCCTTCAGGTCGACCGCGCCGTGCTGGTAGAAGCGCGCGTCCTCGATCGCGATGATCGCCTTCCGCATGTACGGCGAGACGTCCTTGAGCGGGACGACGGTGCGGTCGCGGGAGTAGACGGAGGCGATCGGGTCGCCCTCGGTGTCGAGGATGGAGGTCTTCTGGCTGAGCGGCGGCCGCTTGAGGTTGGCCGGGATCTCGTCGAAGCCCTCGACGGAACCTTTGGTCGCGAGGCCGAGCGCTCCGGCCGCGGGCAGGGCGATGCCCGCCATGACGGCGCCGGCAAGCACGCTGATGCCGAGGAACTTGGCGGCCTGTTGTGTCATGGTCAGCCCGCCACCCGTTCCCCCGCCGGCGCTTATGACCGAGCGCTTCTTACCCATGGGGGGCAGCCTACGTTCTCATTCGCCGGACAGACATGCATCCATTGGCCTAAGCTGTTTCTGACGGTGACGGCGATGCGCGCCCGTATCACTCCTCTCTCCCTCCCCCGGAGTGGAGTTGTGTCCGGATAGGCGTCATGTGTCGCTCGGGTTCCGCCGTACCGTCGGACAACCGCCCTCATCTGCCGGGTACGTCCTGTTTGCCCCTACCTCACTCCGTTGGGTGATCTGCCGCGTACGCATAGTCCGTTCGGGCCATTCAAGATTGGGCCCGCAGGGGGTGTTGCGGCATGCCCTCCTTCCGTAACGTCCTCAACTGGCAACGGTGAATATGCCGCTGCCGCCGTGGGGGAGCCTCGATTCGGGAGAGGACGGCGCCAGCATGAGCTGGGTAACCGACTGGAGTACGAAGGCAGCCTGCCGCACGACTGATCCGGACGAACTGTTCGTTCAGGGTGCGGCTCAGAACAGGGCCAAAGCGGTCTGCACCGGATGTCCGGTGCGCACCGAGTGTCTGGCCGACGCCCTGGACAACCGGGTCGAATTCGGCGTGTGGGGGGGTATGACGGAACGGGAGCGGAGGGCGTTGTTGCGCCGCCGCCCAACAGTGACTTCGTGGCGCAGGCTTCTGGAGACCGCGCGCACGGAATACGAGCGGTCCACGGGCATGCTGCCGGTGGATGTGGACGTGGAGGTAGGTGACCCGGACTACGCGGCGGCGGGCTAGCAGCTCCGCGGCACGGTCCCGGTCAAGCCACCCCCCACCGGCTCACCGGAAGTCACGACACGTACGGCTCATCAATGCCCGGGCAGCCGGCCCGGGCAGAGCCATATCACCGGGCCATCACCGGCGCGCACGCGGCGTCGTCGGCATCGGGCGCGACCGCGGTTCCGATCGTGCCGGCCCGGCAGAATCCTTTCGCCACTCCCTTGCGGCGCCCCGGCAGCAGGCGCCTCGGAAGCAGGCGCCCCGCACCATTCGTCTCGGCATTCGTCTCGGCACCTTTTCTGCCGGTTCTCGGCCAACCGGCCGCTGCCCCGCCGGGAGTTCAGGCCGCGCCGACGGCGCGCCCGTCCGCGAGCCGCGAGCCGATGGCGCGCAGACCGTCGAGGTCGTGCACATCCCCGGGCAGCGCGGCGACTTCGGCCACCGCCACTTCCGGATGCAGCGCGGTGAACCGGTCCCGGGTGCGCTGTTCCCGAGCGATCACTTGCATGCGTTCGGCGTGCAGGCGCAACAGCCCGGCGGCCAGGATCTCGGCCGCATCGGGTTCGTCGGTGTCGTCGTTCTCGTCGCCCACTGCCCTGGGGGAGCCGTCGTCGGGCGTACGATTGCCAGCTTGCCCAGGGATATGATCCACAATGCGGCCGTCGTCAAGATTTTCCGCGGCGGCCAGAGCGCGCTCCGCACTGAGCTGCCCCGCCCCGCTCCCGTGCACACGGTTGAGCACGAGCCCCGCCAGCGGCATGTCCTCGGCGGCCAGACGCTCGACGAAGTACGCCGCCTCGCGCAGCGCGTCCCGCTCCGGGGCCGCCACCACCAGGAACGCCGTCCCCGGGGCCTGCAGCAGCCGGTACGTGGCGTCGGCGCGGGTCCGGAAGCCGCCGAACATGGTGTCCATCGCGGCCACGAAGGTCTGCACATCGCGCAGGAGCTGCGCCCCCATCAGCTTGTTGAGGGTGCCGGTCATCATCGACATGCCGACGTTCAGGAACTTCATCCCCGCCCGGCCCCCGATCTTCGCCGGGGCCATGAGCATCTTGATGAACCGCCCGTCCAGGAAGGACCCGAGCCGTTTCGGCGCGTCCAGGAAGTCCAGCGCCGACCGGCTCGGCGGGGTGTCCACGATGATCAGGTCCCACTCGTCGCGCGACCGGAGCTGGCCCAGCTTCTCCATGGCCATGTACTCCTGCGTGCCCGCGAAGCCGGCCGACAGCGACTGGTAGAAGGGGTTCTCCAGAATGGCCCGGGCCCTTTCGGCATCGGCGTGCGCCTCGACGATCTCGTCGAAGGTCCGCTTCATGTCGAGCATCATCGCGTGCAATTCGCCGCCCGCGGATGCGTCGACGCCCTCGACCCGGCGCGGCACGTTGTCCAGCGAGGCGATCCCCATGGACTGGGCCAGCCGCCGGGCCGGATCGATGGTCAGCACGACGACCTTGCGGCCGCGCTCGGCCGCCCGTACGCCCAGGGCCGCGGCCGTCGTCGTCTTGCCCACGCCGCCCGAACCGCAGCAGACGATGATGCGCGTCTCCCGGTCGTCCAGCAGCGGGTCGGTCTCCAGCAGGGCGGCCGGTTCCAGCGCGCTCACGGTGCTCATGCCCCTTCCTCCGCCACGCCCTGCTTCCGCAGGTCCGCCGCCAGCCGGTAGAGCCCCGCGAGGTCCGCGCCGTCGCCGAGGAACTCCAGCTCGTACGTCGGCAGACCAAGGCCCGTGAGTTCCGTGCGCTGTTCGCGTTCGAGAGCCAGACGCTCCGCGTGTTCCCTGGCCTGGTCCAGCAGCGGACCGACCAGGCGCTCCGCGTGCCCGCCGCGGCGCGCCCCGCCGAGCCCGGCCTGGGACAGCGCCTGAGCCACGGCCGTACGACTGCCGCCCGCGGCCTCCCGTACGGCCTCTCCGTCGAGGATCTGCGGACGCACCATGTTGATGATGATCCCCCCGACCGGCAGTGCGGCCGCGCGGAGTTCGGCGACGCCGTCCATCGTCTCCTGGACCGGCATCTCCTCCAGCAGCGTGACCAGGTGGACGGCGGTCTCGGCCGACTTCAGCACCCGCATGACCGCCTGGGCCTGATTGTGTATCGGGCCGATCCGGGCCAGCCCCGCCACCTCGTCGTTGACGTTGAGGAATCGGGTGATGCGGCCGGTGGGCGGCGCGTCCATGACCACGGAGTCGTAGACGGGCCGCCCGTCCTTGCCCTTGCGGCGCACCGCCTCGCATGCCTTGCCGGTCAGCAGGACGTCCCGCAGCCCGGGCGCGATGGTGGTGGCGAAGTCGATCGCGCCGATCTTCTTCAGGGCCCGCCCGGCGCTGCCCAGCTTGTAGAACATCTGGAGGTAGTCCAGCAAGGCGCGTTCGGCGTCGATCGCGAGGGCGTACACCTCGCCGGAACCGCCCGGCGCCACGGCGATCTTCCGCTCCTCGTAGGGCAGCGCCTCGGTCTCGAAGAGCTGCGCGATGCCCTGCCTGCCCTCGACTTCGACCAGCAGAGTGCGTCTGCCCTCGGCGGCGAGGGCGAGCGCGAGGGCCGCGGCGACCGTGGACTTGCCGGTACCGCCCTTGCCGCTGACGACGTGGAGCCTGCTCATGTCCGGGAGCCTAACCAGTCGGTGCCCGGCCTACGCACGAGGCCGCCCCGCACAGGCATTACAGTCGGGCCCATGACGAAGTGGGAATACTCGACAGTGCCGCTGCTCGTGCACGCCACCAAGCAGATCCTCGACACCTGGGGCGAGGACGGCTGGGAGCTCGTCCAGGTCGTGCCGGGTCCGAACCCGGAGCAGCTCGTGGCCTACCTCAAGCGGGAGAAGGCATGAGCGCGGTCGAGAGCAGGATCGCCGAACTGGGGCTGAAACTACCCGAGGTCGTCCCGCCGCTCGCCTCCTACGTTCCGGCGGTGCGCTCCGGCCGTTACGTGTACACCTCGGGCCAGTTGCCGATGGTGGAGGGCACGCTCCAGGGCACCGGGAAGGTGGGCGCCGAGGTCGCGCAGGAGAAGGCCGCCGAGCTGGCGGGCGTCTGCGCACTCAACGCACTGGCGGCGGTCAAGTCCGTCGTCGGCGACCTGGACCGGATCGCGCGGGTCGTGAAGGTCACCGGCTTCGTCGCCTCCGCGCCGGGTTTCACCGCACAGCCGGGCGTCGTCAACGGCGCGAGCGAACTGCTGGGCAAGGTCCTCGGGGACAAGGGCGTGCACGCGCGCAGCGCGGTCGGCGTGGCCGTTCTGCCGCTCGACGCACCCGTCGAGGTCGAGATCCAGGTCGAGATCGCGGACTGACGGTACGGGGCGGCCGCCCGCCTCCGCCGCCCCCTCGAACATCTTCCCGGGAGCGCATAGCATCCGGCCCATGACCACCCAGAATGGGCCGGAGCCGGCCGAGCGGAAGAGCAGCGGCTGGAACGACGACTGGCCGTCGCGGATCCGCGCGCTCGCCGGTGGCGAGCTGACTCCCGTGACGCCGCGCCGGGCCGCCACCGTGCTTCTGCTCCGCGACGGTGAGCAGGGCCCGTCCGTCCACATGCTGCGCCGACGCACCTCCATGGCCTTCGCCGGGGGCGTGTATGCGTATCCGGGCGGCTCCGTGGATCCGCGCGACGAGCGCCCCGTCGCGTGGGCTGGACCCTCGCTGGCGGACTGGGCCGCCCGACTCGGTCTCGATGACGAGGCGTCGGCCCAGGCCGTCGTCTGCGGGGCCGTCCGCGAGACCTTCGAGGAGGCGGGCGTGCTGCTCGCCGGGCCGTCCCCGGAGACGGTGGTCGAGGACACCACCGGTGACCACTGGGAGGCGGACCGGGCTGCGCTCGTCGCCCGTGAGCTGTCCTTCGCGGAGTTCCTGGACCGGCGGAGTCTGGTGCTGCGCAGCGATCTGTTGCACTGCTGGGCGCGCTGGATCACCCCGGAGTTCGAGGCCCGCCGCTACGACACCTGGTTCTTCGTCGCGGGACTGCCGCGGGGGCAGCGCACCAGGAACGCGTCGACCGAGGCGGACCGCACCGTGTGGATCCGCCCGGAGGAGGCGTCCGCAGGCTACGACCGGGGCGAACTGCTGATGATGCCCCCGACGATCGCCATGCTCCGCGAGCTCCGGCCGTACGGGTCGGCGGCCGAGGCGCTGGCGGCCGGGGAGGGGCGCGATCTGACGCCCGTCCTGGCACAGGCGGAGCTGCGTGACGGGGAGATCGTGCTGAGCTGGCCCGGCCACGCCGAGTTCACGATGCGCTTCCCCGTCTCGGAGCCCGGGGTCTCGGAGTCCGAGGTCTCGGAGCCCGGGGCCTCCGCACCGAGGGGGTCCGGTCGCACCACGGGAGCCGGTGCATGACCTTCGCGGGATCACTGCCGGGTCAGCCGCGCGGCGGCGCGATCGGTGGTGCGGCCACCGCGCGGGCCGTGTGCGTCCTGGCGCCGAACCCGTCCGCCATGACGCTTGACGGCACCAACACCTGGATCGTCGCCGAGCCGGACTCGGACCTCGCGGTCGTCATCGACCCGGGCCCGCTCGACGAGGGGCATCTGACCGCGGTGATGACCGAGGCGGAGAAGGCGGGCAAACGCGTCGCGCTCACGCTTCTGACCCACGGCCATCCGGACCACGCGGAGGGCGCCGCCCGCTTCGCCGAACTGACCCGGACGCCCGTACGCGCGCTGGATCCGGCCATGCGACTCGGCGACGAGGGCCTGGAGGCGGGCGATGTGATCACGGACGGCGGGACGGAGATCCGGGTCGTCCCGACCCCCGGCCACACCTCCGACTCGCTGTCCTTCCACATCCCGGCCGACGCCGCGGTCCTGACGGGCGACACCGTCCTCGGGCGCGGCACGACGGTCGTCGCGCACCCGGACGGAAGGCTCGGCGAGTACCTCGACACCCTGCGGCGGCTGCGTTCGCTCACGGTCGACGACGGCGTGCACACCGTCCTGCCGGGCCACGGCCCGGTGCTGAACGACGCCCGTGGCGCGATCGAGTACTACCTCGCGCACCGGGCGAACCGCCTGGCCCAGGTGGAGACCGCCGTCGAGGCCGGCCACCGCACGGCACCGGACATCGTGGCCCATGTGTACGCGGACGTGGACCGGTCGCTGTGGCCCGCGGCGGAGCTGTCCGTCCGGGCGCAGCTCGACTATCTGCGCGAGCACGGACTGATCTGACGCGCGCTGACGCGGCACTGGCTGATCCGGCACGGTACGCGCCGGCCTGACACGGGCTGTTCCGAGGCGCCGTCAGCGCTGAGTGGGGCCCGCGGTGACGGGTCGTGGTGAGCGGTTGCGGCGTAGGGCTCAACGTGGGGACGGCGTAGGGGAATTGATCGAGCGCAAGCCTGAGCAAGCCCTTGTTGCGCTCTCGCGCGGGCCAGTAGGTTCCCCCTTGTCGCGGCACGGCCCCTCGGCCTTCCCCCGTGGGCCCGCGCGTGTCCGTGCCGCGACCCGGAGGAAGCCCGCGGCGCGAACGGCCGTGGCCCCGCCCGACGGCGCCGTCCCGCACCTGGACGAGCTTGATCTCGCCCGCGGTCTTGAGGATCTTGTCGGCATACCTCGGCCGCCTGTCGCTCGCGGGAGCGCCCGGTGTGCCTGGGACACCGCGGCGCGGCCGTGCGGGACGGGCGGCGCGTACGGAAGCTCGTACGGCGTGAGGGTTCGTCGGGCGTGAGGGTTCGTGCGGCGTGACGGCCCGTACGAGGTGAGGGTTGGTACGGCGTGACGGCTCGTACGGCGTGACGGCCCGTGCCCGGTGGCCCGACCTCCACACCGACACACCTCGACTCGGCCGGCCTCGTACCGTGCGAAGGGGGCCCCCCCCCCCCGGGGCCCCACGGCCCCGCCGCACGCCCGGCCGGGGAGC
>NZ_JBFAYQ010000092.1:0-10231 GCF_040681345.1 Streptomyces sp. NPDC051776 | reverse complement strand
TGGTGTGGAGCCTAGACACCTCCACCACATCGGAGGTCTTCGCTCTTGATCAACCCCCCACGAGTGTCAACAACGCTCATGGTCAGAACACCTAGCCGCACTGCTCGATGCGACGGCTCGTCATGGAGAAGGTCCCACGAACCCGGACGAGGAGATGCCCGAATTGCGTGGCATCGCCACGCGCCGCCTCCCATCGCAAGGTGCGGGTCCGCGTCGAGCACGTCTTTCGCGCGAATGAAGGCCTGGACGATCCTTCGCGACTGCCGTCCAAAAGGCGACGGCGTTCACATCGCCATGCTCGGCATCGCCCGCCTGCACAACCTCGCCCTCACCGGATGACAGACACCCCATACGGGACAACGTTCAGCGCGGGGGGGGGCGGGCCGTCGTATACGTTGTCCGGGGTCGCGATCTTGGTGATCGCCCGGGCGAGGACCGTGGACGGCTCCTGGCCCTGGTAGTCGTCGTCCGTGTTGAGAAGCACCACCAGGGTGGCCTTCTGCGAGGGAAGGTAGACGGTTGCGCTCTCGTATCCAGGCAGGGAGCCGTTGTGCCCGATCCACCCGTCGAGCTCGAAGATGCCGAGGCCGTAGCTCAGGCCGGGAATGCCGGTCGGCAGCACTTTGAGCCGCTCCCTCTGGGTTTCCGGGCTGAGCAGCGTGCCGGTGGCGACGATCTTGGCCCAGCGACGCAGGTCGTGCAGGTCCGAGATCATCGCCCCGGCCGCCCAGGCCCAGCTGGGGTTCCACATCGTGGTGTCGGCGATCTCGCCGCTCAGCGTCTGGTCGCTGTAACCGTGCGCGTGCGGTTCGGGGAACTCGGCGCCTTGCGGGAACAATGTGTGGCACAGGTTCGCCGGGCGGGTCACCCGTTTGTGGATGAAGTCGGCCAGTCGGAGGCCGCTGACCTTCTCGATCACCAAGCCGAGCAAGATGGTGTTGGTGTTGGAGTACTGGAACTCCTCGCCCGGCGCGAAGAGGTTCGAGTGCTTGAAGCCGTACGCGAGCAACTCGCGCGGGGTGAACGAGCGGCTCGGGTCACTCAACAGATCCCTCTGAAAGTCCGGATCGTTGCTGTACGAGAACAGGCCGCTGCGCATCTCGGCCAGCTGACGCAGCGTGATCCGGTCACCATTGGGCACGCCGTCCACGTAGGCGGAGATCGGGTCGTCCAGTCGGATTCGACGGTCGTCGACGAGTTCTAGCAGTGCGGTGATCGTGAATGTCTTGGTTTCACTTCCCACCCGCATGAACAGGTCGGTGGTCATCGGCTTGCGGGTGGCCGTGTCGGCGACACCGGTGGCGCGGACGTAACTTCCCTTGCCCGGCATCCACAGGCCGACGATGACGCCAGGAATACCGGCCTGCCGACGGACGTCTTCGATGGCCTTGTCCAGCCGGGCGGTCACTTCGGGGCCGAGACCGTCCGGCGGACGCTCGTCCTTGTGCCGGTCGGCGTTGGTGGGGAGTGGGGGGTGGAGGGCCGTGGCCGGAGTCTCTGCCGACGGGGCAAGCACGGACGCCACCAGTAGCGCGGTGGCGAACAGGCGGGCGGGGTTACGTCTCATGTCCGGGCGCCTCTCACAGGTCAGGGGGCTGAAGTGTCAACATCACCATCCGGCCTATGGGGGGAGACTTCCCTTCGGTACACCGTGCAACGATTCCACCCGTTCGGAGCGGTGGCAGCACGACAAGGGGGCTTCGGTCTTCAGGGGAGAGCGGGGCCAGCATCAGGTTCGTGAAGTAGGCGAAGAGACCGCGCATTCGGTCTGCCGCGTAGTAGACCGGATCCTCGTTGAGCAGGGAGAGGCGGACGGTCAGGGCATCCGCATCGATGCGGATCGCGGAGGACGTCGCGTGGTCCGGGTCGTCCTGGTGCGCCGACAGGGTGCGTACGTCCAGGGCGAATGGGGTGTCGTCCGGAAGGAGGGCGCCCTCGGGCCCTCGGGAGTACACCCGCAGGTCACCGAGGTCGGCGCTCTGGCCCAAGTGGTCCAGGCTGCGGAGGGGCGTATTGGCGACGACGCACCACTTGCTGAGGGGAGCTCTGGTCAGACCTTCCCGATGACGCGGCGCATGCGCTGCTGTGCTTCGCCGGCGGAGAAGGCGGTGCGGTGCGACCTCTTGCCCTCTTCACGTACCCGCCGTAGTCCTTGCACGAAGGAGCCGTTGACGCGGGCGCGGGTGGACTGCACGGCTGCAGCCGTGTAGGCGGCGATACGCCGGCCATGCTCGAGTGCGCGCTCCAACAGGTCTTCGGGGGACGTCACTTCGTGCAGGAGGCCGGTCGGCGAGCGCGCGGTCGGCGGGCCACTCGGCACAGGTGTAGAGCATGTCCTGCATGACGCTGCGACCGACCACGGTCTCGAGCATGTAGCCGCCGAAGTTGCACGCGATGCCCACCCGGAACTCCGGCATCACGAGCTTCGACACACGACTTCCGATGCGCACGTCGCAGCAGAGCGCGATCTGCAGGCCGACGCCGATCGCGAAGCCGTCGATGGCGGCTACGACGGGCTTGGATATCCCGGTGATCGCGCTGTTGGAGATCCGTGATGTCGTCGACCCACGCGTCGACCTCGTCGCTGCCGGAGAATTCCGAGACCTCGTGGAAGTCGCCGCCGGCGCCGAAGGGCCGGCCCGGCCCGCCGTACAGGACGACACATCCGACCTCGTCGTTGCTGTCGAGGTCGAACATCTGGGCCGGCTCGCTCATCCGCGCCCTGCTGAACGGATGTGAACGGATTCTGCTCGTGTGCTTGCGAGAACTCCACCAGGGCAACTCCCCCTGGCAGTACCTCGCACTTCATGCTCGCCGTCGCGGTAGTACTCGCCGACATGCGGCGGCCTCCCCATGTATGCATCCGTGCCTTGTTCATGTACTTCTCAGTCGCGAGGCAGAGCTGCGCGGTAAGAGACGATGAAGCAGAACGCCGGGAAGGCGTCGAGCTCGTCCAGATGCTGGACTGGCCAGGGCTGTTATGCGCTTCATGATCGATTGATTGTCGTCTGCGTCGGTATATATTTACGCTGCAATACATCATCATTCATCGGGATGGTCAGGGTCGACGCAAGCGCGCGGGGCCACTGGACCCCATAGGGGAGGTGTACCGACGATGGAGGCAGAGACTCTGTGCCCGCGGGGCTTTCTCGGCGTTTCGACGAACATGGGGCTCAAGGACGTCGAGGACGACTTCGTGGCCGTCGTCTCCCAGGTGCCTGCGCGATCCGCTGCGGTGTTCACCCAGTCCCGCTTCGCCGGCCCAAGCGTCGTACTCAGCCGCGATGCTGCGGCACAGCAGCACTGCCGCGGCATGGTCGTGCTCTCCCGCAACGCGAACGTCGCCACCGGCCGCGCCGGCGCCGAACACGCCGAGGAGGTGCGCCGCAAGGTTGCCACGATCGCGGGGATCCCGCCCGAGGAACTGGTCATCGGCTCCACCGGTGTGATCGGCCGGCCCTACCCGATGGAGAGCATCCGGGCCGGGCTCGACGCCCTCACGTGGCCCTTCCCCGAGGCGGACTACGCCGCTGCGGCCGCGGCGATGATGACGACGGACACCCGCCCCAAGTACTTCTCGGTGCGCTGCGGGGACGCCGTGCTCACGGGGATCGCCAAGGGGGTGGGCATGATCGAGCCGAACATGGCCACCTTGCTGACCTTCTTCTTCACCGACGCGGACGTCCCGGCCGTCGAACTGGACGCTCTCTTCCGGCGCGTGATGGATAAGACGTTCAACGCTCTGAGCATCGATACGGACACCTCGACCAGCGACACCGCTGCCGTGTTCGCCAACGGTCTTGCGGGCCCCGTAGACCTGGCAGACTTCGAGCAGGCGCTGTACGAGTGCGCCCTGCACCTGGTACGGGACATCGCAGCGGACGGGGAAGGCGCGAGCAAGCTCATCGAGGTCCAGGTCACCGGCGCCCGCGATGATGCGCAGGCCAAGGTGGTCGGTAAGAGCGTGGTCAACTCCCCTCTGGTGAAGGCCGCTGTGCATGGCAGTGACCCGAACTGGGGCCGTGTGGCGATGGCCATCGGCAAGCTCCACGACGAGACCGACATCGAGCCCGCCCACGTCCGCATCCAGTTCGGTGACCTGGTGATGCACCCAGAGGAGCCGAGTGACGAACTCCTCGGACAGGCAGCCGTCCACCTTGCGGGGGGCGAAGTGATCATCCGGGTCGATCTGGGCATCGCCCAGGGCGCGTTCACCGTCTACGGTTGTGACCTCACCGAGGGCTACGTGATGATCAACGCCGACTACACGACCTGACCCGGGTACGTACCCATGACCTCGGACACAGCCCATCTGCCCGGCGGTGTGCATGCCGTAGAGCGTGCCGCTGACCTGCCCCGCCAGGCGCGGGACGCACCAACCCGCCCCAGTGACGTCTCCCTCACCACCCGCTGGCTCGACGTGGTGGAAAGCACCGCGGGCGTTCCGATGACGTATCTGTGGGTGGAGCGGGAGGGGGTTCCGTCGCGGGCCTGGCCACTGCGCTGGCCACCGCGTCGGTGCCCTGGGGCCTCGGCAGGCCCGATGTCGTCCTGCGCAACAGCGCCGAGGCGGACCTGATCGGCGCGGTCGGCTTCCTGGCCGGTTTGCCGGAGGAGCCCGTTCATCGCTCATGCCGTCCTTGGTGGCGGGCGGACGTCATCTCGGCAATACGCGCGTAGGGGCCCGGTCCTCGAACGGGGCGAGTGCCCCATGCGCTGCGGCTCGACCGTAGACCTTCCGCCGCGACGACCTGCCACTACTGCCGCCACGTCCAGCCGGACCCCGACGACGAAGAGGGGTGGTGGTGACCCGCAGACGACGGAAGTTCCGTACCGCGGCTGACACCACGAAGTGGCGAGGTCCGGGAGTCACAGACTCCAGGACTTTCTGTTTTTCCCGGAGCACGGGCGCGGCGGCACGGCCCCGAAGTAGGGCTGCAGTTAACGAACTTGCAACCAACCGCAATCCGTGCCCGTTCGTCGTCCTTCATACGGAACCCTGGGCGAGGGCGGAGGGTAGTTGGGTGCGGGTGGTGATGCCCAGTTTGCGGTAGACGGCCTATAGGTGGACCTCGACGGCCTGCCGCCACCTGGTCAAAGACCGCCTGGACATCACCGGAGCCCGCTGGGGACTGGCCGGAGCCGAGGCCGTCCTCAAGCTCCGCGCCCTGCACACCAACGGCGACTTCGACGCCTACTGGGCCTGGCACGAACAGCAGGAGTTCGCCCGCAACCACCAGTCCCGCTACCGCGACCACCTCACACTCGCAGCTTGATCAACAACGCCCCCAGCAGATACGCACCCATCCGGGATCTGCCTGCCAGACGCGGACGAGGGCGCAAGCCAGCCCCGCGGCGCCCCGGGCGGGCCCGGCGGGGCGGGTCTGTTGTCACTGGTCGAGCGTCTGGAGGAGATTCCAGGGACCGGCCGGACCGCGGCTGAGGTGATCGTTGCCGAACTCGGCCCGGACATACGGGTCTTCCCGACCTCCGGCCACCTGGTGTCGTGGGCCAAGCTCGCCCCTCGCACCATTCAGTCCGGCGGCAAGAACACCTCGGGGCCCACCGGGCACGGCAACCCGTGGCTCAAGGGGATGATCGGGGAGGCGGCCATGGCTGCGGCCCGGACCGACACCTTCCTCGGAGCCCGCTACCGCAGACTCGTCAAGCACCGGGGCCACAAGAAGGCCATCGTCGCGGTGGCCCGGTCGATGCTGGTGATCGTCTGGCACATCATCAACGACCCCGGTGCCCGCTTCGAAGACCTCGGGCCCGAACACCACCGACGCCTGGTCAATCCCGCCCGCAAGACCCAAGCCCTCGTCCGCCAACTCCAGGCCCTCGGCCACCAGGTCACCCTCGCCCCCGCGGAAACCGCAACCTGAGCACCGCAACTCTTCCAAGCCCGTCCGCCCGGCTGATGCCGCACGGACGCTGCCGCCCGCGCTCGGTGCGGCAGCTCCCGCAGCCACGCCCTTGCGGAAGCGAAGCGACGGTGGCCCCCGGCGTTGCGCACCGGGGCCGGTCGCCGGTCGGTGTGGACACAAACAGCGAGCGGGCTACTCCGTGACGGTCGACCGTGAGCGGGGCAGTCGGTAGCACCAGGTGAACCGGGTTGTTCTGCTCCTCCAGAACAACCCGCAGCCACGCGGACCTCGTCCGGTCCATGCAGCAGCTCTGCATGGACCTCGCTCGGAACATCGCGCATCTGCGATGTTACGCAGCCGCCAGAGCCGGGACACGGGGCTGCTGGCTGGTCGCGGAGCAGCAGGGCGACCGCGGGCAGTGGCTGGCCGTGCTGCACCGGCCGGGCCGGCCTGCTGCCCGTGCAGCACCGTGTGCCGCCTGGCCGCCCGTGTAAATGCTGCGCTGCGACCGGACACCGCCTGCTGCACCCGAGGACCACGGGCAGCAACCCGGCAGCATCGCCTACAGCACGGTGCCGTGCAGGGCGCGGCGGTCGCCGGAGAGGGGGTAGCGGCGGGCAGCGAGGCCGTGCTCGAGGGGCTCGCCGATCTGCTCGCACAGCGGGGCGAGGACGTGCGCGGCGTCGGTGTCGGAGAGGTAGGGCGGGGCGACTTCGAGCATCAGCTCTCCGATCGCGTGGTTGATGGCGGCCAGGTCGTCGACGACGGCGCGCGCCGGCCGCGGCGGTCGGGTCCGCCGGCGGTTCGGCTGGTGGCGGTGGCGGTGGCGGGGTGGCGGGGTGGGGCGGACGTCGCGGACGGCCTGGCGGACCACCGCGCGGACCGTGGGCTCATCGAGGTCCTGGCGGCCGCTGTCGGCGAGCGCGGTGAGTCGGCGGGTGATCAGCTCCGCGACGGTGTCCGTACGGCTGGAAACGGCGATCAGGGCGCGCTGGGACAGGCCGTAGTCCAGCGCCGCCGCGGCGGCGGCCGGGGCGGTGTCTCGCGTGCGAGACGTCTCGGTGCCGGCGGCGACCGCTTCGTGGATCACGGTGAGAGAGCGGGCAACGTCGAGCAGTCGGTATGCCTGGGCGCGGCTGCTCCCGAACTCTGCGGCGCAGAACGACGCCCAGTGGTTGTAACCGAGTGGGAGCCAGACGCGGGCGGCGTGCGCGTCGGCGGACCCGGGCAGCGAGCACCGCCACGGAGCGCCGGACGTCCTCCATCGCCTCACGCAGCCCCGCCCCGCCGTCACAACTCGGGCCTCGGCGGTCGTCAGCGACGGCCGCGCCATCTCGGCGACATCGTCCTGGTCCTGGCCGCGGCTGCCCACGCCCCACCCCCATCGTCCTCCGGAGCGGCGAGTGGGACCAGGGCCGTTGAGGTGAGGAACGGCATGAGCCCATGACCGAACGCACACAGTGAAAGTTCAAGGAAGGGAGAAGGCTTGGCGTATCACCGATTGGTACAAGGGAGGCACCCGGATGCGGGCACACAAGATCGCGACAGCCACCATGCTGGTCCTGGCAGTCAGCGGATGGGCCGTAGCAGGAACCGGGACAGCGTTCGCCGAGAACGGCCCCGCCGCCCACCGAGGTGTGAAGGCGAAGACCGCAGGCAAGGGCCACCCCGCCCACGGGGGCGGGGGGAGGGCGAAGGCCCGGGCGGAGGGAGGGTCCTCCACGGGAGGGAACCTCTTCCAACAGAACGTTGCGCAGTCCTCCCGGCAGAACAACAACTGCAACAACCCCAACCCCCAGACCGGGGATACGGAGCTCTCCGGTAGCCGGGTAACGGGGCGGTGTGTGACCAGCGACGGTTCTCTGACCGCGTTCTCCCGTATCCACAACGGTCCCGCGGACGCCGAAGGCGGTTCGGCGGTCCTGGACGTGGTGCAGCAGAACACCGCCCAGCGCGGCAGACAGAACAACACCTGCAACAGCCCCAACAACGCACTCATCGACGTGACCGAGAGCCGGGTGGAGAGCCGCTGCGCGGACCAGGACTTCTCCTTCAGCAAGCACACCCACATCAAGGGTGGCGGCGCCCAAGCCCACGGCGGATCATCCACCAGCACCGTCGACGACGTGTTCGAGCAGAATGCGGCACAGGAGGGTCGGCAGAACAACAACTGCAACAACCCCAACTTCGACTTCGACCTCGAGGTGGCGGAGGGCAGCCGGGTGGAGGCGCACTGCGGGAATCTGGACTCCTCCTTCAGCAAGCACACCCACATCAAGGGCGGCGGCGCCCAAGCCCACGGTGGATCCACAGGCAGCGCCGTGCGCCAGCAGAATGCGGCACAGGAAGGCCGCCAGAACAACAACTGCAACAACCCCAACTCCTCCTCGGACCTCGACGTGACGGCCGGCGGCCGAGTGGAGGCGCGCTGCGGGAATCTGGACGCCTCCTTCAGCAAGCACACCTACATCAAGGGCGGCGGCGCCCGCACCGAGGGCGGCTCCTCCACAGCCTCCGTCGACCAGCAGAATGCGTCACAGGAGGGGCGCCAGAACAACAACTGCAACAACCCCAACTTCGAGTCGGACATGACCCTGGACGGTGGCCGAGTGGAGGCGCGCTGCGGGAATCTGGACGCCTCCTTCAGCAAGCACACCTACATCAAGGGCGGCGGCGCCCGCACCGAAGGCGGCTCCTCCACAGCAGGCGGAACCGTGATCCAGCAGAACATCGCCCAAGAAGGCCGGCAGAACAACACCTGCAACCACCCCAACCAGTCCAACCCTTCGGTGACGGGGGGCCGGGTGGAGGTGCGCTGCGGGAATCTGGACGCCTCCTTCAGCAAGCACACCCGCATCAAGGGCGGCGGCGCCCGAGCCGAAGGCGGCTCCTCCACAGGCAGCGACCTGAACCAGCAGAATGTTGCGCAGGAAGGCCGCCAGAACAACACCTGCGATCACCCCAACGCCAGCTCGGACCTAAATGTGGCGGAGGGCAGCCGGGTGGAGGTGCGCTGCGGGAATCTGGACGCCTCCTTCAGCAAGCACACCCGCATCAAGGGCGGCGGCGCCCGAGCCGAAGGCGGCTCCTCCACAGGCAGCACCGTGGACCAGCAGAATGCGGCACAGGAGGGCCGGCAGAACAACAACTGCAACAACCGCATTGACTCGCTAGTCGAACCGGGTGAGGGCAGTCGGGTAGAGGACCGCTGCGGAAATCTGGACACCTCCTTCAGCAAGCACACCCACATCAAGGGCGGCGGCGCCCAAGCCAGCGGCGGCACCAGCACCGCAGAGGTGGAACAGCAGAACATCGCCCAAGAAGGCCGCCAGAACAACACCTGCAACAACCCCAACGAGGGCTCGGACATCAACCCCGACGTGAACAATGACATCCGGGTAGAGAGGCGCTGCGGGAATCTGGACACCTCCTTCAGCAAGCACACCTACGTCAAGGGCGGCGGCGCCCGAACCGAAGGCGGCTCCTCCACAGGCAGCACCGTGAACCAGCAGAACATCGCCCAGGAAGGCCGCCAGAACAACACCTGCAACAACGCCAACCTCGAATCGGATCTCGAAACCGAAGAGGGCAGCCGAGTAGCCGGGCGCTGCGGGAATCTGGACACCTCCTTCAGCAAGCACACCTACGTCAAGGGCGGCGGCGCCCGAACCGAAGGCGGCTCCTCCACAGGCAGCACCGTGAACCAGCAGAACATCGCCCAGGAAGGCCGCCAGAACAACACCTGCAACAACGCCAACAACACGGAAATCAACCTGATCGACGGCAGCCAGACAAACTCGGCCTGTCAGACTACGGACCACTCTGCCAACATCCACACCAAAGACATCCGCGGAGGAGCCAAGACCACCGGCGGCAACGCCACAGCCGAGCTCTTCCAGCAGAACATCGCCCAGGAAGGCCGCCAGAACAACAGCTGCAACAACCTCAACAGCCTCCAAGACTTCACCCTCACAGGCAGCCGCACACAAGCCCACTGCATCACCACCGACCGCTCCACCAACATCGGCACGATCCACCGATAAATCGGGCCAGCGCCCAACCGTTACCGTTGCCCCTTTCCCCTACTCAAGGAGCAAGCGCGGTGAGTGAACTCCGCAAGGAGAATTCTGAAACGACATCAGTTCACGCAAGAGCCGCACTGAGCTCGGCCCCGCCGCACACAAACCAAGTGCACCACCCCCGACCGCTGGACCGCGAACCGCGCCTGGCCACGGACCGGCCGGGCCTGCTGGTGATCGCGGGGGAGTGTCTAGGGCCTGTGTGATGTCGTGATCAATCTTGCTGATCCGGATCTGTATGGAGGGGTGCATCGGGTAGGAAGAGGGGTGTGACGCGCAGGCAAC
>NZ_JBFAYQ010000091.1:0-10233 GCF_040681345.1 Streptomyces sp. NPDC051776 | reverse complement strand
GCCCTCTCGAACGCCTCCCACGCCAGCTCCAGCAGCAGCCGCTGCTGCGGATCCATCGCCAGCGCCTCACGCGGAGAGACACCGAAGAAGCCGGGGTCGAAGCCGGTCATGTCCCGCAGGAATCCGCCTTCTCGGGCGGTGCAGGTGCCGGGGTGGTCAGGGTCGGGGTGGTAGAGGTTGTCGACATCCCATCCCCGGTCGGCCGGGAACGGGCCGACGGCGTCGGCGCCGTCGGCGAGCAGCCGCCAGAACTCCTCCGGAGTGTCCGCGCCGCCGGGGAAGCGGCAGCTCATCGCAGTGATCACGATCGGGTCGTCGACCACGGGAGCGGACACGGCATCGGGGCCCGCCGTGGCGGGCGTTCGGTCGCCGTCGTCGGACGTGTCGCCGAGTTCACCCAGTTCGGCGAGGAGCATCCGGGCCAGTTCCGCGCAGTTGGGATAGTCGAAGACCAGGGTCGCCGGCAGACGCAGCCCGGTGATCTTGTTCATGCCGTTGCGGAGTTCGACGGCGCTCAGCGAGTCGAAGCCGAGGTCGCTGAAGGCACTGGTCGGCTCGACGGCCTGCGGCCCGGGGTAGCCGAGAACGGTGGCCACGTAGCCGCGTACGACATCGAGGACGGCGTCGGAGCGTTCGGCGCCCGTGAGCCCGGCCAGGTGGCGGCGGAGCGCCGGCTGGTCGCCCTCCGTGCCGTCGCCGAAGGCGTCGTTGGAGGTCCCTCCGGAGGCCGTGCCGCGGGCCGGGGCGAGGACGCGCTGGGCGTCGGGCAGATCGCGCAGCAGTGCGCTGGGACGGGAGCCGGTGAAGGCGGGCGCGAAGCGTTCCCAGCCGATGTCGGTGACGGCGAGATATGTCTCCCCGTGGTCGAGGGCCTGCTGGAGGGCCTGGCAGGCCAGTTCGGGCCGCATGTCGTAGACGCCGTAGCGGCGCAGGCGCTCGCCCACCGCGCCGTCACCCATGCCTCCGTCGGCCCAGTGGCCCCAGGCCACGGCGGTGGCGGGCAGGCCGAGCGAGCGGCGCTGCTGGGCGAGGGCGTCCAGGAAGGCGTTGCCGGGCGCGTAGTTGCCGAGGCCGGGGCCGCTGATGGTGCCGGAGGTGGAGGAGAAGAGCACGAACGCGGACAGGTCGAGATCGGCGGTCAGTTCGTGCAGGTTCACGGCGGCGGTGGCCTTGGTTGCCAGCACCGGCTCCATACGGCCGGGGTCGAGGCCGTCGATCACACCGTCGTCGAGGGTTCCGGCGACGTGCAGCACGGCGTCGAGCGGCTGCTCCTCGGGGATCGAGCCGAGGAGGTCGCGCAGGGCGTCGCGGTCGGCGACGTCGCAGGCGGCGAGGGTGACGCGCCCGGCGCCGAGGCCGGTCAGCTCCGCCGCCAGTTCGGCTGCGCCCGGCGCGTCGGCCCCGCGGCGGCTGGTGAGCAGCAGGTGTTCGGCGCCGAGGGAGGCGAGCCAGCGGGATACGTGCCCGCCGACCGCGCCGGTCCCGCCGGTGATCAGGACGGTGCCGCGCGGGCGCCAGCTCTCGTCGGGCGGGGTGGCAGCGGCGAGCGGGGCGCGCTGCAGCCGGCGACCGTACGTGCCGGAGGCGCGTACGGCGGTCTGGTCCTCGCCGTCGGGCCGGGCGAGGAGTGCGCACAGCCGGTCGCCCGCCCGCCGGTCGAGGACGGCGGGCAGATCGATCAGGCCGCCCCAGCGGTCGGAGTGCTCCAGGGCGGCGACCCGGCCGAGGCCCCACACGAGCGCCTGCGGAGCGCTGAGGACGGTCTCGGAGCCGGTGACGGCGACGGCTCCGCGGGTGGCGCACCACAGTGGCGCGCTGATGCCCAGGTCTCCGAGGGCCTGGAGGAGCGTGAGTGTGCCGGCGAGTCCGGCGGGCACCGACGGGTGTTCGGGGTGCGGGTTCTCGTCGAGGGCGAGGAGGGACAGCACGCCGCCGAGATCGGCCGGTTGCAGGGCGGGAACGGTGCCAGTGCCGGTGTCCGTGCCCGTGGCGGTCTCCGTACCGGTGACTGCCTCCGTACCGGTGCCCGCCTCCGTACCCGTGGTGGTGTCCGTACCGGTGTTCGCGAGGGCCGCGGCCAGCAGCGCCGCCAGGCCTTCGCGGTCGGCTCCGGACCTGCCGCCGACGGGCACGACCCGGACGGGGACGCCGTGCGCCGAGAGGGCCTGCCGGGTGGTGTCCGCCAGCGCGTGACCGGCCGCGGGAACCACGAGGAGCCAGGTTCCGGAGGGGGGCGCTGCCGCGGTGTCCTGGGTGAGCGGCGTCCAGCCGACGGTGTAGCGCCAACTGTCCACCGTGGATTGTTCCTTGCTGCTGCGCCGCCAGGCCGACAGCGCGGGCAGCACATCGCGCAGAGGAGTGTCACCCCCGAGGTCGAGGGCGGCAGTGAGGCTTTCGAGATCCTCGTCCTCCACGGTGCGCCAGAAGCGGCCCTCCACCTCGTCGGTGACCGCTGCGCCTTCCTCGGCCTCGGGCTCGGCGTCCCGCAACTCCGGCCAGAACCGGTGACGTTGGAAGGGGTACGTCGGCAGGTCGACGCGCTGTGCGCCGGTACCGGCGAAGACGCTCCGCCAGTCCACCGCCACACCCTGGGCGTGGGCCTCGGCGAGGGAGATCAGCATGCGGTCCAAGCCGCCCTGGTCGCGTCGGAGGGTGCCGAGCACCACAGCGTCGGCGGCGTCGTCCTCGATGGTCTCGCGGAGCCCGAACGCGACGACGGGGTGCGGTCCGACCTCGATGAAGGCGCGGTGGCCGGCGGCGAGCAGGCCGCGGACCGCGTCCTCGAAGCGGACGGTCTCGCGCAGATTGGTGTACCAGTAGGTCGCGTCGGGGACGGTGTCGTCGTCGAGCCAGCCGCCGGTCACGGAGGACCGGAAGGGGATCTCGGCGGGCCTGGGCCGGAGTTCGGCGAGCGCGTCGAGGACCTGTTCGCGGATGGGCTCGACGTGATTGGAGTGGCTGCCGTAGTCCACGGCGACCTTACGGGCCTGAACCCCATCGCCCGTCAATTCGGTGAACAGCCGGTCCAGTTCGTCGGCGGCGCCGGATACGACGGACGAAGCGGGACCGTTGACGGCCGCGACGGCGAGCCGGTCGCCGTACGGCTCCAGGCGGGCGCGCACCTCGTCGGCCGGAAGCGGGACCGACATCATCCCGCCGTCACCCGCGATGGCGGTAATGGCCCTGGAGCGCAGGGCGGCGACGCGGGCACCGTCCTCGAGCGACAGCGCACCGGCGACCACGGCTGCCGCGATCTCCCCCTGGCTGTGGCCGACGACGGCGGCGGGCTCGACGCCGAACGAACGCCACAGGTGGGCCAGGGAGACCATGACGGCCCACAGCACGGGCTGGACGACGTCCACCCGCTCGAGGTCGGGGGCATCCGGCCCGCCCCGTAGAGCGGAGGTCAGCGACCAGTCCACGTACGGTCCGAGCGCTCGCTCGCATTCGGCGATGCGCCGGGCGAACTCCGGTGCCGTATCGAGGAGTTCGCGGCCCATGCCGGGCCATTGGGCGCCCTGGCCCGGGAAGACCAGTACGGGCCCGGTGCCGCGCCGGTCGACGCCGCGCACGACGCCGCTGACCATGGTGTCCTCCGCGAGATCGCGGAGACCGCGCTCCAGGCCGTCTCGGTCTGCGGCGAGCACGACAGCCCGCTGCTCGAATGCGGTACGGGTCGTGGCCAGGGACAACCCCAGGTCGGCGAGTCCGGTTTCGGGGTGGGCACGCAGATGGGCGAGCAGCCGGCCCGCCTGGGCGCGCAGCCCGTCGGTCGTACGGGCGGACAGGGCGGCGGGCACGAGCGGCAGTACGGAGGGGGCGTCGTGCGGTGCATCGGCCGTGTCGCACGGCGCGGTGGAGTCGTCCGCGGCGGGGACGTCGTGCAGCGCGGTGCCATCGGGAGCCTGCTCGGCCACGGCGGGTTGTACGGCGCTGTTCGTCGGCGGACCGGGGTCGTGGCGCGTCGCGTCATCGGGAGCCTGCTCGATGACGACGTGCGCGTTGGTGCCGCTCATGCCGAACGAGGAGACGCCCGCGCGGCGTGGACGGCCGGACTCCGGCCACGGCACGGGATCGTTGAGGAGGCGCACCGTGCCCGCGGACCAGTCGACTTCGTGCGTCGGGTTCTCGGCGTGCAGAGTGGCGGGGAGAACGCCGTTGCGGATGGCCATCACCATCTTGATGACGCCGCCGACACCGGCCGCCGCCTGGGCGTGGCCGATGTTGGACTTCAGCGAGCCCAGCCACAGCGGGCGGTCCTCCGGCCGGTCCTGGCCGTAGACGGCGATCAGCGCCTGCGCCTCGATGGGATCGCCCAGCGTGGTGCCGGTGCCGTGCGCCTCGACGGCGTCGACGTCCGCGGGGGCGAGTCCTCCGCCGGCCAGCGCGGCGCGGATGACCCGTTGCTGCGAGGGGCCGTTGGGCGCGGTCAGACCGTTGGATGCGCCGTCCTGGTTGAGGGCGCTGCCCTGGACGACCGCGAGGACGGGATGGCCGTTGCGCCGGGCGTCGGACAGCCGTTCCAGGACGACCATGCCGACTCCCTCGGCCCAGCTCGCTCCGTCGGCGTCCGCGGAGAACGGCTTGCACCGCCCGTCCTCGGCGAGCGCCCGCTGCCTGCTGAACTCGATGAGGGAGCCCGGTGTCGACATGACGGTGACGCCGCCCGCCAGCGCCAGGTTGCATTCCCCCTGCCGCAGCGCCTGCACCCCGAGGTGCAGCGCCACGAGCGAGGACGAGCAGGCGGTGTCGACGGACAGCGCCGGGCCCTCCAGCCCCAGGACGTAGGCGATGCGGCCGGACAGGACGCTCGGGGAATTGCCGGTGCCGATGTAGCCCTCGAAGCTGTCCTTGGCGGCGCCGAGGATGCCGACGTAGTCCTGGTAGGTGACGCCGGCGAAGACACCGGTGAGGCTGCCGCGCTGGGAGGCCGGGTCGATGCCGGCCCGTTCGAGCGCCTCCCACGAGGTCTCCAGCAGCAGCCGCTGCTGCGGGTCCATGGCGACGGCCTCGCGCGGGGATATACCGAAGAAGCCGGGGTCGAAGTGGCCCGCGTTGTGGAGGAATCCGCCCTCGCGGGCGTAGCAGGTGCCCGGGTGGTCCGGGTCAGGGTCGTAGAGGGCCGCGAGGTCCCAGCCGCGGTCGTCGGGGAACGGGGAGATGCCGTCGCCCCCGTTCGCCACCAGGTCCCACAGCTCTTCGGGACTGGTGATGCCGCCCGGGTAGCGGCAGGCCATGCCGACCACGACGACCGGATCGTCGTCGAGGCGTGCACGGGAGGCGGCCGGCGCCGCGGAGCCGGTCCTGACCTCTCCGAACAGTTCCTCGTCGAGATGCGTGGCGAGCGCGAGCGGTGTCGGATGGTCGAAGACCAGGGTGGCGGGGAGCAGCACGCCGATGTCGGCGCTGAGTCGGTTGCGCAGTTCGACGGCGGTGATCGAGGCGAAGCCCAGATCCTTGAAGACGCGCGAGGGCTCCACCTCCTCGACGTCGACGTAGTCCAGCACGGCGGCCACCTGCCGGCGCACCAGATCGAGCAGCACCCGCTGCCGTTCGGCCGCTGACCGGCCCGCGAGCCGGTCCAGCAGGCCCGCCCCTCCGGCGGCGTCGCCGGAATCGGCGGCACGACGGCGCGGCCGCCGCGGGGGTGTGGCAGGGCGGTCCGTGTCCGCGTCGGCGCGGTCCTCGACGGCGGGGCCGGCGGGGTCTCCTGTGACCTCGCGCGCAGGGGCCTCCGCGGGGGAGGTGGCCGTGCGTGCCTCCGCGGGGGAGGTGTCCGCATGTGCCTCCGCGGGGGAGGCGTCCGTACGTGCCTCCGCGGGGGAGGTGTCCGCATGTGCCTCCGCGGGGGAGGCGTCCGTACGTACCTCCGCGGGAGCTGTGGCCGCATCCGCGGGGGCGTCGGTCGTACGGTCCCCTGCGGTGTTGGGGGCCGGTGCCTGGCCTTGGGTGGCGGGGCGCAGCCGCAGCGACTCGACGACGAGGACCGGTTGTCCGGATGCATCGGCGGCCCGGAGCGTCAGCGCCTCCTCGGCGCACCGCGTCAGCCGGACGCGCAGCGTGCCCGCCCCCTCGGCGAGGAGCGTGGCACGCTGCCATGCGAACAGGAGGTGTCCGTCGCCCAGGCCCTCCAGCAGGCCCAGTCCCAGCGGATGCAGCGCAGCGTCCAGCAGCGCCGGGTGCAACCCGAACCGCCGCGCCTGCTCGCGCGTCTCCTCGCCGAGGGCGACCTCGGCGCACACATCGGCGCCGTACCGCCATACTCCGGTCAGCGCGCGGAACGCGGGGCCGTACTCCAAGCCCGCGTGAGCGGCCAGACGTTCGTAGAGATCGCCGATCTCGACCGGTTCGGCTCCGGTCGGCGGCCAGACGGTGAAGTCGGCATCCGGCACCGGGTCCGCGTCTGGCCGGTCCGCCGCCGGGCCGCCGGGCACGAGCAGGCCCCCCGCGTGCCGGGTCCACGCGGCGTCGTCGGGCCGCGCTTCGTCCGACTGCGCGCCGTCGGACGCCGTTGCGTCGGTCCGTACGTCCTCGGGGCGGGAGTAGACGGCCAGGGCGCGGGTGCCGCGGGCGTCCGGCTCCTCGATGCGGACCTGGAGCCGGACCGCGCCGTGTTCGGGCACCGTCAACGGCGCCTCCAGGGTGAGTTCGCGTACCTCGTCGCAGCCCACTTGGTCACCGGCGTGAACCGCGAGTTCCAGGAATGCGGTGCTGGGGACGACGGGGGTTCCCGCGAGCCGGTGATCCGCCAGCCACGGGTGCGAGCGCAGCGACAGCCGACCGGTCAGCACGACGGTGCCGCTGCCCGCGAGCGGCACGGCGGCGGCGAGGAGCGGATGACCGGTAGGGGCGAGGCCCAGGGCTGCGGCGTCGCCGGACGACCCGGGAGGCACCTCGAGCCAGTAGCGCCTGCGCTGGAAGGCGTACGTGGGCAGGGCGATGCCCGGCGTGCGGAGCAGCGACGGGAGGGGCGCCGTCCAGTCCACGTCGACGCCCCGTGCGAAGAGCGCGGACACGGCCCGCAGCAGGGTCCGCGACTCGGGAAGGTCGTCCTGCATGACGGGCAACTGGAGGCCGTCCATGGTGGGCAGACAGGACTGGACGAGGGCGGTCAGGGTGCTGCTGGGGCCGAGTTCGAGGAAGCGGGTGACGTTCAGATCGGCCAGGGCGCGTATGCCGTCCGCGAAGCGGACCGCGTCCCGGACGTGCCGCACCCAGTACTCGGGGGAGGTCAGCTCCTCGGTGGTGGCGGGAGCGCCGGTGGCGTCGGAGACGACGGGGATGCGGGGCGCCGCGTACGCGATGCTCTCGGCCACGGCACGGAAGTCGGCGAGCATCGGTTCCATCAGCGGGGAGTGGAACGCGTGGCTGACCCGTAGCCTCTTGATCCGCCTGCCCAGCGCCTCGACGTCGGCGGCGATTCGGCCCACTGCAGCCTCGGTGCCGGAAACTACCGTGGACAGTGGTCCGTTGACGGCGGCGATTCCGGCTTCGGCTTCGCGGCCCTCCAGCAGCGGAAGCACTTCCTCCTCAGACGCCTGGAGCGAGAGCATCGCACCGCCCTCCGGCAGCGCCTGCATCAACCGACCCCGCGCGGCGACCAGCCGGCACGCATCCGCCAGCGACCACACCCCCGCCACATGCGCCGCTGCCAGCTCACCGATCGAATGCCCGATCAGCACATCCGGCCGCACACCCCACGACTCCAGCAACCGGGACAACGCCACTTCCAGCGCGAACAACGCGGGCTGCGCAAACTCCGTACGGTTCAGCGCCTCACCATGATCACCGAACAGCACCTCCCGCAGCGGACGCGGAAGCTCGGCATCCAGATGCGCACACACGCCGTCAAACGCATCTGCGAAGACCGGATACGTCTTGAACAACTCCCGCCCCATACCGAGACGCTGAGACCCCTGACCCGCGAACAGGAACGCCGTACGACCGTCCGCGAGCGTGGAGCCGATGACGGCGTCGTCGTTCTGTTCGCCGGCCGCGACCGCGCGGAGTGTGCGCAGCAACTCCTCGCGGTCGGCGCCCCACACCACGGCCCGGTGCTCGAGGACCGAGCGGGATCGGACGAGCGACGCGGCGACCTCGCCCGCCGTGGCCTCGGGATGCTCAGCGACGAACGCGGCCAGCCGCTCGGCCTGGGCACACAGCGCCGCTCGGCTGCGGCCCGAGACCACCCAGGGCAGCAGTGCCGGCTGGGGAAGGCCGTCGTCCTCGGCCAGGGCCCGGAACTCGTCCGGCGACGGCTCCCCGCATGCGGGCTCCGTCTGCGGCAGTTCCGCAGAGTCGGCAGCCGCCCGTGATGATCCCCCGGCGTCCTTCGCGACGGGCTGTTCCGGAGCGAACTCCTCCGGTCCGGCTCCCTCCAGGTGCGCATGCTCCAGGAGCGCCTGCTCCGGGTGCGCCTGCTCCGGGTGCGCCTGTTCCAGGTGCGACTGCCCCAAGTGTGCCTGCTCCAGGACGACATGGGCGTTGGTGCCGGACACGCCGAACGCCGACACACCGGCCCGACGCGGACGGCCCTCGACGCGGGGCCACTCGACGTTGTCCGTCAGCAGCGCGATGTCACCGGCCTCCCAGTCCACGTGGGACGACGGCCGCTCCGCATGCAGGGTCCGCGGCAACAGGCCGTGGTTCATGGCCAGCACCATCTTGATGACGCCGGCGACCCCGGCGGCGGCCTGGGTGTGCCCGATGTTGGACTTCAACGAGCCCAGCCACAGGGGCCGTTCGCGGTTCTGGCCGTAGGTGTCCAGGAGGGCCTGCGCCTCGATCGGGTCGCCCAGTGTCGTCCCCGTGCCGTGCGCCTCCACGGCGTCCACGTCAGCAGGGGCGAGTCCCGCACCTGCGAGGGCCTGCCGGATGACGCGCTGCTGGGAGGGGCCGTTGGGCGCGGTGAGGCCGTTGCTCGCACCGTCCTGGTTGACCGCCGAACCGGCCACCACCGCCAGCACAGGATGCCCCAGACGGCGCGCGTCGGAGAGCCGTTCGACCACCAGCACACCCACGCCCTCGGCCCAGCCCGTACCGTCGGCGTCGTCGGAGAACGCCTTGCACCGGCCGTCGGCCGCCAGACCGCCCTGCGAGCTGAACTCGACGAACGCGCCCGGGTCTGCCAGGACGGTCACGCCGCCGACCAGTGCCAGGTCGCATTCGGCGGACCGCAGCGCCTGCCCCGCCAGGTGCAGGGCCACGAGTGAGGACGAACACGCCGTGTCCACCGTCACCGCGGGGCCCTCGAAACCGAAGCTGTACGCGACCCGGCCTGAGACGACGCTGCCGGCGACACCCGTCAGCAGTTGCCCGCCCAGCCCCTCGGGCACCTCGCGCAGTCCGGCCCCGTATCCGGAACTGCCAGCCCCGACGAACACCCCCGTACGGCTGCCGTGCAACGAGTCCGGCCTGATCGCCGCGTTCTCCAGGGCCTCCCAGGAGGTCTCCAGCAGGAGCCGCTGCTGGGGGTCGACGGCGAGCGCCTCGCGGGGGGAGATGCCGAAGAACGCGGCGTCGAACTGCGCAGCGTCGTGGAGGAAGCCACCCGCGCGGGTGTGACTGCGCCCGGTGCTGCGGTCACCGTCCGCGGGACCGTGGAGGGCGTCGAGGTCCCAGCCCCGGTCGGCGGGGAAGTCGGAGATCGCGTCGGTGCCTTCGGTGACCAGCCGCCACAGATCGTCCGGGCCGGCGACGCGGCCCGGCAGACGGCAGGCCATGCCGACGATGACGATCGGGTCGTCCGTCGTGGAGGTCGGGGACGGGACGGGCAGGAGGGTGTCCGTTCCGCGGCTGTCGGTGGCGTCGTTGGGGCCGGTGTCATCTGCGAACAACTTTTGTGTCAGCAGCCGTACGAGGGCCGTCGGCGTCGGGTGGTCGAAGACGAGGGTGCTGGGCAGCTTGAGGCCGGTCTCGGCGGCGAGCCGGTTGCGCAGTTCGACGGCCGTGAGGGAGTCGAAGCCCAGATCGCGGAACGACCGCGAGGCCTCCACCGCCCCGGCGCCGACATGGCCGAGAACCTGGGCAGCACGGTCGGACACCAGCTCCAGCAGCGCCCGTTGGCGTTCGGCCGCGGGCAAGAGGCCGAGCCGGTCCTGCAGCTCCGAGCCGGCGGTATCGCGAGCGAGAGACTCGGTGACGGTGGTGAGGGCGGTGCGGGCTTCGGGGAGGTCGGCCAGCAGCGCGCTGGGCCGGACGCTGGTGTACGCGGGGGTGAACCGGTCCCAGTCC
>NZ_JBFAYQ010000090.1:0-10413 GCF_040681345.1 Streptomyces sp. NPDC051776 | reverse complement strand
ATCAATGACAAAGGGCGATTGAGGAATGAGCGCTGGGGCATTTTATCTTTGAGGAGGCTATTTATGGATCAGAAAGAAGTATCACAAAATCAAACAAAGTACATTCAATTTAGATTATCTGAAGAACAATACAATAAGCTGAAAATTTCAGGAGAAACATATGGACTCTCTCCGAATCTTTATGCGAAAAAATTAGCACAAAAATCTCATTTAAAAAAACCTTATCTCGAACATGACCAAGCGAAATCTTTATTATTAGAACTCTCAAAACAAGGAACCAATTTAAATCAAATCGCCAAGAAACTCAATCAATTCGATCGGATGGACAACCAAGATAAAGAGCTGATCGTGGCTTTACGCTATACATACGGAGTACTCGCTCAAGCTCAAAAGGGGTATCAAGAGTTATGGCAACAATTGCAAAAATAAGCAATGGCGCAAGTGCAGCGAGCGCCCTTAATTATGCTTTAGGGCAAGACAGACCCATGCATGAAAAAACTGAACAGTGGCTACAAGACCATCAATTGGAACGTCCTGTGGAGCTGACAAATTGTCGGGCAGTTGCCGTGGGTGGAACCAACGGGATTGATCCCTTTATCGCCAAAGAACAATTTGATGTCATTCGACAACTTCATAACCAAACCAAAGAATCCAATCAAGTCTTGCGTATTACCCAATCTTTCGCCTTAGATGAACTGAATCCGAAAGTTCAAAAAGACTGGCAAAAAGCCAATGATTTAGGCGTTGAATTAGCAGAAAATCTCTATCCTAACCATCAAAGTGCTGTGTATACGCATTTAGACGGAAAAAATCACGTCTTACACAACCACATCATTGTCAATAAGGTCAATTTAGAGACAGGCAATAAATTAAGAGAACAAAAAGGAGAAAGCGTTCAACGAGCACGAGAAATGAATGATCGACTCGCTTCTCGAGAGAACTGGCACATTTTAGAGCCACCAAATGAGCGCCAAACAGAGACAGAAAAAGAACTAATCGCCAAAAATGAGTATTCTTACATGGATGATTTGAGAGAAAGAATCAATAAATCGCTTCAAGATGTCTCTGTGAGCTCATACGAAGCGTTTAAGGAACGATTATCTGACAATGGGGTAATTCTATCAGAAAGAGGCCAAACGTTCTCATATGCCTTTTTAGACGCCAATAACAAGCAAAGACGAGCACGAGAGACCCGATTGGGTTCTGATTTTGGAAGGGAGACCATTTTACATGAGTTGGAAAACCGAGCAAGACAAAACGAATTTAGAGCTGTTGAACAACGAGAACCAGCGATTACTCCGCTTGAGCGAGACACTCAACAAAGAGAATCAGAAATTGTTAGCCTTGAACAAGCAATTGAACCAAGAAAATCAGAAGCTCTCAAGCGAGAATCAAAAATTAATCGATTTATTGACACAATCAAACAGCTTGCAGGACGAGTACCAGAACTTACTCAACGCGTTACAAGAAAATTAAAGCAAACAAAAGAGAAAATCCTCGATGATTTTGAACGTCGCTTTTCAAAAGACATGAAAAATTACGAGCAAGAACAACAGAAAAGCCTAGAAAAACAAGTGAATAGAGACGTACAGTCTGAAAAGAAACCAACAAAAGATCATGATCGGGGGATGAGTCGATGAATAAAGATGAACAACTCGTTGTTCAAGTATTAAATGCTTATAAAAATGGTAAAATTGATTTCAGTCACGTTCCAGAACTAGACCGCTTAGTCCGTCAAGAAGTTAATAAAGACTTTCGGGGCTACCAAGAAAAAATAGAAGCTGTTGCGAGTCAAAAAATGGAGTCTGCCATTCAAGAACAACTCCATCGTTTAGAGGCAGAAAACTTAAAAGCGACCATACTGAAAGACATTCAAGTTGAAAAACAAGCATTACTCGCTTTGAAAAAAGAACTGAATGAACAAAAAGAGCAGATAAAAGCAGATCGCAAACGTGAGATTGTCGAACGTTACAGTATTTTGATTGTGAATATTATCTGCCTGTTCTGTTTCTTAGTTGTCGGTATTCTCATCGGACGATGGATTTATAAAGGTATCTGGGATGGTTGGGGTTTGCATATTTTGTATGACACAGTGATGGAAATACAGCCTAAACATCCTTATGGGGCAGTCGTTCTTGGATTAGGTGGTTTTGGTTTAATCGGTGCTGGAATTTATGGCAGTTTTCGATTAATGTATACCGCTTCAACATGGTTTGATCAACGTCCAAAAATTTTCAAAAGAATCTTTCCGAAAAAATAGAGAGTGAGGGGATATTTTGGTTTTAGATAATAAATTAGGCTTAACAAATTCAGCAGAATTAGCCAAACAAGAAGAGTTATTAACGAAAAAAAGAGCCAAAGAATTGTTTGAGTCTGGCAAAATAGAGGATCTGGAAATTGGGACGTTTCAAGGCTTATCTGATATTCATCAGTTTTTATTCCAAGATATTTACGACTTTGCAGGAAAAATTCGAGAAGTGAATATTGCGAAAGGAAACTTTCAATTTGCGCCACGTATTTTTTTAGCGCAAACACTTGAATATATTGATAAATTACCTCAAGAAACATTTGATGAAATTATTGATAAGTACTCGGATATGAATGTGGCGCATCCTTTTAGGGAAGGCAATGGACGAGCCACTCGTATCTGGTTGGATTTAATTCTTAAAAATAAACTACACAAAATTGTCGATTGGAATCAAATTGATAAGGATGAATATTTAAATGCCATGATCCGTAGTACAGTCAGCACCAATGAATTAAAATATTTGATTCAAAAGGCTTTAACCGATGATTTAGGAAAAGAACAATTCTTTAAAGGAATTGATGCGAGTTATTATTACGAGGGATATTATGAAATAAAAACAGAAGATTTATAAATAACCGATACAAACAGACTGATCAAATTCTATATTGATTAGTCTGTTTGCTTACGGGATGATTTTGACTTTTGATTTTAAATTTTTGAAAAAAATAAAAAAAGGCGAAGCCTATTTTAATTTATCATATATATTTTAATCTTTTGTTCTTTTGCGTCAAAAAAAAGTGAGTGTTTTCAAGGGGTTAAAGAATAATATGTGGAGAAAAAACTGTTTATATATGGAGAAAAAACTGTTTATATATGGAGAAAAAACTGTTTATACATGGAGAATGTCTATTATCTTCTCCATGTATTATGGTATAATAAAAGCATGAAGAAACACTTTTCGTCGAGAGAATCTTCATGCGTATCTAAAAACACTCAAAGGAGCGTATTTCTATGTCTAGTATACCAAAAAATGAACAAAATCAGAAGCAGGTGCAAATCTTGAACGAATTATCAAAACGAAAAGTAGTGGAGCATAATTCTTTAATTACCAGCATTGCCAAAATGGATAAAACCCCACTCAAAATGTTTGAGTTAGCCGTATCGTGCATTGATACCGAAGAACCGCCTAAAGATCATACAGTCTATCTCTCAAAAGAAGAACTTTTTACGTTTTTTAAAGTTTCTGACAATGACAAACATAGTCGTTTCAAGCAGGCAGTTGAGAAAATGCAGAAACAAGCTTTTTTCAAAATTAAAGAAAAAAAAGAACATGGGTTTGAGTTTGAAAATATCGTCCCTATTCCCTATGTAAAGTGGACCGATTATCATGATGAAGTTACTATTCGATTTAGTCCTGAAATCATGCCTTATCTAATCAATCTTAAAAAGAATTTCACACAACATGCCTTGTCCGATATTTCAGAACTCAATAGTAAACATTCTATCATCTTGTATCGTTGGTTATCTATGAATTATAACCAATACGAGCATTATAGTTATAAGGGTGGACGGAGAGAAGAACAAGTGGAAGCCTACCGCAATCCTTCAATTTCAATCCGAGAATTACGAGAAATGACGGATATAGTCAATGAATATAAACTTTTTGCAGATTTAGAAAAATGGATATTAAAAAAACCTTTGGAAGAAATCAATGATCATACTTCTTTTACCGTGACGTATGACAAAGTCAAAAAGGGGCGCTCGATTGATTCTATCGTCTTTCATATTACGAAAAAACGTCGAGCAGACGATAACAGCTACAAGTTGGAAGATAAAGTCTACCAAGAAGATAAAGCACGTAAAGCAGAAACCGAAGACATGCTGACGGTACAAGCCCTAAAAAGTCCGTATACCAAGCTGCTTATGGAACATTTCTTATTGTCTTATCTAGACTTGACGGATACTAAAATTCTTTCAGGCTTACAAGCACACGTGTACCCTCTCTATGACGAACTGAAAGACTTACGAGGTTTGAATGGGGTCAAAGACCACTTGTCTTATGTGAGAGCCAAGCGAGAAGACTACTCAAAGAAAAATATCACTAAGTATCTCAAAAAAGCAATCGAGCAATACCTACCCACGGTTAAAAGGCAGGACTTATGATGAGTGAAAAGTTAAAGACAATCAAAGAGCTTGCGGATGAAATAGGTGTTTCAAAGCAAGCTGTATGGCAAAAAATAAAAAAAGAATCGTCAATAGATTTACGTCAATTTACGTCAAAAAAAGGAAATACCGTTTACGTTGACGTTGATGGTCAAAAAGTTATTAAGAATGCTTTTTTTAACAAAACGTCAACTAAAAAACGTCAACAAAAAGTTTTTGTTGACGACAACGTGGATAATTCAGTTGATGACAATCCAGAGGGGAATGAAGAGATTTTATTTTTAAGGAATCTAGTGTCCGAACTCCAATCAGAAAAAAAAGATCTTCATAAGCTATTAGACCAGCAACAACGTCTAGCCTTACAGGATAAAAAAGTACTAGAAGAGTATAAATCAGAAATCAATGAATTGAAAGCTCTTAAAATGCCTCAGGAGGATATGAAAGATGGCTCGTCGATAAGGGGTGAGGCGCAGGAAGAAATCAATGAATTGAAAGCTCAATTGAGGTTATCAGAAAAAGAACGAAACAAGGCAAAAGAAAAAGAGCCGGTAAAAACAGAATCTAAAAAATGGTGGAAACTATGGAAATGAGGGGGATCAAATGAGTCATTCGGAACAAATGATTGAAAACCAGTTCATACAGATCTTAAGTGAGAAAGAAAATCAGTGGACTTATCGTCCGGACTTGAAGTCGGAAGAAGCACTTTGGCAAAACTTTAGAGGCCATTTGAACCGAATAAATTTAGCAGTATTGGAAGAGCAACTATTAACGGACAAAGAATTTAAGCAAGTCAAAGTCGAGTTTTCACGTTTGACCGGAACGCCTTTTTTAGCTTCTCAATGGCTTAGAGGAGAAAACGGGGTGGCTCAAGTTTTATTAGAGCGAGAAAATGGGAAAAAAGTGACTTTAGAAGCCTTTAGAAATAAGGATATCTCAGGAGGAACTTCTTCTTATGAGGTGGTTCACCAAGTGGTCCCAGATTCCTCTAGAGTAGATCGTGGAGATGTGAGCTTGCTGATTAATGGGCTCCCAATCATTCATATTGAGCTCAAAAAAGAGTCCGCTAAAGACGGTTTTATGCAAGCTTATTATCAAATTCAGCGTTATGCAGAAGATGGATTTTTTAAAGGGATTTACGCAACCACTCAAATCATGGTGATTTCCAATAAAGTTGATACCCGATACTTTGCAAGACCTAGTGAAGATACCGCTGAAGCCTATGCTCGGATGAAGAAGTTTTTATTTAATTGGCGGACTGAAGACAATCAAACGGTTTCCGATTTGTTTGATTTTACTCGTACAGTTTTGCGGATACCCGATGCCCATGAATTGATTAGCCAATATACCATTCTCGTCGATGATCAAAAAAATCAAAAATTCCTCATGGCTTTAAGACCTTACCAAATTCATGCTATTCGTAAGATTCGTCAAAAAGCTGCACAGCATGAAGGAGGATTTATTTGGCATGCGACAGGTTCAGGAAAGACCATTACCAGTTTTGTCGCAACGAAATTATTAGCACAAAATGCGATCGGTGTCGATCGTACGGTCATGGTTGTTGATAGAACAGACTTAGATGCTCAAACGCAGGATGAGTTTACGAAGTTTGCCTCGGAATATCATACCGGACAAACGACCGGAAATTCGGTAGCCAATACTTTGATTGTTGGGATCAAAAATCAAAAACAGTTGGCTCGAAACCTCCTTTCATCAAAAAATAATAATACGATTTTAGTGACCACGATTCAAAAACTCTCTGCGGCTATGCGAAGTGCCCAACAAGAGAGTGAAGAAAAAGGCTCGAATCAATTTGAGAAGCTACGGCAAGAACATATTGTTTTTATTGTTGATGAGGCTCATCGTGCGGTTAGTGATGAGGAAATGAAGCGAATTAAGAAAATATTACCCAATTCAACCTGGTTTGGATTAACGGGGACGCCTATTTTTGAACAAAATAAAAAGCAAGAAAATGGAACCTTTGCCAGAACGACGAGCCAGCAATACGGGCCACTCCTTCACTCCTATACAACCAAAAACGCTATGGATGATGGCGCTGTTTTAGGCTTTCAAGTCGAGTATCATTCACTGATTTCAGAAGAGGATCAAGAGGTAATTGTCACCCAACTCAATAAAGGAAAGTTACCAGACGATGTCTTACAACAAGAAAAATTGTTGCCTACGGAACTTTATGAAACAGATGAACATATTCGTACCATGTTACAAAAAATCTTTAATCGGAGAAGTGTGGTCAAAAAGTTCAAGGTACAGAATGGTTTTCCTACGATGTCAGCCATTCTTACCACTCACTCGATTGCCCAAGCCAAACATATTTACCGGATTTTAAAGGAAATGAAAGATAATGGGACACTCTTGAATGGGCGACAATTTGATGAACGTCATCAACTGATTGATAAAGATTTCCCAAGAGTAGCTATTACCTTCTCAACCAATCCGGATCAATTAGAAAAAAATGAACAAGACGATGAATTAGTAGAGATCATGAAAGAGTATGCGAAACAGTTTGATGCTTCTCCTTATCAAGATGAGAAACTCTACAATCAAAATATTAATAAACGGTTGGCCCGTAAGGAAAAGCAATATCAATCGGATGGTCAGTGGCTAGATTTTGTCATTGTTGTCGATCGTTTATTGACAGGCTTTGATTCTCCAACGATTCAAACCTTATATATTGATCGAGAAATGAACTATCAAAAGCTCCTTCAAGCGTTCTCAAGAACGAATCGTATTTATACAGGAAAAGATTCTGGGTTGATTGTCTCTTTTAGAAAGCCCTTCACCATGAAAGAAAATGTGCAAAACACGTTTCGTCTATTCTCAAATGAAAATCAAAACTTTGATCAACTGATTCCAAGAGAATATGAAGAAGTCAAAAAAGAATTTATCGAATGTTCAACACTTTATAAACAAAGCGAAGCCGACCTATCGGATAAACCCAATGATCTTAAAACGATGATTGCGCAAGTGAGTGCTTATCAAAAGCTAGAAAAGAGTTATAAAGCGCTCCGAAGCTATGATCAATACGAAGAGGACTTTGAAGCATTTTCAGAAGTAGTGGAGCAGATGCCACAATATCAAGGTAAAACGGAAAATGTTAAAACAAAGATTAAAGAAATGATCGAGGATGAGGAGCATCCTGAGGAAGACTTCGAGAAGCTTTTACAAGAGATTGCTTTTTCTTCGCAGCTCAATGCGACACATAAAGACATCGTGGATAGTTTTTATATTAATCAACTTTTGAAAGCGATTCAATTAAACGAAGCAGGGGCCGTTGAAAAATTTGAAAAAGAAATCCAACAAAAGGATCCTCAAATCCAAAAGATGTATCACACCTTGAAAGATCAACTCGTCAATACTACTGAAGAGATCGATGTGGCTCAATTAAAAGAGACTTCGATTCAAAATGAAATTCAAAGACAACTTCAAAAAGAAGCCGAAGAATTTGGATTATCCTTCGACTTTTTACAGTCTGCAATGAATGAATATCAAGGCGATAAGAAAACGATCCCTTATTTAACTCATTTACTGGATTCGATGACCCTTAGTAAAGAAGAGTTTGAAGCCAAAACGGGTGAAAAATACAGAAGAAGAACAAAAGTTTTAGAAGAACGACTACAACAAAACTTTGAACAACTTCAAAAATGGAAAGAAGAATTATAATGGCGACAGGTTTAAATCAACAACTATGGGCTTCTGCGGATATCTTACGTGGGAAGATGGATGCAAGTGAGTATAAAAACTACTTACTGGGATTAATTTTCTATAAGTACTTGTCTGATGCGCAGCTGAGAGAAGTTTATGAACAAGAAAATGGCAAAACAGATACCTTCCCAGAACGTTCCACTCAGTATGCAGGCTTCATGGAATGGTACGAAGAAGACAAAGACGATTTAATCGAAAATATCCAACCCAAACAAGGCTACTTTATCCAACCCGATCAATTGTTTTATCACTACCGCCTCAAAGCTGATAACTATGAATTTAACTTGACCGACTTACAAGCAGGTTTTAATGAGTTGGAACGTCAAGGAGAAGAATTCAGTGGATTGTTTGCGGATATTGATTTAAACTCCACAAAATTAGGCTCAAATGCACAACAACGTAATGTGACGATTACTGAGGTCTTGCGTGCTTTAGATGAGATTGACTTATTTGAACACAATGGCGATGTGATTGGGGACGCTTATGAGTATTTAATTGGGATGTTTGCGGAAGGTGCGGGTAAAAAAGCAGGCGAGTTTTATACCCCACAAGCTGTTTCACGCATCATGTCAGAGATCACTTCAATCGGCCAAGAATCTCGAGCACCTTTTCATATCTATGACCCTGCGATGGGTTCAGGTTCTTTGATGCTTAATATTCGTCGCTATCTCATCAATCCAAATCAAGTGCACTATCATGGACAAGAGTTAAATACAACGACCTTTAACTTGGCACGTATGAACTTAATTCTTCATGGGGTGGATAAAGAACGCATGAACCTGAATAACGGAGATACTTTAGATGCCGATTGGCCCTCAGAAGAGCCTTATCAGTTTGATTCCGTAGTCATGAATCCACCTTATTCTGCAAAATGGTCAGCGGCAGATCAGTTTCTCTCTGACCCTCGTTTTGAGCGTTTTGGAAAATTAGCGCCTAAATCTAAAGCTGACTTTGCCTTTCTCCTTCACGGTTTTTACCATTTGAAAGAATCGGGAACAATGGGAATTGTCCTTCCGCATGGCGTGCTCTTTAGAGGAGCCGCAGAAGGAACCATTCGTCAAGCCCTTTTAGAAATGGGAGCCATTGATGCGGTCATTGGCTTGCCGGCCAATATTTTTTTTGGAACGAGTATTCCGACAACGGTTATTATTTTGAAGAAAAACCGCTCTCATCGTGATGTCTTATTTATCGATGCTTCTCAAGATTTTGAAAAACAAAAAAATAAAAATGTCCTGTTGGATGAACATATTGATAAAATTGTTTCTATCTACAAAAAACGAGAAGATATTGAAAGATATGCTCATGTTGCAAGTTTTGATGAGATCCAAGAAAATGACTTTAACTTAAATATCCCTCGTTATGTCGATACCTTTGAGGAAGAGGAACCGGTTGATTTGGTTGCAGTAAATACCAATCTCCTTAAGGTCAATGAAGAATTAGTTCAACAAGAGCAAGTGCTCTTATCGTTGATTGACGATTTTTCAGAAAGTGAAGAGAATCAAGCCTTAATTGATTCGATGCGTCTTCTTTTGAGAGGTGGGCATGATGAGTAAAAAGAGTCCACAATTAAGGTTTGAAGGTTTTACGGATGATTGGGAAGAGCGTAAGTTCTCAAATTTAGCTGAAGTAAGACGGGGCTTAACATATAAGCCATCCGATGTCCAAAAATATGGTATTAGGGTTCTTCGTTCTTCCAATATTGCAGAAGATACTTTTTTAATTAAATCGGACGATGTCTTTGTAAATAAAGAGGCAGTTAAAATTGACAAAGTGAAAAATGGGGATATTCTTATCACTTCTGCAAATGGATCTAGCCGTTTAGTTGGTAAGCATGCTTTGATTGAAGGGATTGAAAATGATACTGTTCATGGTGGATTTATGCTTGTCGCAAGGGCTGAAAAACCGGAATTTGTAAATGCTATTATGAGTTCTTCATGGTATAGTAAATTTATAAACATTTTTGTTTCTGGTGGGAATGGGGCAATTGGTAATCTAAGTAAATCAGATCTCGAAGATCAAAAGGTTTATGTTCCTAGTGAAATAGAACAAACTAAAATAGGATTATTCTTTAAGGGGCTCGACGATACTATCGCTCTTCATCAGCGTAAGTTAGATTTGTTGAAAGAGCAGAAAAAAGGATACTTACAAAAAATGTTCTCCAAAAATGGGGAAAAAGTTCCTGAATTGCGATTTGCGGGGTTTGCTGACGATTGGGAACAGCGTAAGTGACACCCTCGGTGACCAGGACGCGGGCTACGACCTGGTGATAGACCGCGAGGCGC
>NZ_JBFAYQ010000089.1:0-10431 GCF_040681345.1 Streptomyces sp. NPDC051776 | reverse complement strand
GACGCAACCCGATAGCCTGCACGTAGAAAGTGCCCTCCGCCTGGACCGACAGAACCCCTCAGCAAGGTTCATCGTTCCAGGTCAGGAAGGCACTTCGCGTTTTCCGACCCAGCCAGCCGTACGCAAATGAAACGGCGAGGCTAAGAACACCAAGCTCAAGAACACCAAGATTGAGAACACGAACGGGGCGCCTTCGGCGCGTAGCGCCGGTCAACGCCGGAGGCTCTCTACCGGTAGTAGCGCGCGAGCCCGAAAGCTGCGCGCCGACCAACCACGTCACACAACCATCCCGGAAGGAAACCCGGCGGGGAGCACCGCGGCGTCTGCCGTTCACGCTGACTGCCGACCAGGCGATGGTGTTCGCCGCCTTGCCTGCTGCGCTGAGCGAGGCGATGCGGACCACCACCGGCCGCGAGATCCCCAAGACCCTTCTGGACACCATCACCATCCAGTTGCGGGACCGGACCGCGCTCCAGCTGCGCGACCGTGTGCTCCGCCGGTGGGAGTCCCACAACTACCGGGCCACGTTCGAAGCCGGCGCCCTGACCCGCCCGGTCGGCGCGGCCGTCACCATGTTGCGGCACGGTCCATGCCCCGGGGGCGGGCCGCCAGCGGACCATCCCATCCCGTTGGAGCTGCTGCCCCAAGGCGCCGCGCAGCAGGACCAGCATCCCCCCAGCGTCGACTAGGTGTATGAGGCCACGAGGTTGGTCACGGCTGTGTGGAGTCGGGAGGCGGGTGGCTGGTTCCCGGCGGCGGTGTGGGGTCGGTGTAGTTGTAGTGGATGTTCCAGGTGGTCAGGGCTTGGGTTCGCTGGTCTCCTGAGTCCCATTTGCGGGCGTAGAGGAATTCTTCGGTCAGGATGCGTTGATAGCGCTCGACTTTGCCGTTGTGCCGTGGCGTGTAGGGCGTGATCCGCTGGTGGCGGGAGCCGAGCATGGCGCGGGTGAAGTCGCCGGCGCGGTAGCAGGCCCCGTTGTCGGTGACGATTCGCTGGATGTGGTTGATGCCGTGGGCCGCGAAGAAGGCTCGGGCCCTTGTGGAGGAAGGCAATCGCGGTGGTGGCTACTCGTCCGGCTGCGCCTCGGTGTAGGCGAGTCGCGAGAAGCTGTCGACGGCCGAGTGGAGGTAGTGGAGGTAGAGGTAACCGGGCCTGTCTCCGCGGGATTTGGCGCGAGCGACGCGTTTGGCCTGGAGACTGCCGCGGCCGTGGATGCGCCATCCGCCGCCGTCGGGGATGCGGCCGGTCTTCTTCACATCGAGGTGGACCATGTGGCCTGGTCGGCGGGCGGTGATGGTGCGGCCGGCGCGGTTGGTGCCGCCGCCTGGATCGATGAAACGGCGGCGGTTCAACCCGAGTTGGTGTAGGTGGCGGGTGACGGTGCGACGGCTGACGCCTATGCCCTCGGCCCGGAGTTCGAAGGTGATGCGGGCGGCTGACCATTTGTGTTCACGGCGCATCCGCTCGATGCGGGCCACGGTCACTCCTGGTGTCCGTGTCGGCTGATGTCGCGGGGTGCTGGACCGGTCGAGCAGGCCGAGGTCGCCGTATCGACGGTGCCGGTTGACCCACTTGCTTGCGCAGGACCGCGAGATGCCCATCTCTGCGGCTACGTGGGCGATGGGGCGTTCCTGGCACCGCTGGACCAGGCGACGGCGGCCCTCGACGGACAGGGGGCACTACGGTGGGACACCAGGCGGGTCCTTTGCGACGGCAGATGCGTGACTTGGCAGTTCTCATCCTGCCGCTGAAGGACCCGCCCCTTATGTACCGACCACAGCGACTACAACGTCAACCCGCAACAGCTTGAGGCCCTTTGGGGAGGGTGAGGGCTCGAGTTGGTATGGCATCAGAGGGGGATGCTGGTGGCAGCGGGGTGTGAGTGCGCCTGGTCTACTGGTTTATCGGTATTCGGTGGCGATGTTGGTGGAGTGGTCCGCGGAGGTGCACGGGGTGGTGCTGCGGGAGCCGCCGGTGAGGGTGAGGGTGAGGTTGTTGGTGTTGCCGCAGGCGGTGTTCTGGCGGCCTTCCTGGGCGATGTTCTGCTGGAAGAGGTCGGCTGTGGCTCCTCCACCGGTGGCCTTGGCTCCGCCGCCCACGTCTTTGGTGTGAATGTTGGTGGAGTGGTCGACCTGCTTGCAGTTCACCTTGTACCGGTCGCCTTGGGTCAGGGTGACTTCCGAATGGTTGAGGTTGCCGCAGGCCAGGTTCTGCCGGCCTTCCTGGGCGATGTTCTGCTGGAACGCGTCGCCGCCTGTGGTGTTGCCGCCTTCGGCTCGGGCGCCGCCGCCCTTGAGGAAGGCCTTGTGGTTGAAGGAGGCGTCCTTGTTCTGGCAGTGGATCTTGGCCTGGCCGCCGTCCACGACGAGGGCGACTTCTTCCGGGGCGCCGTTGATGTTGGCGCAGGTGTTGTTCTGACGGCCTTCCTGGGCGATGTTCTGCTGAATGAGATCGGCGGTTGCGTTGCCGCCTTCGGCGCTGGCGCCGCCGCCCTTCACCGTTGCCTTGTGGTTGAAGGAGGCGTCCTTGTTTCGGCAGCGCATTTCGGCCTGGCCATCGGTTACATCGATGTCTGCGTTCTGGTTGGGGTTGTTGCAGGTGTTGTTCTGCCGGCCCTCCTGGGCGGTGTTCTGCTGGCTGAAGTCAATGGCGGTGCCTGTGGTGTTGCCGCCGTGGGTTCGGGCGCCGCCGCCTTTGACGCTGGTCCTGTGGTTGAACGAGTGGTCCTTGTTCTCGCAGTGGCCCGCTAGCCGACCGCCCTCGCTCACGTCGATGGTCTCCTCGTCGAAGTCGTTGAGGTGGTTGCAGTTGTTGTTCTGCCGGCCTTCCTGGGCGGTGTTCATCTGGGCCATATCGACGGTTGCGTTGCCGCCTTCGACTCGGGCGCCGCCGCCCTTGATATGGGTGTGCTTGCTGAAGGAGGCGTCCTTGTTCCAGCAACGGCTCGCTAGCCGACCGCCGTCAACCACTTCGATGTCCCCTTGCTCGTTGGGGTTGTTGCAGTTGTTGTTCTGCCGGCCTTCCTGGGCGACGTTCTGCTGGTCCACCTCGACGCCCTCCCCTGTGCCGTTGCCGCCTTCGACTCGGGCGCCGCCGCCCTTGATATGGGTGTGTTTGCTGAAGGAGGCGTCCTTGTTCCAGCAACGGCCATCCACCCGTCCGCCCTCACCCTCGCCGGGGTTGATGTCCGAGTCCTCGTTTTGGTTGTTGCAGTTGTTGTTCTGCCGGCCTTCTTGGGCGATGTTCTGCTGGGACACATCGGCGGTTGCGTTTCCGCCTTCGGCTCGGGCGCCGCCGCCTTTGACGTGGGTGTGCTTGCTGAAGGAGTGGTCCTTGTTCCCGCAGCGGCTCTCTACCCGGCCCTCGTCCAGGTCGATGTTCGAGTCGTGGGCGTTTTGGCAGTTGTTGTTCTGCCGGCCTTCCTGGGCGATGTTGTCCCCGTCCACTTCGACTGTGCCGTTGCCGCCTTTGGCTCGGGCGCCGCCACCCTTGATGACGGTCTTGTGGTTGAACGAGCCGTCCTTGTTCTTGCAACGCCCATCCACCCGTCCACCGCCCATCAGGGTGATGTCCGAGCCGTCGTTGGGGTTGTTGCAGTTGTTGTTCTGCCGGCCCTCCTGGGCGATGTTCTGGTGGTCCAAGTCGACGGCTTCATCGCTTGTTTGGGAGCCGCCTTCGGCATGTGCGCCGCGGCCCTTGAAGAGTGACTTGTGATTGAAGGAGTGATCCTTGTTCTTGCAACGTCCCTTTACCCGCCCGCCGCCGTCGTCCAGGTCGATGTCTGAGTCGTTGTTTTGGTTGTTGCAGTTGTTGTTCTGCCGGCCTTCCTGGGCGGTGTTCTGCTGGTTCACTTCGACTACTGCATTGCCGCCCCTGGATCGGGCGCCGCCGCCCTTGGTGAGGGTCTTGTGGTTGAGCGAGTGGTCCTTGTTCCCGCACCGGCCCGCTACCCTGCCGCCGCTGTCCAGGGTGATGTCCGATTCGTTGTTGGGGTTGTTGCAGTTGTTGTTCTGCCGACCCTCCTGGGCGATGTTCTGCGAGTTCACATCGGCGGCGTCGCCTGTGGCCGAGCCGCCATGGGCTCGTGCGCCGCGGCCCTTGGTGAGGGTCTTGTGGTTGAACGAGCCGTCCTTGTTCTTGCAACGCCCATCCACCCGTCCACCGCCCATCAGGGTGATGTCCGAGTCGTCGTTGGGGTTGTTGCAGTTGTTGTTCTGCCGGCCTACCTGGGCGATGTTCTGCTGCTCCAGTGTGTTTTCTGTTCCGGAGTCGCCGCCTTTGGCGTGGGCGCCGCCGTTCTTGACGAGGGTCTGCTTGTTGAAGGAATGGTCCTGGTCTGTGCAGAGGCCCTCTACCCGGCCGTCGTCCAGGGTGATGGACGCGTTGTTGGGGTTTTGGCAGTTGTTGTTCTGCCTGCCGCGCTGGGCGATGGTCTGCTGGACCACGGTTGTGGCTGCCGATCCACCTTGGGCAATGGCGGGGCCGTTTTGGATTCGGGAGAACGCGTTCAGGGAGCCGTCGGCGGTCACGCACCGGCCCCTCACGCGGCTATTGGTGAGCGACACCTCCCCTTCCTCCTCTGGGTTGGGGTTGTTGCAGTTGTTGTTCTGCCGGGAGGACTGCGCGATGTTCTGCTGAAAGAGGCCCGCGCCGGTGGCGGATCCCCCCTCCGCCCTGGCCTTCACCCTCCCATGGGCGGGGCGGCCCCTGTCGGCAGCCTTCGCCTTTCCATAGGCGTTGTCGGCGGCCTTCGGCTTCCCCTCATGGGTGGGGCCGTTGTCGGCGTATGCCGCCCCGGAACCTACTACGCCCCATCCGCTGATTGCCAGGACCAGCATGGTGGCTGTCGCGATCTTATGTGCCCGCACCTGGGTGCCTCCTTGTGCCGATGAGTGATGTTCTAAGCCATCTCCCTTCCGTAACGTTCGCTGTGTGTCTTTTGTCATGGGCGCATGTTGTTCCTCACTTCAACGGTCCAATTTCCCTCTCCAATTCGGGTTCTGGCTTTGACTGACAGCGGACCTGGAAGGCTCCCCGGTGGCGGGCTTCAAACCCCCGTTGGCGGACACGGGGACTGTAAATCGTTCGGTGTAACTTCCGATCATGGAAGATGCATCGGTGACCGGTGAGAACGCGTTTCGCTCCGGCCCGGCTCCGGCCTGGCAGGAGCTGTTGGAGGAGCACACGCCGCACCTGCTGATGCTCGATGAGGCCGCCGCCGGGCCGTTCGGCCGCTGCCCCGTGCCCGACGAGGACATGGAGCCGGACACCGACGTCGACTGGGGACCCGCATCCGTGCTCGCGGGCGCCAGCACCGCCCGGCCCGCGGCCGACAAGGCCTGCCCATGGGTGCGTCCGGCCGCGTCCCTTCGGGCGTGAGGTGCTCTCTGCTCGACGGCGTGGCCCGAGGCAGGCCGGCACCGGATGCGCTCGGGATCGGTGGGCGAGGTGCATCCGTGGGTGGGGGCGGGGCCCTTGGCGCGGCGTGTCGTCCTTTGGCCCGGCCAGACCCTGCGGCCGGATGGTGTATCCGGTCATCCGTGCAGCTCTCATCCATGGTCCGTGAGCGGGCGCGGGCCGATCACGGCGCCTAGCGTGGGCTGCGGCGATCATCAGCGCCGCGGCGGTCTCGGACGTCCGTGCCCGAGGCATCGGTCGCCGTCTTCGATTCGGAGCACGAAAGACGCCGTACGGCGTCGTGCACTGCAGGAGGTCTCGATGTCGGGTAACGCTTTGTCGGCTCCGCCCCGGCGGGGGAGTGGAAGGCGACGTGGCAGTGGCTCGTGGTGGATGACGGTACGGGCGTGGGCCATGGGGCTGGCCGTGACGGCCGGCACGCTCGTCCCGCTCACCGCGGCCACGCCCGCCGCCGCCCAAACCCCCCAGTTCGCCTACATCACGAACTACGATGCGGACACCGTGTCGGTGGGCGACGTCGCGACCCTCTTGGTCGTCGACACCATTCATGTCGGCGACGGCCCCAAGGACGTGGCGATCAGCCCGGACGGCAAGCGTGTCTACGTCACCAACCATCATTCCAACGACGTCTCGGTGATCGACACCGCCACCGACCGGGTGGTCGCCACCGTGAGGGTCGGCGAGCAGCCCGAGGGGGTGGCGGTCAGCCCGGACGGCAAGCGGGTCTACGTCGCCAATGAACGCTCGGGCAGCGTCTCGGTGATCAAGACCAGCACCAACAGGGTCGTGGACACCATCGGTGTCGGCAAGGCCCCTCACGGTGTGGCGGTCGGCCCGGACGGCAGGCGGGTCTACGTCGCCAACTCCGGCTCGAACAGCGTCTCGGTGATCAGCACCCGTACCGACGAGGTCACCGCCACCGTCCGCGTGGGCAAGAAGCCCGAGGACGTGGCGGTCGGCCCGGACGGCGCCCTCGGTGCCTACGTCACCAACGCCGGCTCCGACACCGTCTCGGTGATCGACACCCGCACCAACAGGGTCACCCGCACCATCGGCGTCGGTGACAACCCTCAGGGTGTGCTCGTCCTCCCCGACGGCACGCGCGTCTACGTCACCAACGCCGGCTCCGACACCGTCTCGGCGATCGACACCCGCACCCACAGGGTCATCGACACCATCGGTGTCGGTGACTTCCCCGTCGGCATCGCCAGCACCCCCGACAGCCTCCACCTGTGTGTCAACAACGCCCACTCGGACAACATTTCGATCATCGACACCCGCAGCAACACCGTCACCAACACCGTCGAGGACGACAGCTTCGACCGCCCCGTCGGTGTGACGATCGGCGACGTCCCGACACGCAGGTAGGGCACCGCGTAGGCAGAGGCAGTTCCGCACTTGGGTCGAACGGAGGGCGGAAGACTGTACGAAGGCGGCTCTGATCACGGAGGTTTGGGAGTCGGAGCCGCCTTCGCCTCCTCCCACGAAGTCTGCCCACTCTCAGATCGATCCTGAGTCCACAGCAATGGGTAGCCGCACGCAGACCCGGTGCATCGCCGTGGACCACTCAACCAATATCGGCACCAGCGACAAGTGAGCCCCCGGTGCGCGAAACGCACCTGATTCCTGTACCAAGCGGGTCCCCACAGCCAGCGCTGTGGGGCCGCCAAAACGCCTCGGCACTCAGCCGTGATTCTCCGCAGCATCGCTGTGGGAACCCGATTGAGACGGACATCGACAGAATCGCTCGGGCCTGCTCCGGCCAGATGTGGCCTCCCCAACGCTTCTTGGCCAAACAGCGTGGGTCTTCGAAGTTGAGCGGGGTGTGACTTCGGGCATCAGGCAGCACCGTCACTGACGGTCAGTGGGAGGTGAGTTGGGCCCTCGATGCAGGAAGCCCGTTCAGCGCGCCCAGGAAGGCCGACAGAACAACAACTGCACCAACCCCAACAACCTCACCCTCACCACCACCAACAACCGCGCCCAGGCCACCTGCGTCGCCGTCGACCGCTCCACCAACATCGCCACGATCAACCGATAAAGCCAGGCCGCGCAGCCCTGACCACGAGTGGCCCAGTCAGGTGAAACCCTGCCCGGGGCCCCTCGTTGAACGGGCCCCAGGGTCTTCGCGGGGAGTCCCCAAGACCCCAGCCGGTGGGCGCACCCACCACCTGCTGGCCCCAGGGCCTGTGCCCGAGCAGCCGATCGGGCGCAGGCCCCTTTCGCCATACCAAGATCCCGGCAGCACAACGAGACCTACGGGGTCTGTACGGTCGTCGGCTCTGTCCCGCAATTGGTGGTAACGAAGGGTGACGGCCGTTGTTGGCGTGACGTGCGCGATGTCAATGAGCTTGTGGGTGTGGTGCTTTCGGGACTGTCGGCCCTCGTGGTTGAGGGTGTGACGGACAAGGGGACCTGATCCGGGTGTCGGCGCGGACCCGGGACGATCCGGTGCCGTGCCCGGTGTGCGGGCAGCTGACCGGGCGGGTTCATGGCTTCCACTGGGGGTGGTCGCGGACGTGCCGGGTGGACGGACGGCGGGGCGTGCCGTCGGTGCGGCATCCGGTGCCTGTTCTGCCCGGTGCTCGATTGCTCGCGGCAGACGCTAGCGAGCAGGTTCCCGGCGTTGTGGAGCGCTACCAGCGCCGCACCACACGCGGCCGCCCAACTCCGCTCCGTGGTCAAAGAGTTAGCGGGCCGGCCGGGGTGCCCGCCCATCCGGCGTGCTGGCTTGCGCGATCCCCCGCTCGACGGCCCTGCGCCTGCTCATACGCAGGGCGGCACCGTCGCTGCGCGTCCCGCGCGTGCTCGGTATCGATGACTTCGCCCTCAAAAGCCGGCACCGCTACGCCACCGCAGTCATCGTCGCCGAGACAGGCGAGCGGATCGACGTCCTGCCCGACCGCACCGCCCAGACCCTGGTCGCATGGCTGCGCGAGCATCCCGGGATCGAATACATCTGCCGCGAGGGCTCCGGCTCCTACGGCGAGGCGATCCGCCAAGCCCTCCCCGAAGCGGTCCAGGTCAGTGACAGGTGGCACCTCTGGTCCAACCTGTGCGGCAAGGCCCTGGCCGAGGTCCGCTCCCACGCCGCCTGCTGGCAACTGCTGTGACCCCCGCCCGGCCCGGGGGCGTACGCGAGTAGACCACCCGCGAGTGCTGGCAGAGGGTCGACCATCTGCTCGACCAGGGCGTCGGCCTGCTCCAATGCGCACGCTGCCTCGATGTTGCCCTGAATACCGTCAAGCGATACGCCCGCATGAAGGAGCCCATTGCAGAGCGCCGTGCTCCCCGCTACAAGCCCACGCTCGTCGACCCCTAATCCGTAGTTAAGGGCGTTTCGAGGGAGCAGGTAGTTCTCGGAACGTTCGAGTGCCGGATCGTGACATCCAAGGGCAGCCGGGTCTACGCCTCAACGTAGACCGGGTGCCCGATCTTGGAGCTCATGGTGGTGGCGGTCACATGGATGCCGGACGGATGCCCAATCCCTGCCGGGCCTCGACGCCTACTGGTAGATCGCGCGGCGTTGGGCACCCTCGACCGCCACCACTCAGCAGGTGGGTGTGGGCGTTCGCCGGTGCTGGGCGGATGCCTCGTTGACCCCTGGCCGGCATGCCTAGCGGTAGAGCGGCGGCGCCCAGGGCCGCCGAGCGTCAACACCCGAACCTTGGTCAACTCGTTGGTGTTGGTGGTGCGAGCCCTCCGCACAGTGACCCCTCGTCATGCCCGAGCCTTTCGAGCTCCTGCGGAGACCGGGGCCTGTGGGGTGCGCTGGTGCCACGAACGGCTTGTGAGGTGTCGGCCCAACCCTCGCGGTTGAGGCCTGGGATTAGGTCGCTCGCGTGGCCCGCATGCGCTCGTGACCAGAGCAAATACCTGCACAGCGGAAGGAACCACCTTGATCTACTGCGGTATCGACTGGGCAGAACGGACACATGACGTCGCCTTGGTCGACGACACCGGCGCGCTCGTGGCCAAGCGGCATATCACCGACGATGCAGCTGGTTACAAGATCCTGCTGGAGCTGCTCGCCGAGTACGGGGACACCGAGGGGAGCCCAATCCCGGTTGCCATCGAGACGTCCCGCGGCCTGCTGGTCGCAGTCCTGCGGACCGGCACACGCCAGGTGTTCGCGATCAATCCGATGGCCGCAGCCCGCTATCGGGATCGTCACTCCGTCTCGCGCAAGAAGTCTGACCCCGGCGACGCCTTGGTCCTGGCGAACATCCTGCGCACAGACATGCACGCTCACCGGCAGCTGCCCAACGACTCCGACCTCGGCCGCGCCATCGCCGTCCTCGCCCGCGCTCAGCAGGACTCCTTGTGGAACCGGCAACAACTCGCCAATCAACTCCGATCCCTGCTGCGCGAGTACTACCCGTCCGCGCTGGACGCCTTCGCCATCTGGACGAACGGCCTGTGCCGGCCTGAGGCCCGCGAGCTCCTCAAGGCCGCACCGACCCCTGCCCGGGCCGCGAAGCTAACGCGTGCCCAGCTCCAGGCCGCCCTCAAGCGCGCCGGTCGCAAACGTGGCATCGAGGCGGAAGCCGACCGCCTCCGCGACATCTTCCGCGCCGAGTGGGCTCACCAGCCCCAGCTCTTCGAGGACGCACTCGGCAAGCAGATGCTCGCTCTCCTGCTTCAGCTCGAAGCCGCCTGCATCGCCGCCGATGACCTCGCCAAGGCGGCGGAAGAGACGTTCCCTCAGCACCCGGACGCCGAGGTCCTGCTGAGCTTCCCCGGGCTCGGCATCCAGCTCGCCGCCCGGATTCTGGCTGAGATCGGGGACGACCGCACACGCTTCGCCGACGCCCGCGGACTGAAGGCATACGCGGGCTCGTCGCCCGTCACCAGGGCCTCCGGCAAGAAGTCCTCCATCACCCGCCGCTGGGTGAAGAACGATCGCCTCAACCACGCCGGCTACCTCTGGGCCTTCGCGGCCCTTCGCCACTCACCCGGGGCGGGCGCCCACTACCGACGACGACGCGAGACCGGCGACTGGCACGCAGCCG
>NZ_JBFAYQ010000088.1:0-10736 GCF_040681345.1 Streptomyces sp. NPDC051776 | reverse complement strand
ACCACCAGAGGAATAACCCAGTGGTCCACAGCATCCTCGCTGTGTCTTTCTTCAAAGGAACCCAACCCCCAGACCACAACCATGGCCCGGAGACGGGATATCAACATATCTGGCGTTGACTTTTGGCACGCTGTTGAGTTCTCAAGGAACGGACGCTTCCATCGAAACCATCTCACCGGTTTTTCCGGGCGCTTCCCTTCGGTGTTCACCACACTAGCGGGTTTCCTCGGCGATTCATAATCGCCCCCTTCGAGATGAATTCTGGGCACGCCAAAATTGACCCCGGTTAGGGAAGAAGCTCGTAGTGATGGCTGTGCCGCTTGCGGGTCTGGCGTTCGGCTGAGGCCGTTCGCGGCTCTTCCCGTGTCAAGCGGCTCGGGCTACGTTAGGCGTTTCCGGACTGGGAGTCAAGTCGCCTTCTGGCTACGGCGACGCGGCGTATGAGCGCGGTACGGGCTCACGGTCGGATCGCCGTCGATCCAGAAACGCCAAGGGTGGACGGCCCCTTCGCCCCCGACTCCCGTACGCGGGCCATTGCGGACGAGGTCGCGGCCCACCGGTTCGCCTTCGAGAACCGATAGTGGAGAGCCCGGATCGGTGGAGATGTCGGCGCCGTTGAGGGCACGGTCCACATCCAGTGCGGTGGCCAGACGTGCGGGGCCCTGGGCGAGTTGGGTGTCTTTGCGTGCCGTGGGCCGCCGTTTCCGGGCGAGCTCCACTCCTCCGGTGATCTCGCCGGCGCGGAGGAGCACGGCGCTCGCGCGCTCCACCGGTCCGCAGACCAGGTTCATCGCGAACCACATGCCGTAGATGAAGTAGACGTACGCGTGGCCGGGCGGGCCGAACATCGTGGCGTTGCGCGCGGTCCGGCCGCGGTACGCGTGCGAGCCGGGGTCCCTCGAGCCGTCGTACGCCTCGACCTCCGTCAGCCGTAGTTCGATCGTGCCCTCGGTTGTCGTACGGACAAGGGTGCGGCCGAGGAGGTCCGGGGCGACCTCGAGGACGGGCCGGTCGAAGAAGTCGCGAGGTAGCGGCGTACGGTGCGGCATGCGCTCCGAGCGTAGTGCACCTGGTACGTACGACGGCTGGCCATACGGTCATCCGCTTGCCACCGTTGGCCGGACGGAACCGCCCGGCGCTGTGGCGCGTATCTAGAGGTCAAACGTTGTCGCGGCGAGACATGGTTTCGCCCGGGGAAGGAAGAACATGGGCTTCAAGAAGCTGCTCGCGAGCATGGGTGCCGGCGGAGCTTCCGTCGAAACCGTGCTGACCGAGGCGAACGTCGTACCGGGCGGTGTCGTGCAGGGCGAGGTGCGGATCCAGGGCGGGTCCGTGCCGCAGCAGATCGAGGGACTCTCCGTCGGTCTTCAGTCGCGGGTCGAGCGCGAGGACGTGCAGGTCAACGGACAGGACGTCAAGCAGAACGTCGAGTTCCACCGGAAGCAGCTCGGCGGGGCCTTCGAGGTGCAGGCCGGTGCCGTGCACGCGGTGCCGTTCGGCCTGGAGATCCCCTGGGAGACCCCGATCACGATGTTCATGGGGCGGCATCTGACGGGGATGGAGATGGGGGTGACGACGGAGCTGCAGATCGCCCGTGCCGTGGACTCCGGCGACCTGGACCCGATCAACGTCCATCCGCTGCCGGCGCAGCAGGCCATCCTGGACGCCTTCGGCTCGCTGGGCTTCGGCTTCAAGAGCGCGGATCTGGAGCGCGGGCACATCCGCGGCACGCGACAGCGGCTGCCGTTCTACCAGGAGATCGAGTTCTTCGCCCCGCCGCAGTACCGCGGCCTGAACCAGGTGGAGCTCACGTTCATCGCCGACGGCCACGAGATGGACGTCGTCCTGGAGATGGACAAGAAGCCGGGTCTGTTCACCGAGGGCACCGACTCCTACCGGTCGTTCACCGTCAACCTCCAGAACTTCCAGGGGACCGACTGGGCTGCATATCTCAACCAGTGGCTCGCCGAGGTCGGCGGTCGCCGCAACTGGTTCTAGGCTCGGAGAGGCAGAGATCCACTGGATCCATCCCGAGCCATCCGATCAGGAGGTTTCGACGTGTCCGAGCTCAAGCGGCCGCCGCTTCCGCACGATTTCCATCCGGCGGTGCCCTCGTTCACCGTGGTGAGCGATGACGTGGCGCCGGGGGCGACGCTGGCCGATGCGCAGGTGTTCGCGAAGGACAACATCTCTCCCCACCTCCGGTGGGAGGGGTTCCCCGCGGAGACCAAGAGCTTCGCGGTGACGCTCTTCGACCCGGACGCGCCGACGGGGAGCGGCTTCTGGCACTGGGTGCTCTTCGACATCCCCGCCGATGTCACGGAGCTGCCCGCGGGGGCCGGAAGCGGCAAGTTCGAGGGACTGCCCAAGGGGGCCGTGCACGTACGGAACGACTACGGGAAGCGGAACTTCGGCGGAGCAGCTCCGCCGCCCGGGGAGAGGCACCGCTACGTGTTCACGGTCTACGCCGTGGACACGGAGAAGCTGGGTCCGGACGCGGACGCCACGGCGGCGGCCGTGGGTTTCAACCTGCGGTTCCACACCCTGGGGCGCGCCCAACTGCTCAGCGAGTACACCGCGCCGTGATGGGGGCGCCCTGACGGGGCGTCCTGTTGCCGGCACTGCCGACGCGTCGGCGATGCCGATGCGCGGACGTCCCGTACGGCGCAGTGACCCGCCCGCCTTGCCACGTCTCGCGTGGCGGGGCGGGCGGGTTTTCACGTCTTCACCCCGTGCCGCCTTCGGTACGGGAAATTGCGTTGTTCCGACTGGTGTGCGCGGCCAGAGTTGATCTGAGCCCGCCACCCGGCGGGGGGACCGGGAGGTGGGCACGCATGCGCGAGACGCTGGTACTGAACGCGAGCTTCGAGCCGCTGTCGACTGTGTCGCTGCGGCGCGCGGTGGTGCTCGTGATGCAGGACAAGGCCGTCGTTGAGCAGGCCCACCCGGGGCTGCGGATCCGCGCCGCGGCGGTCGATCTTCCGGTGCCGCAGGTGATCAGGCTCTGCCGTTACGTACGGGTGCCGTTCCGAAGACGGGCGCCCTGGTCGCGGCGGGGTGTGCTGGTGCGTGACCGGCATCGCTGCGCGTACTGCGGGCGGCGGGCGACGACCGTGGACCACGTGGTGCCGCGTTCGCACGGTGGTGCGGACACGTGGCTGAATACCGTCGCTGCGTGCGCCGAGGACAATCACCGCAAGGCCGACCGTACTCCGGAGCAGGCGGGGATGCGGCTGCTCAGTAAACCGTTCGAGCCGACGCCCGCGGATGCTCTGGTGCTGGCGCTGGGGATGTCCGGGCGTGAGGCGCTGCCCGAGTGGATGCCGGCACCGGGTGCGCGCGTGCCTGCGTGAGCGGATGGGTCCATCTGCTGTCGTGCTCGAGCGCATTGCTCTGGGGTTCGCTCTGGGTTCGCTCAGGGCTCGCTCAGGACTCGCTCACGGCTCAGGCGAGGAGCAGACGGACCATCGCGGCGATCCCGACCGCGACGACGATGGTTCGGAGCACGATGGGCGGAAGTCGGCGGCCGACGATGGCGCCGAGGGGGCCGCCGAGGGCGGAACCCGCCGCGATGAGCAGTACGGCGGTCCAGTCGAAGTCCGCGACGAAAAGGAAGAAGAGCGCGGCGACTGCGTTGACGAGGGCGGCGAGGACGTTCTTGACGGCGTTGAGCCGCTGAAGGTCGTCGTCGAGCAGGAGACCCATCAGGGAGAGATAGAGGATTCCCTGAGCCGCCCCGAAGTAGCCGCCGTAGGCGCTCGCGAGAAGGAGTCCGCCCATGAGGACGGGGCCGCCGTCGGCCCGGTGGGCGCGCGCTCCGGGCGCGGCCGGGGCACCCCCGCCCGAAGTGCTGTCGTCCGTGACACCGTCGTTGTCCGCAGCGGCGCCGGAGGTGGCAAGGGTGGCATCTGCAGCTCCGGCTGAGGTCCTGCGCGAAAGGTGACGCTGAACGGCTCGTGCCAGCCAGGGCTGGACGGCGACGAGCACGACGGCCAGGCCGACGAGGATCGGCACGATCGTGTCGAACGCGTCGGACGGCAGGACGATCAGCAGGGCGGCGCCGATGAGGCCGCCGATGACGGCGACGACGCCGAGACGCAGGACGCGGCTGCGCTGGCCCTTGAGCTCACGGCGGTAGCCGATGGCGCCGCCGATCGCGCCGGGAACGATGCCGAGGCTGTTGGAGACGTTCGCAGTCACGGGCGGCAGGCCCACCGCGAGCAGGACCGGGAAGGTGATCAAGCTGCCGGAGCCGACGATGGTGTTGATCGTGCCGGCTGCCATGCCTGCCGCGAATACGGCGAATGCCTCCCAGATGCCCACGCTGTGCCTTCCGGTTCGGTGTCTCCTGCACCGATCATGCCGGACGACAGGTGGGCACCGGCAGCGGGGGCCGCGGCCGTCCGGACCTCTCCAGGTCGTTGCCGGGATCGCGGGGCGCCCGACCGTAGCGCCAGGGCTCCGGGCTGCCCCGGGCCCCAAGGTCCGGGCGCCCGTGCCCCGAGGCTCCGGAGCCCGTCCGTGGTCCCAAGGCTCAGTCCAGCGGGGGCTGCTCCCGGCGCGGGGCGGGCGTCTTGGGCGCTGAGGCCGCGGGTGCGGCCGGGCCGGAACCGCCACCTCCGGCCATCGGGCCGAAGTTGCCGATGGCGCCGCTGAGCCCCTTGAGTGCGTCGCCGATCTCGCTGGGGACGATCCAGAGCTTGTTGGCATCGCCTTCAGCGATCTTCGGGAGCATCTGGAGGTACTGGTACGAAAGCAGCTTCTGGTCGGGGTCTCCAGCGTGAATGGACTCGAAGACCGTCCGGATCGCCTGGGCCTCACCCTCGGCTCGCAGGGCCGCGGCCCTGGCCTCACCCTCGGCGCGCAGGATCGCCGACTGCTTCTCACCCTCCGCGGTGAGGATCTGGGACTGACGGATGCCCTCCGCGGTGAGGATCGCGGCGCGCTTGTCACGGTCGGCGCGCATCTGCTTCTCCATCGAGTCCTGGATGGAGGTGGGCGGCTCGATGGCCTTCAGCTCGACGCGGTTGACACGGATGCCCCACTTGCCGGTGGCCTCGTCGAGGACACCACGGAGCGCGGCGTTGATCTCCTCGCGGGACGTGAGGGTCCGCTCGAGGTCCATGCCACCGATGATGTTGCGGAGGGTGGTGACGGTGAGCTGCTCGATCGCCTGGATGTAGCTGGCGACTTCGTACGTGGCGGCCCGGGCGTCGGTCACCTGGTAGTAGATGACGGTGTCGATGTTGACGACCAGGTTGTCCTGGGTGATGACGGGCTGCGGCGGGAACGGGACGACCTGTTCACGGAGGTCGATCCGGTTGCGGATCGAGTCGATGAACGGGACGACGATATTGAGGCCCGCGTTGAGGGTGCGGGTGTACCGGCCGAAGCGCTCCACGATGGCGGCGCTGGCCTGGGGGATGACCTGCACCGTCTTCATGAGTGCGATGAAGACGAGCACCACCAGGATGATCAGGACGATGATGATCGGTTCCATGGATGCTCCCCGTTACCCCTTCGATTGCTTGATGATCGAGTCTGGCAGAGTGCGGCTCCGTACGGTACGGATTCCAGCCATCCGACCGGCGGTTGAGCAGGCTTCACATCGCGCGGCACATCACACGGCGCTCACATCACCACGGCGGTCGCACCGTCGATGTCGACCACGTCGACCTGCTGGCCCACTTCGCAGACCTGATCGGAGTCGAGCGTACGCGCCGACCAGACCTCACCCGCAAGCTTGATCCGGCCGCCGCTGCCGTCGACGCGTTCGAGGACGACGGCCTGTCGTCCTTTCAACGCCTCGACGCCGCTTGGCATTTGGGGACGCTGGTTCCGATGCCGGGCGGCGATCGGCCGCACGACGGCGATCAGAGCGACGGAGACGGCAGCGAACACGAGCACTTGGGGCACTGTGCCGGCGCCCAGCGCGGCCGTGGCGGCGGCCGCCACGGCTCCGACAGCGAACATCCCGAACTCGGGCGTCGCGGTGAGAACGAGAGGTATGCCCAGCCCGACGGCGGCGATCAGCCACCACACCCATGGATCCACACCTTCATCGTAGGCGCGGTGACCTCATTGCCGACAGTGGCCGATCGGACAGAGTGATCGAGTGTGACCGCCGAAGGCCCGGTGGCGGCACGGGCGTTGGGGGAAGTGCACAGGGAACCGGGCCGGGGCCATAGGGGGCGGGGGCGCGGGGGGGCGATCCGGGAAGCGGATCGGTCCGGAATGGGAGCAGGTGAACCGGGAGTAGCGGACACGTGATCCGAGAGTGCAGGCACGTGATCCGAGAGTGCAGGCACGTGATCCGAGAGTGCGGGCACGTCACCCGAGAGTGCGGGCACGTCATGGACGGGGCCCGGCGGGCGCTCAGGACTTCAGCGGCAGGCCCTGCGCGGTCCACCGGTCGCCGTTGCGCTCGACGACCAGCGGCAGCCCGAAGCACAGGGAGAGATTCCGGGAGTTGAGCGTGGACTCAACGGGACCGGCGGCCAGCACCCTCCCCTGACGGATCATCAGGACGTGGGTGAAGCCCGGGGCGATCTCCTCGACGTGGTGCGTCACCATGATCATGGACGGGGCGAGCGGGTCGCGGGCGAGCCGTCCCAGCCGTCGTACGAGGTCCTCGCGGCCACCCAGGTCGAGGCCGGCCGCCGGCTCGTCGAGCAGGAGCAGCTCGGGATCCGTCATCATCGCGCGGGCGATGAGGGTGCGCTTGCGCTCGCCCTCGGAGAGGGTGCCGAACTTGCGGTCCAGATAGTCGTTCATGCCGAGCCGGTCGAGGAAGGCGCGGGCACGCTCCTCGTCCACGGACTCGTAGTCCTCGTTCCAGTGCGCGGTCATGCCGTAGGCGGCGGTGAGGACGGTCTCCAGCACGGTCTGGCGGTTCGGCAGCTTGTCGACCATGTTGACCCCGGCCATGCCGATGCGGGGGCGCAGTTCGAAGACGTCGACGCTGCCGAGCTTCTCGCCGAGGATCTGCGCGGTGCCGCTGCTCGGGAAGAGGTAGCTGGAGGCGATGTTGAGCAGGGTCGTCTTGCCGGCGCCGTTGGGACCGAGGATCACCCAGCGCTCGCCTTCGGCGACCGACCAGGAGACCTGGTCCACCAGAGCCCGGCCCTCGCGGACCACGGATACGTCCACCAGCTCCAGTACATCGCTCATGAGCGCGTTGTCTCCCATGCAGTCTCGGCTGTCGCGTGCGCCTGTGGGCGCAGCCCCCAGGGAAAACCTACGCCACCGGTCGGCAGGGTCGGTCTCTAGGCTGGTCCCATGCTCACCGAACCGCGTTCAGGGCGGCTGGCCGCCTGGGGAAATGCCCTCATTGCCGGACTGATCTCGCCCGACGAGGCCGTGCACCGGATTGTGGCGGACGACGCACTGCACCGGATCGAGGGGCTGCCCGGCGAGGCGGAATCCGTCGGTCTGAGTCTCGGGCTCGGGCGGCTGCGCGCGCTCGGCGTGACCGGACTGCTCGTGGCGCTGCCCGCACCCGGGCATCCGCTGGGTCTGTGCGGACCGCCGGACTTCAACGCGCGGGCGATGGAGGCGGAGGAGGCCGTGATCGCGTCGGGCGGGCAGCCGTTGGGCCTCGTTCCCGAGGTCCACGAGGCAGGTCCCGAGGGGGATCAGCACATCGAGGTGGTGTGGCACTGCCTGCCCGTGCGGGAGGCGCCACCCGCGGACGTGCCGTCGCTGGGCGAGGCGGAACGCGAACTCGCCGAGGCTCTGCGGGAGGCGACCGAACTGCTCTCACGCATGGACGTGGCAGGCTCGGGTCCCGTGGCGGACGCGGCGCTCGAGGCGTACAGGGCGCGGGCCGAGCGCGGCCGGGAGGTGCTCGCACCGGGCTATCCGCCGCGGGCCGTGCGGGTTCTGGAACTGGCGCAGCGGGTGGGTGCGCTGATCGCCATCGCGAGCGGGCCGGTCACCGGGAGCGGGGGCGGGCGCGAGCACGGGGCTGCTGTGAGCGCGTCGCAGATCTCCGCGCGCGCGGAGGCTCTGCGGCCGGTGGAGCGCACGGCGCGCAGGGCGCAGGTGGCGGCGTACAACGCGTACGTGGAGGAGCGGGAGCGGCGCTGAGAGGCCGGTTCCGGTAGCCCCTGGGAGCGGCGCGGCCCACCGGCAGGGGCAACGCTCGGGGGCCCCGCGGGAAGGCTCGGGGGACGAACCTCCCGCGGGTTTCCGAGGCGCACCCTCACAGGCACACGCTCCCCACAAAAGGGACCGGCCCCGGGGACCCGCATCCCCCGAGGGCCGGTCTGTGCTGATCGGGCTGATCGGCTGGAGTGCGATCAGTTGGCGGCGTAGTTGTCGAAGGCCGTGTTTCCGACGCCGATGACGTTCACGGTGTTGCCCGCGACGTTGACCGGCACGTGGACCGGCGCCTGGATCACGTTGCCCGAACCGATGCCCGGCGAGAACGCGGCCTCGCTCTGGGCGTTGGCACCGGCGGCGGAGGCGGCGCCGGCACCGGCGGCGACGAGCCCGCCCGCGAGGAGCGTGACGGCAGCGGCCTTCTTGAAGTTCATCACTTTTCTTGACCCTCCCTGGACTTCACCGCGGACGGATCGCCGCGGCACGCCATGGAAAACGGATCATCGCGGGCGCGGTTGCGCCAAAAGGGCTACATACACCCGACAGTATGAATCTCGGTTTGGCTGGCCGGTTCGTGGTGAAGGGGCCCGCACGGCCCCGCTCGGGCCGTCGCACTCGGCCCGGGGCGCCCGCCCGGCCTCAGCCGGTCACGCCGTGCCGTACGGCCCAGAGCGCCGCCTGCGTACGGTCCGCCAGGTCCAGCTTCATCAGGATGTTCGAGACGTGGGTCTTCACCGTCTTCTCGGACAGCACCAGCGCGCGGGCGATCTCCCGGTTGGAGCGGCCGTCGGCGATCAGGGCGAGCACCTCGCGCTCCCGGTCGGTCAGCGCGCCTCCCCGCCCCTGGGCACCCGGCGCCTCTTCCTGGGCGAGCAGCGCCCCGGCCACTTCGGGCTGCAGGAGGACGTGCCCGGCGTGGACGGAACGGATGGCGCCGGCCAGAGCGTCCGGGTCGACGTCCTTGTAGACGTATCCGGAGGCGCCGGCACGGAGCGCGGGCACGACGGTGCGCTGCTCGGTGAAGCTGGTGACGACCAGCACCCTGGCGGGGTTGTCCAGGCCCCGGAGCTTGCGGAGGGCCTCGATGCCGTCGGTGCCGGGCATCTTCACATCCATGAGGACCACGTCGGGGCGCAGTTCCTCGGCGCGCGCCACCCCTTCCGCACCGTCCGCCGCCTCCCCCACCACCTCGATGTCGTCCTGCACTTCGAGGAACGTCCGCAGCCCGCGCCGTACGACCTGGTGGTCGTCGACGAGCAGGACGCGGATGGCGCGCCGTCGCTCATCCACCGGGCACCTCCATCTCGATCAGGGTGCCCTTTCCGGGCGCCGACTCCACGCTCAGGGCGCCGCCCACGCCGCTCGCCCGGTCCCGCATCGACACCAGGCCGAGGTGTCGGCCGGCCCGGCGTACGGCGGACGGGTCGAAGCCCTGGCCGTCGTCCTCGACCCGGAGCACGACGCCTTGGCCGCTGCGGACGAGGGAGACCCCGACGCGGGCGGCCCCCGAGTGCCGCAGCGCGTTGTGCAGCGCCTCCTGGGCCACGCGCAGAACGGCCTCCTCCTGGGCGGCCGGCAGGGCCCGCACGCTCTGCGAGGCGAAGGTGACCTCGGCGGTGTGGGCGCGGTCGAGGACCTGGATCTGCGTACGGAGGGTGGCGACGAGGCCGTCCTCGTCCAGGGCCGCGGGGCGCAGCTCCACCACTGCGGCCCGCAGCTCGTCCGCCGCTTCGGCGGCCAGGTCGGCGACCTGCTGCATCTCGCCCTTGGCCCGCGTGGGGTCGCGGTCGACGAGAGCGGCCGCGGCCTGGGAGGTCAGTCGCAGCGAGAAGAGCTTCTGGGAGACGGCGTCGTGGAGCTCGTGCGCGAGGCGGGCGCGCTCCCCCGCGATGGTCAGCTCGCGACTGCGCTCGTAGAGGCGGGCGTTGGTCAGGGCTATGGCGGCGTGCTGGGCGAGGATGCCGAGCAGGGACTGGTCCTCCTCGGTGAAGCCGCAGCGATCCCGGGGCGCGGCCTCGCGCTCCTCCGCCGGCCCGCCCGGGTACCGCTTGTTCGCGAGGAACAGGGCGCCCAGGACCTCGTCGCCGTCGGCCACCGGCAGGCCGATGAAGTCGGAGAGGTCGGGGTGGGCGCGCGGCCAGCCTTCGAAGCGCGGGTCCTCGCGGACGTCGGCCAGCCGCTGGGGCGTGGCCTCCTGCAGCATCGCCGCGAGGATGCCGTGCTGCCGGGGCAGGGGCCCGATGGCCTTCCACTGCTCGTCGCTGACACCGTCCACGACGAACTGGGCGAAGCCCCCGTGGTCGTCGGGCACCCCGAGGGCCGCGTACTCGGCGTCCAGCAGTTCGCGCGCGGAGGCCACGATCGTCTGCAGCACATCGCGCACTTCGAGGTGGCGGCTCATCGCCAGCAGCGCGGCGCTCACCGCGGCGAGACCCGATTCGGGTGCGGAGCCGGTGGTCATTGGTAGTTGGAGGCGCGGTGCTCCTTACGGGCCCGTTTCCTCCGTCCCCTTTCAATCCGTGCGTGCGGTTTTCCCGTACACGGCTTACCGATGATCTTCTTGACAGGGTTACGCAGCCTTCGGGTAGCGAATAGTGCCACGCAGTTGATACAGGCCGTGCCCTTTGAACCAC
>NZ_JBFAYQ010000087.1:0-11142 GCF_040681345.1 Streptomyces sp. NPDC051776 | reverse complement strand
AGTTGCACCTGCGTCATGCATGACGATCTACAGGAACCCGCCCCGCTGCGGGAGCGGATCCCGCAGATTGATCACAACTGGATACGCCCCCTAGGGGCTGGACGATGCCGTGCACCAGCGGACCCGGCACGGCATGCTCGCCGTACTCCACGAAACCCAGCGGTCGGACTTCGGATGCCTGAAGAAGCTGCTCGAGCTCACCGATGGCAATCTCGGACGACATCTCGAGGTGCTGAGAGGCGGCTTTCCAAACCCGCGGGCTGTGCCCTCGCCGTCGACAAGCCGGTTTGAACATTCGACGACTGGCCGAAATGAGATCACGACGGTTTGGCGACTCATGGGGGCGCGTGCCACTCTGTTGGCGATCAGGAACGCGCTGGTTTCTGATTTCAACGACCATGGGAACGGAAGGGCTGATAGGCGGACACCGTTCATGCAGTGGCCTCCATGACCCTCTCCGTGACAGTGAATCCAGGTGGCCGGCGCCATCATTAGGGCCGGTAGGTCCGCCGTGTGGCGCGTCTTGTGTGCTCAAGCCTCGATGACGTGCGCCTTGAGTCACCGACATCGCACCTGGCTCATTTCCCGACCGAACTCATCATGCATGGTGCGAGATTCATTGGTGCCGCCAGTGTCCACACGCCTGTGTGCGACACCCGTACCGGCAAACGAACTAAAGACAAGGAAAACGATGAAAGCCTACGTCACGGCCGTACTGGCCGCCGCTGCCGTGCTGAGCGGAATATCCGGGCCTGCTGCCTCAGCCGATTCGCCCGAGGGCGGGGCCCCGGCCGCGCAGAGCACCACCACAGGGGTGCAACTGGACAACCTCATCTGGACACCGGTGCCGACCATGAGCGGGACGACGATCTGGATGCTGCGCGTCCAGGACGATCCGGCCGTCGAGCCAGGCGGGGTCTACTTCCTGTGGAACCCCGACTCTGCCTCCCGAGCCGGCAACTTCTCGGTAGGAGACGACGTCCAGGTGAGCACCGTAGGCAACTGGAGGGGCGCCATCTTCTCCCCTGACCCGGACGCGCAACGCATCGAGGTCCGCTACGGCGACGTCGGCAAGCCCGAAGAAGCTGAAGTGGTGGCCGGCGTGACCAGGTGCCCCGAGCATCTGACCTGCTGATTCCGCCTTCCTCAGCGAGCCCTCTCTCGTCCTCGCCTTCGAGGTGGAAGTGCCGGCTCGACTGAGTCGACGTGGCTCGGTCCCCTGCCGTTGGGGGTGAGGTGATCTCACTCGACCCGACGGCGGGGACTCACTTCGGCACCATCAATTCACAGAATCGGGACCTACTCGCATGAATAAGAAGACCGTTCTCGCCCTGCCGGTGGTCACCCTGGCCGCGGCCGTTGCAACGGCCCCCCACTCCTCAGCGAATTCAGCCGCGTCACGGACGGAGAAGCCCACCATCGTCCTGGTGCACGGCGCATTCGCCGACGGTTCCAGCTGGGACAAGGTGACGAAGGAACTCCAAGCCTCCGGATACCCGGTCGTCGCCCCGGCCAACCCGCTGCGCGGCTTGTCGAGCGACTCCGCCTATGTTGCGAGTGTCCTCAAGAATATTCAGGGCCCGATCGTCCTGGTGGGCCACTCCTATGGAGGCGAGGTCATTACCAACGCTGCGGCATCGAATTCACAGGTCAAGGCGCTCGTCTATGCTGCCGCGATAGCCCCGGAGAAGGGCGAAAGCGCCAATAAGATCCTCAGCGGTTTCCCCGGGAGCCAGCTGCCCGACGCGCTGAACCCGGTCACCTATCCTCTGGGAAACGGCGGTGAATCCACCGACCTCTATGTGGATCCTGACAAGTTCAGGTCCGTCTTCGCTGCAGACATCCCGGCCCGCGATGCGTCCGCCATGGCCGCGGCACAGCGCCCGGTCGACGCCTCCAGCCTGGAAGCCGACAGCGAGAACGCAGCATGGCGGTCCATCCCCTCCTGGTACTTGGTCGCCAAGAACGACCGGACCATTCCGCCCGCGGCGCAGCGCTACATGGCCGACCGGGCCCACGCCCACACCACCGAAGTGAGCTCTTCGCACGCGGTTGCCGTCTCTCACCCGCACGAGGTGGCCGGCGTCATCCAGGACGCTGCCAGGAGTACCACCCAGAGGTGACGTGAGATCGCAGCAGCCTCGCAAGCACGCACCCTCGTCCGAGCACAGCGGAATGTCCATGTTCGACAACGGTGTTGCGCACCCGGGAGCCGACCTCATCCGGTGGAACGCGAACCGGAGCAACGGCGAGACGGCGAATGGCTCCTGCATTACCCATCGGACCCGGGCAACTCCCTCGTTCTGTACGGCAGTGTGAACCCAATTCCGCGGTGTGGGGAGGCGAATGCCGACCGGAACCGACCTGCACTGAAGCCGGCCGAAGCAACCCGAACGCCGAAAGACAAGGGCCGCCCCTGCAACCATGACAGGGGCGGCCCGGTTCAGGACCGAATACGCTGCGCTCCGGCGCGCATATCCGACCGTACGGTCAGGGCCTTGCGGCGGCACCCACCCGGCGGAGTGTCACAGAACGAGACGCACGCCCGGAAAGATGAGATCCGGATCGTCGCCGATGACCCCGCGATTCAGCCGGAAGACATGCATCCAGCCGACACCGTGGACGGACGCGATCCCGCTGAGGGTCTCGCCCGGCTTCACCACATGGCCCCTTCCCCAATTCCGCCGGTTACCCCCGCGGTCGCCATGCTCACCGGACGGGGACAGCCGCGGCCGGCCCCTGGAGGACGTCCCGGAAGTGGATCCCGTCCCGTCCGGGGCCGACGCGGCGGCGTCCAGGGCCGTCGACCGCAGTCCCAGGGACGCCGAACACGCAGGCCAGGCGCCCCATCCCTGCGAGGCGAGCGTGCGCTGCGCCACGCTGATCTGCTGCGCCCTGCTCGCTTGCGACGCCCGTGAGGCGAACGCTCCACCGCCGTACGCGCGCCAGGTGGTGTCCGAGAACTGCAACCCGCCCGAGTAGCCGTTACCGGTGTCGGCACGCCAGTTGCCGCCGCTCTCACAGACGGCCAACCGGTCCCAGACAGTTCCGTCCTCGGCCTGGGCGGGCCATGCGGCCCCGGCGCTCAGCGCGCCGATCGTAGCCAGTACGATCACTGCCGTTCGACGACGAAGCCCACTGTTCCGGAATTCGCCGCGCGCCTTCGGTCCCTTTGATGCTCGGGTTGATGCTCGGGATAATTCCATCTCTGCTCGCTCCTGCCGATCGATGTGCAGATGGCCGGCACCCGTCCGGGCAATCGGGGCCGAATTCCGTGTTCCTGCACGGGAATCCGGAAGCTGATCCGGAATTCCCACGAAGACGAACAGGAACACGAACACGAGACAAGCACGATCACGACCGGCATCCACAGAGCGCGCAGGAGCGACCGCAGCCGGGCCGACTGCTTCATGGACGCCGGGTCGTTCGACGATCCGGCAGCATGGGAGACACCCGTTGCGGGTACGGGGCGCACACCCCCGGGAGCGGACTCCCGCGAGGCCGCGAAGTGTCGGTCGTATGTTCCGACGGGCCCGCGCCGCGCACCCGTCCGCGGGACCCGCCGGGCGTATGAGGAGGATTCGCATGCGCCGCGCACGATCCCTGCGCTCCGGCGCACGGCCGATGCATCGAGGGCCGCCACCCCCGGCGAAAGCAGCGGTCCGCGTGAGCGCCGCCGCCTGCCCGAGTACGACCGTCCGGCCCGAGCGCCGCCGCTGCGCGCGCGAGCGTCGCCGTCCAGCGCGGGTACGGCCGTCCCGCACGCTCCGGGACAACCTCCTCTGCGCTTTCGGCGTCTGCCTGCGTGACATTGCTCCGGCGCGCCCGGAGCGAAGAAGGCGACGACACGGAAAGGATGCACCCAAGCGCCGCAGGGGCCCCCGGGTGCCACGGCCGCCGTCCCGCCCCGGAGGAAAGAACCCGAGCTGTGATCACCACCCTGGCGGTCGAGAACTACCGGTCCTTGCGCAGACTGATCGTCCCCCTCGGCCGGCTCACCGTGGTGACCGGCGCGAACGGCACCGGCAAGTCCAGCCTCTACCGCGCCCTTCGCCTTCTCGCCGACTCCGCGCGCGGCGGCGCCGTCGCCGCGCTGGCCCGTGAAGGCGGTCTGCCCTCGACGCTGTGGGCGGGACCCGAGAGGATCGGTCGCGCCGTACGCGAAGGCCGCTACCCCGTGCAGGGCACCGTACGCTCCGGGCCCGTGAGTCTGCGCCTGGGCTTCTCCGGCGACGAGTTCGGGTACGCGGTCGACTTCGGCCACCCCAGGCCCGTCGCGGGGGAGGAGGGGAAGCCCTCACTGTTCAACCTCGACCCGGAGATCAAACGCGAGGCCACCTGGGTCGGCCCGGTCCTGCGCCCGGCCGCCCTGCTCTCCGACCGCTCGGGCCCCACCGTCCGGACTCGCACGGCCGAGGGCGGATGGCACCGCAGTACGGGCGACCTGCGGCCGTACGACTCGATGCTCAGCGAATTCGCCGACCCCCAACTGGCCCCCGACCTGCTCAACATGCGCGAGCGCATCCGTTCCTGGCGGTTCTACGACCATGTGCGCACCGACGCCGAAGCCCCGGCACGGCTGCCCCGCATCGGCACCCGTACGCCCGTCCTGTCGGCCGACGGCTCGGATCTTCCGGCCGCGCTGCAGACGATCCGCGAGACGGGCGACAGTGCGGCGCTGGACGAGGCCGTCGAGGCAGGCTTCCCCGGCAGCCGGATCGTCATCGCTCCGGGCGACGGCCGTTTCGAACTGGAACTGCACCAGCACGGACTGCTCCGGCCGCTGGGCGCCGCCGAACTCTCCGACGGAACCCTGCGCTACCTGCTGTGGGTCGCCGCGCTGCTCACACCGCGCCCGCCCGCCCTGATGGTGCTCAACGAGCCGGAGACCAGTCTGCACCCAGACCTTCTCGGCCCGTTGGCCGATCTGATCCTCACCGCGAGCCGGGACACCCAGACGGTCGTGGTCACGCATGCCCGGCCGCTGGCCGACGCCCTGGCGGCCGGTGCCCGTCGGCATCGGGTGGATCTGCAGAGCGTCGAGCTGATCAAGGAGTTCGGCCAGACGGAGGTCGCGGGGCGCGAGAGCCCGCTCGACGAACCGCTCTGGTACTGGCCCAAGCGGTAGGCGGCGGCGCTGGCGGGGCAGGGCAGCGGCTCCGTCGGTGTACGGTCAAGAGGTGCCCAGGCAGGGCACCGTGGGGGACGATGGAGGACGAGGCCAGGGGGTCGCGGTCGCCGACCACCGTCACTGGGGGTTGTGTTGCTGTATCTGCTGACCGGCATGGGAGCCGGAGCCGGGCTGTTGACCGTGCTGCTCACCCGCCGGCGACGCCGGCCCACGGAGAACGTCGACGGTCTCTTCATAGAGCGGGCCGCGGCCGAACGGACCCGCCTCCTCCGCGAGACCTGCGGCACCGGGGCACCGGAACCCCTTGGCTGACGGCGCCCGGTTTGCACCGTCGGCCCGGCAGCGGCCCCGCGGAGACCGGGTTGCGTCGATGGTGGTGGATGGTGGGAGGCGCGTCCGTGTCTCGGATTCGGGCCTTCCGCTCGGGTTCAGGCGCTTTCCGCGCGGCGCGCCTGGAGGCGGCGGGCGCGACGATGCAGGAGGGCGTGGGAGCCGGCGCGGACGAGCGGACGCCGTTGCCCGGAGCGGAGGGCGGACGTCGGCTCAGCGGCGGGCGAGGGCGACCCGGAGGAAGTCCTGATCCGCTTCCAGAGCGACACATAGACGCGGGTGTGCAAGTAGGTCACGCGAGCGGCGGGGACCGCGATCACCCAGGCCAGGCTCAGGGTTGTGCTCAGAAAGGCGAAGGCGGCGGTGAGCCGGGCCGGGGCGGGGGAGGAGGCCGAGTGCTCCGCTGCCAACCACCCCAGCGACAGCGCGGTCGACGCGAGGAGCGCCGGCATGGCAATCAGCCATACCCCCGCGGCCATGACGGCTCCGGCCCGCTGGAGGACGGGGCGAGGGGACAGCTCCCAGCCCTGCCGCGCGAACGCGACGTACTCCACGGTGCCGATCAATAAGATTGCGGGCGCCAGAGCCACGACTGCCGCGGCGAACTCCTCGGTCATCTGCATGATGCAAGCTTCTCCCGAGGGCGGAGCGCCGCGCCATCGACTGCGCCCGTCGACCTGCTCGCCCCGGGAAGCCGCGCGGTTCAGCTCGGCGACCGGCCCTCCGCTGTGACCGTCGGGCGCGTTCGGAGGCCAACAGCCGCTCGGGTTCAGGGGGTTGTCAGGCGTCCTTCTTCGGCTGGATCAGGTCCCAGAGGTTCCCGTACGGATCCTGGAAGACGGCCACCGTCCCGTACGGCTCGTGCCGGGGCTCCTCCTTGAAGACGACCCCGGCCTTCCGCATCCGCTCGGCGTCGCGCTCGAAGTCGTCGGTGTGCAGGAACCAGCCGACGCGGCCGCCGGTCTGGTCGCCGATCCGGGCCCGCTCTGCGTCGCCCGCGGCCTCCGCCAGGAGGATGCCCGTTTCCCGCGCCCCCTGCGGTGCGACGACGACCCACCGTTTGCCGTCGCCGAGTGGCGTGTCCTCCAGAAGCCGGAAGCCGACCGCGTCCACGTAGAACGCCATGGCTTCGTCGTAGTCCGGCACGACCATGGTCACCAGTCCGAGATGCGGCATCCGGCGAGCCTCCCACATCGGGGGGCGTACGAATCGCGAACGGTGTGCAGTTGGCCGTGTTGTCCCGCATCAGTGGCGTGGAGTGACTGCCTCGTCGGCGGGGCGGAGGAGGGGAGCGGGAGGCGTGGGGAGGCCGGGCGTCCGGGGGAAAGGGGTGGTCGGCGGCCGGGAACGGCACCATGATTCCTCGACGTTCGGCATGTGATCCTGGACCGGCTGCAGCCGGCGGCCCGCCGTTCGGGCGCACCATCACGCTGCCGGCCTCGTCCGGCGAAGACTGCGATGAGCGTGTGGCCTGTGACGGACCGCCAATTCACCGGGAGGTCCTGACATGACCAGTAAGTTCACCGAGCTGGCGATCGACTGTGCCGATCCTTGGGTTCTCGCCCGGTTCTGGTGCGCGGTCCTTGACTACGAGGTGCAAGACGAAGACGAAGGAATCGTCACGATTGGCTCTCCTGTGGTGCCTGAAGGAAAGGGCCGCCTTGGCCCGGTGCCGCCGACGTTGACATTCGCGCGCGTGCCCGAGGGCAAGACCTTCAAGAACAGGCTCCACCTCGACGTCAATCCGACCGACCGGGAGCAGGACGAAGAGGTCCGTCGCCTGCTCGACCTCGGGGCCCGACACGCCGACGTCGGCCAGACCGGCGATGAGAGCTGGGTCTGTCTTGCCGACCCCGAAGGGAACGAGTTCTGCGTCCTCGCGGGCCACCACCCTTGATCGAAAGACGGCACCCCGTACCGGAGACCGCACACCGCACCGGACCTGCGCACGGGCGCATCGACACGCCGGCGCGCCCGCAGAGGTCCGCCGCCCGGGCCGCCGGATCCCCGCGATGCGCACTTGACGGCTCCCGGCCGGCCGGGAGCCCCAATGGGCAAGATCGTCACCGGCGCTGCATCTCCGTACGGTCGCTCGGGAGGAGGACGTGCGATGTCCCTCGAGGGCTGTGTCGTCAAGAAGTAGGCGCTGCGCGGCAACGGGCCGACACCCCGCAAACCTCGCAATTCAGGCACGACGTATTCGCCCCCTCGCCCGCGTCGCGGCCATGGCTCATGATGGGGCGCCATGTCGTCGAGCGTTCCGCCTGCCCGATGGCGTACCTGCCTGCAACGACCGCACCATCGATCCGGGGGCTCCCGTGTCACGCACCACTCGCGCACGCTGGGCGCGCCGCCTCGTCGTCATGGCCGCTGCCGCACTCTCGGCGACCCTCGCCGTGGCCGCGCCCGCCTCCGCCCACGTGGAGGTGTCCGCGGACAGGCCTCAGGCGCTGGCGGAGAACGTGTCCCTGACCTTCGTCGCCGAGGCCGAGTCCACTTCTGCCGGCATCAGCGAGATCGAGGTTTTTCTGCCCTCCGGCATCGCCCCGGAGGACGTCGGCTTCGGCAAGGGACCCAAGGGGTGGAAGATGACCCGTACGGCACACGGGTACGTCGTCTCCGGTCCCGCCCTCACCCTTGGCCAGGACGTCCGGTACACCGTCACCGTACGGCAGTTGCCCGAGGCGGACTCCGTGTCCTTCAAGACGCTGCAGCGCTACGACGACGGCAGGGTCGACCGGTGGATCGAGCTCGGGAAGCCCGGCGGCGGCCACGGCCACAGCCATGATCACGGCGAGGGGAACTCCGTTGCGCCCAGCCTGAAGCTGAAGCCGGCCGCACCGGGAGCGGAACCACGCTCCCCGGACTCCGGCACGCCGACCAGCGCCGCGCCGCCCCGCGACGACGGCTCGGGCCCCGCCTCGCTCCCCGGCGAGGACAAGGGGAAAGGGAACACGGCCGCGCCGACGCTGGAGCAGGACGCACCCTCCGCCCTGTACGTGGTGCTGGCCGGCGTCCTGGTCGTCGCGGCCGGTGGCGTGTGGTGGTGGAATTGCCGACGGGGCGGCGACATCCGCTGACGTGGCGGGCCCCTCGGCGCCGAGCCTCGCAGCGCTTCAGGTGCGCTTCAGGTGCGGTCGTGCACGGTGGCTGCGCACGGTCGTACGGAGCGTGTCCGACGGCCGGCCGAGTACATGATGTCGACGCATGGGGACGGATGTGCAAGCGCTGATCGAGCAGGCCAGGAGTTTCAGCAGCCGCGGCGGGGATCTCAGTCATCTGGCGGGCGGGCAGTCCCCGGAGGTGCTGTTCGTCTGCTGTTCCGATTCCCGTGTCGTCCCGGCGCTGATGACCGGCGCCCGGCCGGGCGAGTTGTTCGAGCTGCGTACGGCAGGTGGGGTGGTGCCGCCCTACCGCGACGACTGGCCGTGGGGGGAGGCCGCGGTCACCATCGAGTACGCGGTCGAGGTGCTCGGCGTCTGCGAGGTCGTCGTGTGCGTGCACTCGGAGTGCGGCGCCGTGTCCGGCCCGCCCGCCGGAGAGCGCGTGGAATCCTCCCCGGCGCCACAGGACGGGCCGGTCATCGAGCCGGGTCTCCCCGCGCCGCCGGGCGGCCCGGGAGAACCGGAGCCGCAGATGTCTCTCGCGGAGCGCGAGCACATGCTCATCCAGCTCGAGAGCCTGCGGTCGTACCCGTGCGTCCAGGCTCGGCTGGCCGACGGGCGGCTGCGTGTGCACGGCTGGTTCTACGAGGTGCACACGGGCTTCGTCAGCACTCGCTGGTGCGGCGGCGGGGTCGACTGGGACGGCGGGGAGTTCGTCCGGTGGTGAGCTGTCGCCCCTGTCGCGCGCTTCCGTACCGGCGCTGTACTTGAGTGGGAAAGGCACCGGACGACGCCGCGGGCGCGAGCGGCAGTCGCCTCGGCCTGGATCCGTTCGGTGACGTCGATCCATTCACCGAGGGGTCCTGCCGGTCTCGGCCTCGGCCTTGGCGAGCTCGCGTCCGCGCTCAGACTCGTCGACTCACCATGTGATGCTGACGAACTGGTACGTGTCCTCTGTGCTTTTCGGCTCAGGAGTGCTGCATTCCTCGTTCGTAGACCTCCTGGAGAGCGGTGTGCGAGGAGGCCAACAACGCTGATTCCGTGCCATTCAAGGGCAACGTGAGGCACTGTTCGGCTCCAGCGGCCCCCACCACGCAGGGCAGGGACAAGACCGCCCCTGGCGGAAGGCCATACCCCGGCGCGGCCGGACAGGAAACGGGCAGGATGCGCTTCTCGTCCCGTACCACCGACCGCACGATCGAGGCGATCGCCGTGGCTGTCCCAAAGTTCGTGTAGCCCTTTCTCCGGTGGATCTCCGCTCCGCGGGAATGCGTGAACAACTCCAGCTCCCGTTTGACCTCCTCCCAGCTGCCGGTGCCCGGGCCGGTGGGGAAGTCTTCGACGTGGATACCGCCGGCCAGCGCCGAGGACCAGACCGCGAAGGCGCTCTGCCCGTGTTCACCGATGATGTAGGCGTGCACGTTCGCGTGATCCACGCCGATTCGGCGTGCCAACGCGTACCGCAGGCGCGCTGTGTCGTTCACCGTTCCACTGCCGAGAACCAGCCCCGGCGGGCGACGTGTGTGCTCCACCGCGACGCGGGTCAGCAGATCGACCGGGTTGCTGACGATGAGGACGACGGCATCGGGCACCACTACGTCAAGGGCCGCCATGGTGTCCGCGATGAGTGAAGCGTTCACATCGAAGAGTTCGAGCCTGTTCTGGCCCGTCTCAACCGTCGGCCCCACCGCCACCACGACGACGCCCACTCCGGACAGGTCCCCCAGGTCGTCGGTCTCCTCGACTTCCTGCTCCTGGAGGTGCGGCACTGCGTCCCCGATATCCCAAGCCTCCCCCTGTGCGCGAGCGAGCCGGCGATCGTAGAGCACGACGCGCCGGGCCACTTCCCGCAGGACCAGCGCATTGGCAATCGCCGAGCCCAGGTGCCCGGCGCCCAGCACGGCTACGCCTGGGCCCAGCGCAGCACTCATAGCCCCGCCTTTCCTGGAAGAAACAGCACTAACCATCTCCAATGTCACTGTACGGGCACCCCGACCACCACGCTTCGCGGTGCCATGAAGCGTCTGCACCACAGACCGCCGACACGGGACATGCAACCCGGACGGTGATGCGCTCGTACGACTTCTGCCACCGCCGCCGCCCCTACGTGGCAGCCAGGGCGCTGTTCCTGGCGGCCGCGGCCGTATCGCTCCTTCCGCGGAGAACGCAGCCCGCGGGGACGGGCTCCGATCGGAACACCTCGGCTTGACGCTCCAAGTCGGCACGCTCCGTCCGTCCCCTCAACGGCCCATCGACGTCAATGGCTTCGCGGATGCTCCGGTGCCACGGCCGTAAGGTGACCTCACGCCGGGGCCCGATCCGTCGGAAGTCGGCGGCATTTCAGTCGTCGGCGACGGCCGCGGGGTTCACAAGGGGCTTCACATTGGTTTCACCTGGTACCGGTACCTCGCCGCCCCGAAAGCGCTTCGTTCTGGTCGCCATGGGGTTCGCCGCGGGCATGGTTCCAGCCGATGCGACGATAGTCGCGGTGACTCTCGATCCGATGGCGCGGGGCCTGCATTTGACCACTGCCGCCATGAGCAGAGTGGTCCTGGTCTACGTCCTGGCGCTGTCATC
>NZ_JBFAYQ010000086.1:0-11188 GCF_040681345.1 Streptomyces sp. NPDC051776 | reverse complement strand
AGCTACCTTGCCGGCCTACACCTCCGCGCCTCGATGATCTGGATCAAGGACCTCACGCGAGCCGCCCCTTGATCACGACCAAATACGCTCCCTAGATGAGGGGGGAACCGCACCACGGCCAATGCGCAGGGTCACGACGTCCTGATCGGAAGCGGCCCCTGGCGAATCTCGTCCCGCCTGGCGGGCACGGGCGATCAAGATGTACCCCTCGGACTTCCGCGACACGGCACAGGACGTACGGATCACCCTGCTCGCGGCGCTGTGCTCGTCCCGTCAGGCGGAGATTACCGATGCCCTGGTCGACCTGTTGGTCGCTCTGGTCCACAAGATCAACGCACGCGCCGAGCGGCGGGTGGAGAAGCAGCTCACCGCCGAGCTGAAGAAGGTCCGGGGCAAGGAGGGCATCCTCTTCAAGGTGGCGCCGGCCGCCGTCGACAAGCCCGACGAGGTCGTACGCCGGGCCCTGTTTCCGGTGGTCGGGGAGAAGACGCTGCGCGAGCTGGTGGCTGAGGCGAAGGCGAACGAGAAGGTCTTCAAGGCCAAGGTCCGCACCACGCTCCGGTCGTCGTACAGCTCGTACTACCGGCAGATGCTGCCGCCGCTCCTGAACACCCTGGGCTTCAAGTGCAACAACACCGCCTACCGGCCGGTGATGGACGCGATGAAGCTGCTGAAGAAGTACGCCGACGTCGACGGCAAGACCCTCTTCTACGGCGCTGGCGACGACGTGCCGATGGACAGCGTGGTGCGCAAGGACTGGCGCGAGGCGGTCGTCGACGACAAGGGCCGTATCGAGCGCATCCCGTATGAGCTGTGCGTCCCGGTCGCGCTGCGGGACGCCGTACGGCGCCGGGAGATCTACGTCGAGGGCGCCACGCGCTGGCGCAACCCTGAGGACGACCTGCCCGGCGACTTCGAGGCCACCCGCGCCGTGCACTACGCCGCGATCCGCCAGCCGCTGAACCCGCGGGCGTTCATTGCAGACCTGAAGAAGCGCATGACCGCGGGCCTGGACCAGCTGTCCGGCGCGCTCGCGGACGGCAGCGCGGGCGGGGTGAAGGTCACCACCCGCAAGGGCGAGCCCCGGATCACCGTGCCCAAGCTGGAACGCTGGCCGAGCCCACCGGCCTCCAAGCCCTCAAGGAGGAGGTCTCACGCCGCTGGGGCGTCCTCGACCTCCTGGACGTGCTGAAGAACGCCGACTTCCTCACCGGCTTCACCAAGGAGTTCTCCTCGGTGGCCGCGTACGAGCGCATCGAGCGTGACGTCCTCCAACGCCGTCTGCTGCTGGCCCTCTTCGCCCTGGGCACGAACATGGGCATCCGCGCCATCGTGGCCACCGGCGAGCACGGCGAGACCGAGGCCTCACTGCGGCACGTCCGCCGGCACTTCATCACCGTCGACAACATGCGGACCGCCGTGACGAAGCTGGTGAACGCCACTTTCGCCGCCCGCGACACCACATGGTGGGGCCGCGGCACTGCCTGCGCGTCAGACTCGAAGAAGTTCGGGTCCTGGTCCTCGAACTTCATGACCGAGTACCACGCCCGCTACGGCGGCAACGGCGTGATGATCTACTGGCACGCCGAGCGGAAGAACGTCTGCATCTACTCCCAGCTCAAGAGCTGTTCGTCGTCCGAGGTCGCGGCGATGATCGAGGGCTTACTTCGGCACTGCACGGACGCCGAGATCGAGTCCAACTACGTCGACACGCACGGCGCGTCCGTGGTCGGGTTCGCCTTCACGGAGCTCCTCAACTTCCGCCTGCTGCCGGGGCTGAAGAACATCGGCAGCATCCGCCTGTACGGCCCTGACGACACCCCGCCCGGCTGGCCCTCGCTCGGCGCCTCGCTGACGCGGCCGATCCGCTGGGAGCTGATTGAGCAGCAGTACGACCAGATGGTCAAGTACGCCACCGCGCTCCGGCTCGGCACCGCCGAGGCGGAACAGGTGCTCCGGCGCTTCACCCGCGGCGGCCCCAAGCACCCCACCTACCAGGCCTTCGAAGAACTGGGGCGCGCGGTCCGTACGATCTTCGCCTGCGACTACCTCGCCAGCCCCGGCCTGCGCCGAGAGATTCACGGCGGGCTCCAGGTCGTGGAGAACTGGAAGAGCGCCAACGCCGTACTCCACTACGGCAAGGACGGCGCCCTTACCGGCCCGGACAAGGAGCACGCGAGACCTCGATGCTCGCCCTGCACCTGCTCCAGTCCGCGCTTGTGCATGTCAACACCCTGCTGCTTCAGCAGGTCCTCGCCGAACTGGCGTGGGTGAAGAAGCTCACCGACGAGGACCGGCGCGGGCTGACCGCCTTGTTCGGGTCGAACATCAACCCGTACGGCACCTTCCGTCTCGACATGGACTCCCGGCTCGAACTCCCGCTGTTCGCCACCGTGCCCCGCCCCCGCACACCGGCGGACACCGCCGACCGATCGAGTACGCAGCCACGATGAGCTGTTGCGGGACCGGCTGGTGGCCCGCCCGGCCCGGAGTATCGCCGAGGTGAGCCCGAAGCATGGGCAAGTGTCCGCGGGACGCGCCCACGCCCCGGGAAGCTGCGACGCTCTCGGCTCCGGCCCTGCGGGTCCGGCGGTCCGCTACGGGACGGGGCGCTGAGTGATCTGCCCGATCGCGGTTGCCTGGGACCACACTGCTTGCCATTGGCCATCAGCGTTCTCGTAGGTGTCGGTGTGCCAGTAGCTCGCGCGGGGTACCCGGCGCTGATTGAAGATCACCTCCAGCGTGGCCCGGTAGCGGATGACCGCGGCATTCCCGTGGACGCGGACGTCGATGGGGCCGGGTTCCCATTCCACATAGTCGATGTCTCCGGTTGCGATCGCCTGCAGGTAGGCGTCTTTGGACAGCACGTGGCCGACGGGGGTGACGAGCTGGAAGTCGGGTGCGTGCAGCTCGGAAGCGGCACTGAGGTCGCCTGCGACGAGCGCTCGGAGCCTGGCCCGCTCGACCTCGCGGATCTGCTCGGCGATCACGCCGCCAGCCGGGACGGCTGCTGTCTGCGCCATGGGGTTTCACTCCTGATGGATTGAGAGGCCAGGCGCTGGGCGTGGCAAACCCCAGATGACCAGCCAGATTGGACGCATTGACGCTTGGAGTCCATTGCGTCATAATGACAGCATGGCAGACGACCGAACGGAACACATCCTCGATGCCGCGCTGACCGCCTTCTGTCAGTACGGCTACGGCAAGACCACCATGCAGGACGTGGCCCGTGCCGCCGGGATGTCCCGAGCCGCTCTGTACCTGCATTTCCCCAGCAAGGAAGATCTCTTCCGGGCAGGGTCCCGCCGGGCGCACTCCCGGGCGCTCGACGAGGTAGATGAAGCTCTCGCCCAGCAGGGCGACGTGCTGTCCCGCGTCGATGCCGCGACGACCGCCTACTTCGGAGGACTCCTGGCGCAGATCTCGCCGGGCGCGCACGGCGTGGAAGTCCTCGATGCGAGTCTCGAGGTCGCCGGGGACATCGTCAGCGAGGCCCATGCGGCTCTGGTCACCCGGCTCGCCGGCACGCTGCACACTGCCGCGGAAGTGGGAGAGGTGCAGTTCTCGACCTCCGACGCGACCGCCGAGGACATCGTACTTCTCCTCCTCGCGGTCGCGGACGGGCTGAGGAAGACGAGCGCGGACCCGCAGGTGCGACAACAGCGGAGGGCGTTGTTCCTGCGCCTGGTGCACGCCGGGATCGCACCCGTGCGCCAGCCTTCCTCAGAAGGCAACGCTTCGTGATGACATCCCTGCACTGCCCGCGCCCGTACCCGACGCCCCAGGAGCCCACCATGGCGACCCAGTGTGACCCGAACGTCCCCGCCGGGTGGTCGAGATGATCGTGACGACGACGGGCCGGGTCCGCGGGCTCGGTACGGACGGCATTGCGGCGTTCAAAGGAGTGCCCTACGCAGCAGCCCCTGAGGGGATGCTGCGCTTTGGTCCCCCGGCGCCGGCCGCGTCGTGGGACGGGGTCCGCGACTGCCTCGGCTTCGGCGCGGCCCCGCCGCAACTGGCGCCGGCCCCCACCGCTCCGCCGGCGTGGCGGCCCGGTGCCGGGCTGGACTGCCTGACGCTGAACGTATGGAGCCCGGACGTCGGCGCGGCGGGTCTGCCGGTCATGGTGTGGATCTATGGCGGCCTGTGGAAGCACGGTTCCTCGAGCATGCCGCAGTACGACGCCGCCACCCTGGCCGGCTCCCAGACCGTGGTGGTGACCTTCAACTACCGTGTCGGTTTCGAGGGCTTCGGGCACCTGCCCGGGGTCGCGGACAACCGCGGGCTGCGCGATCAGATCGCCGCCCTGGAGTGGGTACGGGACAACATCGCCGCATTTGGCGGCGACCCCGCCAACGTAACCGTCTTCGGCCAGTCCGCCGGTGCCGCCTCCACCGCCCTGCTCATGGCCGCACCCGCCGCGCGCGGCCTGTTCCGTCGCGCGATCACCCAGAGCATCCCCTCCGGGATCCGAACCGGCGCCGAGGCCAAGGCCGTCACCGAGACGATCGCGGCAGCCCTCGACATCGCGCCGACCCGGGACGCGTTCGCCGCACAGCCGCCCGAGGCGATCCTCGCCGTCCAGGACGCGCCGCTGCGCGACCGCCAGGGGTTCACCGCGTTCGCCCCCGTCATCGACGGCGACCTCGTGACCGGACCACCCTGGACGGCGCTCCGCACGGGCGCGGGCCGGGACGTGGACCTGGTCTGCGGGTTCACCCATGAGGAATACAGGGGCCAGGGACCGCAGGCCCCGTCCGGGGTCGACCTGGCGATCGTCGCCGAAGCGGTAGGGCTGGGAAAGGAGTCGGCCGCCGCCTACCGGCAGAGCCATCCCGGCGTCGGCGACGCCGACCTGTTCACCGTGTTGCTCTCCGACGCGCTCGTCCGCATGCCCACCAGCTGGGTCGCCGAAGCCCATGCCCGCGCGGGCGGACGGACCTGGCTCTACGACTTCACCTGGCGCGGCCCCACCCTGGGCGCCGCCCACGGCATCGACATCCCGTTCGTCTTCGGCAACGCCACGACCCGCCCGGCCGCCCGGTTCCTCGGCTCCCCACCGCCCGCCGACTTCGCCGCCCTGTCACAGCGCATCCGTACGGCCTGGACGTCCTTCGCCGCCACCGGCGATCCCGGCTGGCCGCGCTTCGCACCCGAACACCCCAGCCCCACCACCCGGATCTGGGACACGCCCTCCAGCGACGCCGCCTACCCGCTGGAAGACTCCCAGCGCATCTGGGAGCACGCCGCATCCAGGTAGCCGCTCGCGGGGCCAAGCCATCGGAGGCCCGGACATGGCACTGGGAACGGCCAGGAGCAATAAGTCGAGAGGCGCCGGACGGCACAGCGACCACTCTGTACCTGGCATGCGATAGGAGCCCGGGGCAAACGGCGGGCGCGGTGTGCCTCGTAGATCAGCGAAAGGAACTGTTTCATAGGCGGCCGCTCATGTCCTGTCCCAGATAAGTATGGGCAGGGCGAGGCGCTGACCTGCGGTGCTCAGAGTTGTCTGGGACGTGGCCGCTCGCTCTGTCCCGGACAAGTCTGGGCATCTCGGGGCGTGACGTGGGCGGCCTGCGGCTCATCAACGCCAACGTCCCGCAGCACATCGTCCAGCAACTGCTCGACCACATGTCGCCGGAAATGACAGCCGTCTACGCCAGGCTCCACCAGAAGACCCTGCGCGAGCACTGGGAGAAGGCCCTCAAGGTCAATGCTGAGGGCCAACCAGTCGCACTGCCCACCGACCACCCGCTCGCCGACGCCACCTGGATGCGACTGTCCCTCGTGCGCGCCAAGGTCAGTCTCCCCAACGGCTACTGCGGAGCCCCCATCCAGACCGACTGCGAATTCGCCAAGCCCTGTCTGGACTGCCGCTTCTTCATCACAACCGGCGACTTCCTCGACCAGCACCGACGCCAGCGAGAGGAGACACGCAGGCTCATCGACGACGCGGCGAGGGCCGGACTCTCCCGCATCGCAGAGAAGAACACCCGCACGCTTGGCAAGCTCGACACCATCATCGACGCCCTGGAACAGGCCGGGCCGCAGCAGATCGTGGCCGGCGGAAAGGTGACCGATCTCGATGCCACCGGCTGACAACACCCGTTTCCTGATCGAAGCATCGAAAACATGGAGCAAGCAGGCACGCGAGCGCGCCGAAGAAGCTGTCAAAGCAGCCGCCCGCCGCAATGAGCGATCAACGGTCGTGGGCCTCGCGAACGCGGCCGGCGTCTCCAGGTCCTGGCTATACACGCAGACCGACCTCATCTCCGCGATCAACCAGCTCCAGCAGAGAGTCCCAGCACCCCGCCGGAACGGGCGGCACTCCGCGAGCGAGACGTCGCTCCAGCGCAGGCTGGAGACAACCCTGGAACGCAACCGGCAACTCCGCCAGCAGGTCGCCGACCTCACCCGGAAGCTGGAAACCGCACACGGCGAGATCCGTCGGCTCCGCACCCGGTCGATCCAGCAGTCGGACACCACGGCAGAACCACGCTGAGGCCCCGGGCCGCCTATCCCCGCCGGCCCTTCCCCGCCGACCCGAGCGCCCCGACGTCGCCCCTCGTCGACATACGGCTTCTTACTCTCTGTATCTGGTTGGATACTGAATGGCGCTGCCGCTGGCGCTGAGAGAGAGTCCGCTCCTGACGGAATGCCAGGAGCCGTTTCTTACAGGAGATCGCGTGATCGCACGCATTATGGGCGAGGGCCAGGTCAAGCTGGATGACGCCCACTTCATTGAGCTGAACAAGCTGGACGACGAGCTGATCGAGGCGATGGAGGACGGAGATATGGAGGGCTTCAGGCGGACCCTGGGAGCCCTTCTCGACGCGGTGCGTCGTCTGGGCACTCCGCTGCCGGATGACGCGTCGGAACCGAGCGAACTGATCCTGCCCGCAGAAGACGCCTCCCTTGACGAGGTCCGCCAGATGCTCAGCGACGACGGCCTGATCCCGGGCTGACCTCGACAGCCCCATGACCCCATGGGGGACCGGGCCGGTGCACTCGACCCGGTCCCCATCCACCGCCCGGGCCGTTTCGCCCAGACCGCAGCGGTCGGCTGGCAGTAAATATCGTGTGGCGAGTCGCCGGCAGCGGTCGGCCCACTCGCCATGGACCGCCCGCGGCCACTGTTGGCGAGAAGACGCCTTCAAGTTGTCACATGACCCGAAGCTCGTCTGCCCAGCCCCGCTATGCACCGCCCACCTCGGCGAAGGCATGTCCATCTCGCAAGCCTGCTGGTCAGAGGCGTGAAAGATGCCGGAGATCGACATAACCTCGAAGAACAGTCGCCGAGATCATGACGCACCATCAGCGGCGCCGGTAGCCCGCCTCGTTGCACCGCACGGCGCGACCGACCCGGGACATCGATGCGCCCGAGGACGCGAGTAGTCCTGCGAGGACAGCGCACGGCGCGCTCTCCCACGCCCTGCTCCTGCGGCAGGCGTGTCGGTCGTTCGCTCGGAGGCTCTTCTTTCTACTGTCTCCCATGGCCCATTTCTGCGCCGAGTGCGGATACCGATACATGGACGACGCGATCGAGCAGACGGAGCTGGAGGAGCGTCAGTGCCCACAGTGCGGGAGCGAGCGAGTCAGCGCTGAGGCGCCTGCAGGCCTGGCGACTATTTCCGCCATGGCTTACGAACCAGAAGAGATTGCGGTCGCGGCCCGTCTGTGGCCGCGCTGGGCCAGTATTGCGATCGATCGGGCGCTGGCCGCTCGGGTAGCCCGAAAGCAGGCTGTGGCAGCGACCGACCTCACTGAGGAGGCTTCTGCGCTGAATCAGGAGTTCGACGCTGCGCTGGTCGCCGTGGCCTCTTCAGCGCACACCCTGGACGCCCTCTACGGTTCGGTGGTACCGGAAAGGAACCGCGCCGAGTGGAGGAGAAGCCGCGTCAAGCGGCGCAAGGCGGTCCACGAGGGCCTGAAGCTCGTGTTCGCTACTGGGCCCCGCAACACGGCCTGGGGCGCCGAGTTCAAGTGGCTGTTCTGCCTTCGCGATGCTTCGGTCCACCACGAGGAGAAGCCAAAGAGAACGGTGCCTCATTCGTCCCTGGACAAGCACTCCGGTCCCGAGTACGTCGACTATTCGACGGAGTCAGCAGATCGAGCGGTCAGGTTGATGCTGGACGTCACGCGCTGGTGTGTCGACCATCCAAGACTCCCTGCCGAGCAGTGGGCTGAGGAGAACAAGCCGGTAGTGGCTGGCTTGGAGAGCCGTTGGGCGTCGGCGTAGGTTTCCGACCAATCTCTGCTGCGGGGGCCGAATAGCGGTCAGAAGCCCCGGCTACGGGGCGGCGTACACCCTGGGCATGTCGATCCCGCGGATGATGTCAGGGGCGTGAGGCGCTCTCGCTGTTTGTGTGCTGATGACTTGAGTCCCGGTGTCGCGGGCGGCTTCGGCCAGTTCGATGAGGGCGCTTCGTACGACGTCGCGGGCGATGCCCTGCTGGTAGGGGTTGTCCAGCAGGAGCAGGCCGGGAAAGGCGCACTCCTGGTCGAGGTCTCTGTCGAGGAACAGGGTGGCGTAGCTGTACGCCAGGAAGAACAGGACTTTGGCCTCTGCGCCCAGGCCTTGGTCCCAGGGCCGGGAACCGACGTAGAAGGTGAGGTCAGTGTCCCGGATCGACACATCTCGGTTCACCCAGAGCGAGTCGCGATAGCGGGCGAGGAACGCGTTCATGCGGTCCGCGAAGGCCGAGCACCGGTCCGTCGGCCGCAGTACCGGACTTCCCGAAGTTGGCTGGTGCTTCTCAATCTGATCCACGGCCTGTTGAGCGGAGAGCAGACGGTGGTTCGCCATGTCGCGCCGCTGGAGGATCTCCTCCATCGCCGGGAGGGCAGTCATCTTGTGCTCCAGCTGCGCGATCTGCGCGGCGAGTCCCTCCAGCGTTGCCATGAACGGAGCAAGTTGGGCTGCGCGCTGCTCGTTGAGTTGCTGTGCCAACTCAGCCTGCTCGGCCTGCAGATCCTGCTGCAGTTCTCGCGCCGCCGAGAGGTCCCGCGCAGTGTGGGCAACGACGTCGTCGAGCTCCGAGAGTTCCGATTTTAGGGACCTGATCTCCACCTGTGCCCGGCGCTGGCGTCGGTCATCGTCCACCGACTGGGAGCAGAGATAGCAAGCCCCCTCACGGTGCTCTCGGTGTGGATCCACGCTCTGCTCGCAGGCAGGGCACATGCGGACCGGCAAGGCATCGAAGACATCGATGGAGGTGATCAGGCGCTCCATTCGACGTACCTCTGCCGTGACCGTGCGGGCCGAGCGCCGGTGCTCCTCGAGGAGGTGCTCCAAATTCGACACCTCCTCGGTCGCGCGCATGAGTCCAATGGCGACCTCTCCGTATGAGGTGGTCAATGAGGAGTCGTAGCCCGCGGGGGCGCCGGCAGGCGCGCTTCCGTCCACGATCCTCTGGACGTCAGCGGTCAGACGCTGCCTCTCCTCGCAGAGAGAGTCGAGCTCGCTCCGCAGTTCACGGCGGGCTGAGGCCACCTGCTCTTTGGACCGGGCGAGGGGCAAGCTCAGGTTCTGGCAGATAGCGGTGACGGCCTGCAGCGTGCTCTCCCGGACCTCCCTGCTCGCAGCTTCGGCCTCGTCGCGACGCCGCTTTGCCTGAGCGAGCTCGAAGTCCCGGTTCGCCTGTGCAGTGCGTGACCGGACGAAGCCGAGGAGCTGGCTGACGACGGCACGCCGGACGAACTCCTGCTCCTTGTCCGCGAAGCTCGTCCAGGAATCCTCGTTCCGGTAGAAGTGGCGCAAGGTGTTGCGGAAGGACAGAGGGACCTGGTCATTGGCCGAAACTGGATTAAGTCCTTTGGGTATATTCAGGTTGGGACATCCCAGTTGCCCGAGGATCCAGTCAGAGAATTCTGCTGCTTGGATGTCCGAGCCGTTGATACTGACTTTCCCCAGTCTGCCGTGCGTGAGATCCCTCGTCAGGGTGTAGGGCTGGCCATGGATCCTGAGGTCGGTGCTGAGTTCGACGTGCTCATCGGCGACGGCCGCCTTGAGAGCCGCTGCAGGGCTATCCCGGTCGCCGAGGCAGTAGTCGATCACTTTCAGCGTGGTGGTCTTGGAGCTGTTGCGCACGCCGGTGAGGATGTTGAGCTTGCCGGACTCGAAGCTGTACTCGTCGAGCTCCCCGCCTTCGCGTACCAGCCTCACTTTGGCGATCCGCAGGCCACGCTCGGTTGTGCTGTGCTCGCTCATGGGCGGATCTCCTGATGGAGGGCTGCGTTGCCGACCTCGTCCGGAAAGAGGTCGTAGATGAGGTTCTTCAGGTCCGTGCCTGACAGGTCCGCCAGGTTGCCCTGCATGGCTCGGCACCGCTGGACCAAGGGCTGGAACTGCTCCAACACTTCGAGCCGGGTTGCTGTTGTCCTACCGGCGGCAGTGAGCTTCACCCGCTCCGGGTTGTGGCTGACGGTGACGGTCACGAGGCCGCGGGCGGTGAGGAAGGACAGGAACTGCCGGTACCGGTGATCCCAGGGGCCGTACCGGTAGCGCATCATCGGCGCTTCGATCTCCGACGCATCCGGTGCTACAAACACCTCCCGTGGGCCAGCTCTGCCCGACAGCAGAGCGGCATGCGCGCGCTCCAAGAAGCCGGGATAGCGCAGGAAAAAGTCGAGCTTGGCGAACTTGGTGCGCCCTTCGATATACGGTCCCGGGTTCTTTCCGCACAGATGGATCAGCAGTAACAGGCGCGAGGCGTGGAAATCGACGGAGTCGTCGGGGTCCCAAGCCCGATGAAGGGGCGGCACGACCTTGCTGCCGATCTTATGAGGCATCTTCGTACTTGTTCTGACAGCGAGCGGTGATGTCGCTCAACACAGCCAGCGCCTGGCTCAGTTCGACCTCTCGGGAGACAACCTCCGGCATCTGGGCCACTGCGAGCATGGTCTCTCTGTAGGCAGGTTCGCCTGCCTCGATCAGCCCCCCGCGTCGCCTCATGGAGGTCATCTGACATAAGGCCCAGATCCTGTCGGACAAGTCTGCGAGGCGCTGGCGCTCACTTCCCAGGCTGCGGCGCTGAGCCTGACGGAACGCCAACATCGCCTCATGCTGGCGTTCCGCCTCTGTACGGGGTACTCTAGGGCCTGTGTGATGTCGTGATCAATCTTGCTGATCCGGATCTGTATGGAGGGGTGCATCGGGTAGGAAGAGGGGTGTGACGCGCAGGCAACT
>NZ_JBFAYQ010000085.1:0-11443 GCF_040681345.1 Streptomyces sp. NPDC051776 | reverse complement strand
GTGTGTGGTGTGGAGCCTAGACACCTCCACCACATCGGAGGTCTTCGCTCTTGATCAACCCCCCACGAGTGTCAACAACGCTCATGGTCAGAACATCTAGCCGGTTCAGCTCCGTCCAGAGGGCGCCCGGATCATGTCCGCGCGCCCTCCGGTGGTTTTCCCGCCGCCTCGGGGTCCAGCCGTGCCGCCGTACGCGATGCCGTACGGGCCGCCCAGGAGCCGGTCGTGGCCGCCCCGACGAGCAGGGTGGACACCCCGCAGCCCGCGATGATCCACCATGCACCGCGGCTGGCTGCGGCGAACCCGTCCACGTCGCCCGCGCCATGTACGCCCGCAGCCAGCACCGCGCCGATCACCGCAACGCCGAGCGTCGCCCCCACCTGCCGGCTCGTGGACGCCACGGCGGCCGCGACACCCGCCTGGGCGCGTGGCATGCCGGACACGGCGGTGTTGGTGATCGGGGCGTTGACCAGGCCGAAGCCGAGGCCGAAGAGCACGTAGCCGGTGAAGAGCAGCGGCACCGACGCCTCGGCGTCGAACCCGGCGAACAGCACCCCGCTCGCCGTCATCGTCACCCCTGCGATGAGCAGCGGCAGCCGCGGACCCCGGCTTGCGACGAGCCGCCCCGACACGGGTCCGAAGACGAAGGTCATCGCCGCCATGGGCAGCATCCACACCCCCGCGTCGAGCGGGGACAGGCCCCGGATCTCCTGCAGATAGAGGGTGTTGACGAACAGGAAGCCGCCCAGCGCGGCGAACGCGCTCACCGCGATCACCGTCGCGCCGCTGAACGGCGCGCTGCCGAAGAACCGCAGATCGATCAGCGGCTCCTCGCGCCGGGGCTCGTACAGCACCAGTGCCACCAGCGCCCCGACGGCCGTTGCCGCGCAGATGAGGATCAGCGGCGAGCCGGGTCCGAGCGCGGGCGTCTCGATGATCGCGTACGTGAGCGAGCCCAGCAGCGCGATCACCAGGAGCTGGCCGACGGGGTCGAAGCGCCGGGGCCTGGGGGCCCGGGACTCCGGCACGTAGAGGGCCGTGAGCAGCAGGGCGGCGAGCCCCACAGGGAGGTTTATCCAGAAGATCGAGCGCCACCCGACCGACTCCACGAGCACCCCGCCCACCAATGGCCCCGCCGCCATGCTGATGCCGACGACCCCGCCCCAGACTCCGATGGCCCGCGCACGCTGCCGCGGATCCGTGAAGACATTGGTGATGATCGACATCGCCACGGGATTGAGCATCGAGCCGCCGACGGCCTGCACCATCCGGAAGACGACCAGCCACGCCAGCGACGGCGCGAGGCTGCACAGCAGCGACCCGAGGGCGAAGATCACCAGCCCGGCCTGGAACACCTTCCGGCGACCGATCCGGTCGCCGGTCGAGCCCGCGAGCATCAGCACCGACGCAAGCACCACGGTGTACGCGTCGATGGTCCACTGCAGCCCCGAGAGAGAGGCGTGCAGGTCGTCGCGCATGGCGGGCAGCGCGACGTTGAGCACGGTGTTGTCGAGGCTGACGATCAGCAGACTCATGCAGCAGATACCCAGCACGAGCAGCCGTCGGCGGTGGCTGAGTTCCGACATGGTTGAACCGTACAATCACTGCGGTCGGCACGGTGACGACCCTCGCCGCGCATGCGGGACAATGGGTGGCCGTCCCCCGTTCGTACGCCCGACGAAGGATGCCCTCCCGTGACCGAGCTGCAGATCGGCCCGCACACGGTGCAGCCGCCGGTGGTCCTGGCCCCCATGGCCGGCATCACCAATGCGCCGTTCCGCACCCTGTGCCGCGAATTCAGCGGCGGCAAGGGGCTGTTCGTCAGCGAGATGATCACGACCCGGGCCCTGGTCGAGCGCGACGCCAAGACCATGCGGCTGATCCACTTCGACGGGACCGAGAAGCCGCGCTCGATCCAGCTCTACGGCGTCGACCCGGACACCGTGGGCCGGGCCGCCCGCATGATCGCGGACGAGGACCTGGCCGATCACATCGACCTCAACTTCGGCTGCCCGGTGCCCAAGGTCACCCGCAAGGGCGGCGGCTCCGCCCTGCCCTACAAGCGGAACCTGCTGCGGGCGATCCTGCGCGCGGCCGTGAAAGGCGCGGGCCGCCTGCCCGTGACCATGAAGATGCGCAAGGGCATCGACGACGACCACCTGACGTATCTGGACGCGGGCCGCACCGCGGTCGAGGAGGGGGTGACCGCCATCGCCCTGCACGGCCGCACCGCCGCCCAGCACTACGGCGGCACGGCCGACTGGACGGCCATCGCCCGCCTCAAGGAGGCCGTGCCCGAGATCCCCGTGCTGGGCAACGGCGACATCTGGTCGGCCGACGACGCGCTGCGGATGATGCGCGAGACCGGCTGCGACGGAGTGGTCGTGGGGCGCGGCTGTCTCGGCAGGCCCTGGCTCTTCGGCGACCTCGTCTCCGCCTTCGACGGCACGGGCGACCACGCCACGCCGACCTTGAAGGAGGTCGCGGTCGTCATGCTGCGCCACGCCCAGCTGCTGGGGGAGTGGCTGGGGGACGAGACCCGCGGTGTCATCGACTTCCGCAAACACGTCGCCTGGTACACCAAGGGCTTCGCCATCGGGTCCGAGATGCGCAGGAAGCTCGCCGTGGCCTCCTCCCTGGACGAGATGGACGCGCTGCTCGCCGAACTGGACCTGGACCAGCCCTGGCCGACCGGCGCCGACGGGCCCCGCGGCCGCACATCCGGCAGGAGCCGGGTGGTCCTGCCGGACGGCTGGCTCGACGATCCGTACGCGTGCTCCGCGGTGGGCGCCGAAGCGGAGCTCGACACCAGCGGAGGCTGAGCGCTCGCCCCGGATGCCGGCGCACCGCGCCCGCCCTCACATCTGGCCCGGTGCCAGTGCGCTGAGCAGCGCCAGGGGGGTCGCGGCCGTCCACGCCTGCGGCGAGCAGGAGTGCGGATACGGCACGGGGGTCGGGTGCTCGTCCCGTCCGTAGCCCGCCATGAGTTCCGGCAGCCGCCAGTCGTGGACGACCGCCGCCTCGACGAGCGCGCGGATCACCACCAGTGCCTGCTCGGTGAGCCCGTAGCGGACGAGCCCGAGCACGGTGAGCGCGTTGTCGTGCGGCCAGATGGACCCCCGGTGCCAGGACAGCGGGTGGTAGGGGACCTGGCCCGTGGCGAGGGTGCGGATGCCCCAGCCGGAGAAGAAATCGGCCTCCAGCAGCCTGCGCCCGACCCGTTCGCCGTGCTCCGCGTCCAGGATCCCGGACCAGAGCAGATGGCCGGCCTCCGAGGCCAGTACGTCGACCCGGCGGCCGTTGCCGTCGAGGGCGAGGGCGGGGAAGTCGTGCTCCGGCATCCAGAACTCGCGGTGGAAGCGGCGGCCCAGTTCGGCCGCGGACTCCTCCAGCCGGTCCGCGAGCTCCGCGTCGTCCCAGGTCTTGCGGGCGAGGGCGGCCGTACGGACGAGTGCGTCGTAGGCGTAGCCCTGGGCTCCCGCGATCGCGATGGGCCCTTGTGCCGGGGTGCCGTCGCTGAAGCAGATCGCGCCGGGTGAGTCGCGCCAGCTCTGGTCGCAGCCACGGCCGCCCGCACTGGACGAGGCGTCGGCGTAGACGAGCCAACCGCGCTCCGTCAGGCCGCCGTCGCGGAACATCCACTCCACCGCGGCCCGCGCCTGCGGCTGAAGGCGGTGGGCGAGCGCGTCGTCACCAGTCCGGTCGGTGTAGGCGTGGAGGACGGTGAGGAAGAGCGGGGTGGAATCGACGGCGCCGTAGTACCGGCCGTAGGGGACCTGGCGGAAGTGCGGCAGTTCGCCGTGGCGGATCTCGTGCGGGATGCGGCCGGGCTGTTCGTACCGTGGACCGCACTCCTCGCCGCGGGGGTGACGCCCGGGACCCGGCCCGGCGGGAGCGTCGTAGCCCGTGCCCTGGGCGGCGGCGAGCGCGGCGAGCGTGGCTGAGGCGAGAGCGGGCCGGTACGGGAGGGCGAACAGCGAGGTCAACAGGGAGTCGCGGCCGAACAGGGCCAGGAACCACGGGATTCCGGCCGCGGGCACCCGCAGTGCCTCCCCGTCCAGGCCGGCCGCCGGGACCCGCAGCCCCGCGAGGTCGGCCAGCCCCTGCTCGCAGGCGCGGGCCAGTTCGGGCCACCCGATGAGGTCCCGCGGGCGGGGGCCGGTGCCCGTGAACGCGGCGTTCTCACGGGCCAGGCCGGCGACCGCGGTCGCCGGCGTGCGCAGGCGCGGCGGCTCGGTGTCCGTGCCGGACGGCAGCGCACAGGCCCGGAGGACGATCTCGCCGCTGCCGTGCGGGGGGAGAACCACACGCCACTCCAGCGTGCGGGCCGTCCCGCTGGCCGGATGGGTCACTTCGTCCGGCGGCGGGACGGCGGTGATCACGGTTCGGGAGTGCCACTCGGGCTGGCCGCCGGGCGCGGGTCGCTCGTAACCGAGGGCGACGCCGTCGGGCAGGGCCTCGGCGGTGCGGACGGCGTCGGTCTTGTCGTACGTGCGGTGGTCGGTGCGCAGCTCGAACTGGTCGGCGAAGTCGGCGTCGACGGTGAGGGAGATGCGGGCGACCGTGGGCAGCGGGCGGTTGCTGGTCAGCCGGATGCGGTCGGCGAGCGAGCGATCGGCGACCGCCTGCTCCCGGAAGACCGTGTAGGCGGGGGGCTCGTGCTCTGTGCCGGGCGGGGTGAGCACGGCGGCCAGTGGCCGGTCGGGCCCGGCCTGACCCGCGGCGACGAGAAGCTCGGGGGTACGGCCTTCCAGCGTGAGCTGCCAGCGGCTGAGGTGGCGGGCGTCGCGGGAGAACAGTCCCCGGGGTGAGGCGTCCCGGGTCCCGGTGATGTCACCGGTGTCCGTGACGACGGCGAAGGTTCCGTCATGCACCAGAAGATGGTGTCCTGTCATCGGTCAAGCCTGCCCTTCGTCGGACTCCGTGCGGAGGATGTCACCCCGTGTGTCCGCATCACGACGAAGGGTGTGGGGCGATGTGCTGCACGTCGATTGCTCATCTGAGCCATTTCGAACGCGGATGTGTCCATTGGCTGAGATTCGGGGTACATCAAAGGCGTGATTCTCGCCACCCCTGATAGGGGGCATGCTCAGATGAGCGCCATCTGGTGGGGTGCACTTCCCAAAGGGTGGCACCCAGTGCCACCCTCCGAGACTTCGGGCTGTCACGAGGTTCGTCACTCTCCGCCGATCGCAGCTGGCGCTCACGTCGGCCGAGAGTAATCATGGCTACACCTCTTGAAAGAGCCGAAGTTGATCGAGAAATGGTCGTCTACCTGCGATCTGCTGGCGGACGAGTGGTTACAGCCGTATGACGGCCAAGTGGACGTACTCACGTGCCTTCGATCTGGGTACGCTCCCGGCCGTCAGGGCAGCCCCACCAGACGCCGTCCGGCGGTACCCCAGCGAGGTGTAGAGATCCCGTGTCGGAAACCAAAGATCCCCACGTATCGCAGCCTGAGCCCCAGAAGTTCGTCTACGACTTCACCGAGGGCAACAAGGACCTCAAGGACCTGCTCGGCGGCAAGGGCGCCAACCTCGCCGAGATGACCAACCTCGGACTCCCCGTGCCTCCGGGTTTCACCATCACCACCGAGGCCTGCAAGGTCTACCTGGACAGCGGAACCGAGCCCGCGGCACTGCGTGACGAGGTGAGCTCCCACCTCCTCGCCCTCGAGGAGAAGATGGGCAAGAAGCTCGGCCAGTCGGACGACCCGCTGCTGGTGTCCGTGCGTTCCGGGGCGAAGTTCTCGATGCCGGGCATGATGGACACCGTCCTCAACATCGGCCTCTCCGACGAGTCGGTGTCCGGCCTCGCGGCACAGGCGGGCGACGACCGCTTCGCCTGGGACTCGTACCGCCGCCTCATCCAGATGTTCGGCAAGACCGTGCTCGGCGTCGACGGGGACCTCTTCGAGGAGGCCTTCGAGGAGGCCAAGCAGACCAAGGGGGCCGCGACCGACGTCGACCTCAAGGCCACCGACCTCCAGCAGCTCGTCGAGGACTTCAAGGGCATCGTGCTCAAGGAGACCGGGCGCGAGTTCCCGCAGGACCCGCGCGAGCAGATGGACCTGGCCATCAACGCGGTCTTCGACTCCTGGAACGGCGAGCGCGCCAAGCTCTACCGCCGCCAGGAGCGCATCCCCCACGACCTCGGCACCGCGGTCAATGTCTGCTCCATGGTCTTCGGCAACCTCGGCCCCGACTCCGGGACCGGCGTCGCCTTCACCCGGGATCCGGCCAGCGGCCACCAGGGCGTCTACGGCGACTACCTGCAGAACGCGCAGGGCGAGGATGTCGTCGCCGGCATCCGCAACACCGTGCCGCTCGCCGATCTCGAGGGGATCGACAAGGCCTCCTACGACCACCTGATGCAGATCATGGAAACCCTCGAGACGCACTACAAGGACCTGTGCGACATCGAGTTCACCATCGAGCGCGGTCAGCTCTGGATGCTCCAGACCCGGGTGGGCAAGCGCACCGCGGGTGCGGCCTTCCGGATCGCCACCCAGCTGGTGGACCAGGGGCTGATCGACGAGGCAGAGGCACTGCAGCGGGTCAACGGGGCCCAGCTCGCTCAGCTCATGTTCCCCCGCTTCGACGAGAGCGCTGCCGCCGAGAAGATCGGCCGGGGCATCGCGGCCTCGCCGGGTGCGGCGGTCGGCAAGGCCGTCTTCGACTCGTACACGGCCGTCAAGTGGTCGCGCTCCGGTGAGAAGGTCATCCTCATCCGCCGGGAGACCAACCCCGACGACCTCAACGGCATGATCGCCGCAGAGGGCATCCTCACCTCCCGCGGCGGCAAGACCTCGCACGCCGCCGTCGTCGCCCGTGGCATGGGCAAGACCTGTGTCTGCGGCGCGGAGGAGCTCGAGGTCGACACCAAGCGGCGCCGGATGACGACCGCCGACGGCACGGTCGTCGAGGAGGGCGACGTCGTCTCCATCGACGGCTCGTCCGGCAAGGTCTACATCGGCGAGGTGCCCGTCGTCCCCAGCCCGGTCGTCGAGTACTTCGAGGGCCGCATGCACGCCGGGGCGGAGGACGCCGACGAACTCGTGGGCGCCGTGCACCGGATCATGGCGTACGCGGACCGCGTCCGCCGACTGCGGGTGCGCGCCAACGCCGACAACGCCGAGGACGCGGCCCGCGCCCGCCGTTTCGGCGCCCAGGGCATCGGACTGTGCCGCACCGAGCACATGTTCCTCGGTGAGCGGCGCGAGCTGGTCGAGAAGCTGATCCTCGCCGACACCGACGAGGAGCGCGACGATGTGCTGAAGACCCTCCTGCCGCTGCAGAAGCAGGACTTCGTCGAGCTGTTCGAGGCCATGGACGGACTGCCGGTGACGATCCGTCTGCTCGACCCGCCGCTGCACGAGTTCCTGCCGGACATCACCGACCTCTCCGTCCGCGTCGCGCTGGCCGAGGCACGTCACGAGCGGCACGAGAACGACCTGCGGCTGCTGCAGGCCGTGCACAAGCTGCACGAGCAGAACCCGATGCTGGGTCTGCGCGGTGTGCGCCTCGGGCTGGTCATCCCGGGACTGTTCACCATGCAGGTACGGGCCATTGCGGAGGCCGCGGCGCAGCGCAAGAGCGGCCAGGGCGACCCGCGTGCGGAGATCATGATTCCGCTGGTGGGCACCGTACAGGAGCTGGAACTGGTCCGCGACGAGGCCGAGGAGGTCATCGCCGAGGTCCAGAAGGCGACGGGTGTAGAGCTCAAGGTCGCGCTCGGCACGATGATCGAGCTGCCCCGCGCCGCCCTGACCGCCGGTCAGATCGCGGAGGCCGCCGAGTTCTTCTCCTTCGGGACGAACGACCTGACCCAGACCGTGTGGGGCTTCTCCCGCGACGACGTGGAGGCGAGCTTCTTCACGGCGTACCTGGAGAAGGGCATCTTCGGGGTCTCCCCGTTCGAGACGATCGACAGGGAGGGAGTCGGCTCGCTCGTACGGAATGCGGCCGAGGCGGGCCGGGCCACCCGCCCCGACCTCAAGCTCGGCGTCTGCGGCGAGCACGGCGGCGACCCGGAGTCCGTCCACTTCTTCCACGAGGTGGGGCTGGACTACGTCTCATGCTCACCATTCCGGATTCCGGTGGCGCGCCTGGAGGCGGGCCGCGCGGCGGCGCAGAGCAAGGGCAGCGACTCCCGCTGACCGACGGCCGGTCGAGCGGCCGGGGCGACCGCCGGGGGACCCTCAGCCCGGCGGTGGCTCCGGCATCCGAGAAGGGGGCGGTACCTTGTGCGGAGGTGCCGCCCCTTCAGGCATCATCTGCGGAGGCTGTCAAGACAAGCCGCTGAGCAGGCGAAATGGCGTTTGCTGGCGTTGGTTGCCGTTGAACCTGCCGGAAGGTGTTGTGCCCTCGTTGTGCCCTCCACCCGTGGCGGGGGTTCCGTCACGCGCCGTCACTACAGAGGCTCCGCCCTGATTTGGCATCTCCCAGGGCGTGGCCGTCTCTTGCCAGTGCGGGCGCCGAGTATGCCAGCGAACGTAGGCGGCCGTCCGTGCAATGGGCACCAGGACAACGAGCGGTGTTGAACGGAGGAGAAGAGACGAGACCATCGGCTGGTTGCATAGGGACTGGAAGACTCGTCGGCCCTCGTGAGTGAGTACACCGTGAGTCGCAGCACTATTGACGGGCGCTTGCCGCGCTCAAGGCTGATGTTCCGCGTGGATGGCGGCCATGACCAATTCGACGGAGCATCCGCGAACTGCTGATGGTCACGTGGCTTTCGCAGAACGCTGGCACCGATCCACGCGCGGCCGATGGGGTTGAGAAGCGGATGGAAAGCCTACGCTCTGGTGGCTTTCGGCGAGACTGGCAACCAATCCAGCTAACCAACCGTGGGCATGTGGGACCAGAGGGGGCAGCACGGGCCCGGACCTCTGCAGCCTGTTCCGCGGCTTACTGGTTGCGTTCTGGGTGGCAATGCGCTGTTGGGGTGGAGATGGGCAGCGGTGCCATGACGACATGGGCCTGAGCAGTGTTACGGAAGGGAAACAGTTTGGCTGTTTGACGGATCAAGGAGGTTTCTCGGATGCGGGTGCACAGGATCGCGACGGCCACGATGGTGGTTCTGGCCATGGGCGGATGGACAGGAGTGGGCTTCGGGACGGCATTTGCCGGCACAGGCCCCGACGGTGTCAAGTCGAAGGCGCGGGCGGAGGGAGGATCGTCGATGGGCGGGAGTGTTTTCGAGCAGACCGTTGCGCAGTCCGCTCGGCAGAACAACAACTGCAACAATTTCAACTCTGATGGGGACGTGGTGACCTTCACCGGTGGCCGGGTAACGGGCCGCTGTGTGACCAGTGATGGCTCGCTGACGGCGTTCTCCCGTATCCACACCGGCCCCGCCCATGCCCAAGGCGGCTCCGGCACCAGGGTGGCCCAGCAGAACGTGGCGCAGAAGGGCCGGCAGAACAACAACTGCAACAGTCCCAACGCTGTGACCCTCGGGGTGGACGGCAGCCGGGTAGAGGGCCGCTGCACGGACCAGGACTTCTCCTTCAGCAAGCACACCCGCGTCAAGGGTGGCGGCGCCCGCGCCGAAGGCGGCTCCAGCGCGACCACCAACGTGTTCCAGCAGAACATCGCCCAGGAAGGCCGGCAGAACGATAACTGCAACAATCCCAACGCTACGGGGATCATTCGCCTGGAGGAGGGCAGCCGGGCGTCGAGCCGTTGCGGGAACAAGGACGTCTCCTTCAGCAAGCACACCCGCGTCAAGGGCGGCGGCGCTCGCGCCGAAGGCGGCAACGCAAACACCACCGTGGACCAGCAGAACATCGCCCAGGAAGGCCGGCAGAACAACAACTGCGCCAACCCCACCTTCCCCTCTAATTCCCTAAGCTCTGGCCGGGAGACGAGCCGTTGCGGGAACAAGGACGTCTCCTTCAGCAAGCACACCCGGGTCAAGGGCGGCGGCGCTCGCGCCGAAGGCGGCTCCAGCGCGACCAGTAGCGGTGTGTTCCAGCAGAACATCGCCCAAGAAGGCCGGCAGAACAATAACTGCTACAACTACCAAGACCCCTCCCTTGACGTGACGGGGGGCGGCCGGGAAACGAGCCGCTGCGGGAACAAGGACGCCTCCTTCAGCAAGCACACCCGTATCAAGGGCGGCGGCGCCCGAGCCGAAGGCGGCAACGCAAACACCAATGTGGACCAGCAGAACATCGCCCAGGAAGGCCGGCAGAACAACAACTGCAACAACCCCAACTTCCCCAGTACCGACCTGGACGCGGGCCGGGAGACGAGCCGTTGCGGGAACAAGGACGCCTCCTTCAGCAAGCACACCCGGGTCAAGGGCGGCGGCGCCCGCGCCGAAGGCGGCTCCAGCGCGACCAGCACCGGTGTGTTCCAGCAGAACATCGCCCAGGAAGGCCGGCAGAACAACAACTGCAACAATTTCCAAGACCCCTCCCTTGACGTGACGGGGGGCGGCCGGGAAACGAGCCGCTGCGGGAACAAGGACGCCTCCTTCAGCAAGCACACCCGTATCAAGGGCGGCGGCGCCCGAGCCGAAGGCGGCAACGCAGACACCAATGTGGACCAGCAGAACATCGCCCAGGAAGGCCGGCAGAACAACAACTGCAACAACCGAAACGAGAGGCTTGGCAACCTTGTAGTGATCGGGGGCGGCCGGGTGGAGAGCCACTGCGGGAACAAGGACCGCTCCCTCAGCAGGCACACCCGTATCAAGGGCGGCGGCGCTCGCGCCGAAGGCGGCTCCAGCGCGACCAGTAGCGATGTGTTCCAGCAGAACATCGCCCAGGAAGGTCGACAGAACAACCACTGCAACAACCCCAACCTCGACGCGGACATCACCGTGACAGGGGGCCGGGTCGGAGCCCGTTGCTGGAACAAGGACTTCTCGTTCAACCACAAAGCATTCATCAAGGGCGGCGGGGCCCGAGCCGAAGGCGGCTCCACAACAGGCGGCACCGTAAACCAGCAGAACATCGCCCAGGAAGGCCGGCAGAACAACAACTGCGCTAACCCCACCTTCCCGGACGAGACGATCGAGTTGAGCAGCAGCCGGTCGAAGGTGGGCTGTAAGACGCTGGATGGCTCCGTCAACGTTCACACCGCAGACCACGGCGGGGGAGCCAAGGCCACCGGCGGCTCGGCCACGGCCGACCTCTTCGTGCAGAACACCGCACAAGAGGGCCGTCAGAGCAGCAGCTGCGGCAACCCCAACAACCTCACCCTCACCACCACCGACTCGCGCAGCAGCACCCGGTGCACCGCCGTAGACCGCTCCACCAACATCGGCTCGCTCTACCAGTAGCCCGAAGCCCCCAGCCTTGCCGAAACCGGGGCGGAGGCCAACTGTCGGCGGCCGCGCGCCCCCGCACACTGTTAGGAAGGTTTCCTGTTGGGAAAGCACGCTAGGCCGTGGCCGGGCGGGGCGTCAATGACCCGGCACTCGGGCGGGGGAG
>NZ_JBFAYQ010000084.1:0-11657 GCF_040681345.1 Streptomyces sp. NPDC051776 | reverse complement strand
AGCAGCGGCGACAGCACCGGCGACGTTGACCTCGGCCACCAGAACACCGCCCAGGAGGGCCGGCAGAACACCGTCTGCGCAACCGCCAACCACGATGCGACCATCGACCTGGACGCGGGCGGCCAGGTAGACGTGCGCTGTAAGAACAAGGACCACTCCTTCAACCACAAGACGCTCATCAAGGGCGGCGGTGCCCGCGCCCACGGCGGCAACGCCAACGGCCCCACAGGCGAGATCATTGAGGTGGGCCAGCAGAACATCGCCCAAGAAGGCCGACAGAACATCGCCTGCGGCAACACCAACAACACGGAAATCACCCTGACCGAAGGCGGCCGGTACAAGGTGAACTGCAAGCAGGTCGACCGCTCCGCCAACGCCCACAGCAAAACCATCGGCGGCGGAGCCAAAGCCACCGGCGGCAACGCCACAGCCGACCTCTTCCAGCAGAACACCGCCCAAGAAGGCCGACAGAACACCCACTGCGGCAACACCAACAACCTCACCCTCACCACCACCGGCAGCTCCCGCAGCACCACACCCTGCACCGCCATCGACCACTCCACCAACATCCACACCGAATACCGGTAGACCAAGGTGCACCGGCCGCCCAACGCCCACCCGGTACCCCGGACTCGGCCGCCGGACGCCGGCCCCGCGCACAGGCAGAGCGCCGGAGGCCCACGAACGGCCTAACGAGGTGAAACCCCACCCGGGGACCCCTCGTTGAAGAAACCGAGGCCTTCACGGCCTGTTCCTCCTTCAGCCGAGCCCTGTGAAGCCTCCGGTGCCTACCCACTCTCGCCCAGAGGGAAAGTGGGAACGCCGGATAAAAGACAGCGCCCTGGCCCCGAGCAGCCGATCGGGGCCAGGGCGCTGTCTTTTATCAACAGGCTTCACCAACCCCGACAAATCTTTTGAATCCCTCCCGGGGGTTCGGAATTCGCCAGCGGCGACCAAAATCAGGCGCAGAACTGGACGGGGGTGGGGGCCGTTGGGGTGAGGAACACCAAGGGCCCATGACGGAAGGAACACAGTGAAAGTTGAGGAAAGGAGACGGCATTGGAACATCACATATAGGCGCAAGGGAGGCACCCGGGTGCGGGCACACAAGATCGCGACAGCCACCATGCTGGTCCTGGCAGTCAGCGGATGGGGCGGAGCAGGAACCGGGACAGCGTTCGCCGAGAACGGCCCCGCCCACGGAGGTGGGAAGGCGAAGACCGCCGACAAGGGTCCCGCTTACGGGGTGCGAGGGAAGGCGCGGGCGGAGGGTGGGTCGGCCGCGGGCGGGGCTCTCTTCCAGCAGGTTCTTGCGCAGTCCGCCCGGCAGAACAACAACTGCAACAACCCCAACACAGAGGATCAGACGATCTCGCTCACCAACAGCCGGGCAACAGGCCGGTGTGTCACCGCCGACGGCTCCCTCACCGCCTTCTCCCGCATCCAGGGCGGCCCCGCCCACGCCCAAGGCGGCGCATCGACCGCAACCCTGATTCAGCAGAACACCGCCCAACGCGGCAGACAGAACAACAACTGCCACAACCCCAACAACTCGCCCATCACGCTGGACACCAGCCAGGTGGAGGGCCGCTGCACCGGCAAGGACTTCTCCTTCAGCAAGCACACGTTCGTCAAGGGCGGTGGCGCCCGCGCCGAAGGCGGCTCCAGCACAGGCGACACCGTGACCCAGCAGAACGTGGCGCAGGAGGGGCGGCAGAACAACAACTGCCGCAACGCCAACGGCGACTCGGGCCTCACGGTGACGGAGGGCCGGGCGGAGGCGCGGTGCGGGAACAAGGACGGCTCGTTCAGTAAGCACACCCGTGTCAAGGGCGGCGGCGCCCGCGCCGAAGGCGGCTCCAGCACCGCCTCCACCCTGCAGCAGCAGAACGTGGCTCAGGAAGGCCGGCAGAACAACAGCTGCAGTAATCCCAACACGATTGACATCACGGTGGACCCGGGGCGGTTGGAGGAGCGCTGTACGCAGAAGGACTTCTCCTTCACCAAGCACACGTGGGTCAAGGGCGGTGGTGCCCGCGCCGAAGGCGGCTCCAGCACGGTCTCCACCGTCGAGCAGCAGAACGTGGCGCAGGAGGGGCGGCAGAACAACAACTGTCACAGCCCCAACGAAAACGCGGACATCGATGTGGACGGGGGCCGCTTGGAGGGCCGCTGTACGCAGGAGGATTTCTCCTTCACCAAGCACACCCGTATCAGGGGCGGTGGCGCCCGCGCCGAAGGCGGCTCCAGCACGACCACCTTGGATCAGCAGAATGTGGCCCAAGAAGGCCGGCAGAACAACAACTGCAACACCCACAACTCGACGGGCATCACCGTGACGGAGGGCCGGTATGCGGTGTGGTGCGGGAACAAGGATGGCTCCTTCACCAAGCACACCCACATCAAGGGCGGTGGCGCCCGCGCCGAAGGCAGCACAAGCAGTGAGACGCAGCAGAACACCGCGCAGGAAGGCCGGCAGAACAACAACTGCGCCAACCCCAACGACTCGACCATTGACGTGGACGCTGGTAGTCGGCTGGGGGTTCGGTGTGGGAACAAGGACGGCTCGTACAGCAAGCACACGTGGGTCAATGGCGGTGGCGCCCGCGCCGAAGGCGGCACAAGCAGCGTGACACAGCAGAACACCGCGCAGGAAGGCCGGCAGAACAACAACTGCGCCCACCCCAACGAGATTGCCATCACCGTGGACGATGCGAGCCGGACGGCGTTCCGGTGCGGGAACAAAGACTTCTCCTTCAGCAAGCACGCGCGGGTCAAGGGCGGCGGCGCCCACGCCGAAGGGGGCTCCACCACAGGCAACGTGAGACAGCAGAACACCGCGCAGGAAGGCCGGCAGAACAACAACTGCAACAACGCCAACCTGAACGCAGACATCACCGTGGAGGATGCTGGCCGACTGGGGGCGGGGTGTGGGAACAAAGACGGCTCGTACAGCAAGCACACCCGTGTCAAGGGCGGCGGCGCCCGCACCGAAGGCGGCTCCACCACAAGCAGCGTGGATCAGCAGAACACCGCGCAGGAAGGCCGGCAGAACAACAACTGCAACAACGCCAACAGCGACTCGCCCCTCACCGTGGACGAGGGGAGCCGGGCGGCGTTCCGGTGCGGGAACAAAGACTTCTCCTTCAGCAAGCACGCGCGGGTCAAGGGCGGCGGCGCCCGCACCGAAGGCGGCTCCACCACAAGCAGCGTGACAGAGCAGAACGTGGCGCAGGAAGGCCGGCAGAACAACAACTGCAACAACGCCAACCAAAACTCGGACACCGAGGTGCATGCCGGCCGGTTGACGACGCGTTGCGGGAACAAGGACTTCTCCTTCAGCAAGCACGCGCGGGTCAAGGGCGGCGGCGCCCGTACCGAAGGCGGCGCCGGCGCCGCCTTCGTGGAACAGCAGAACGTGGCGCAGGAGGGTCGGCAGAACAACAACTGCAGCAACCTCAACAGCGGCGGAGACATCACCGTGCAGGATGGTGGCCGGGCGGCGTTCCGGTGCGGGAACAAGGACGTCTCCGTCGGCAAGCACACGTGGGTCAAGGGCGGCGGCGCCCGTACAGTAGGCGGCTCCACTACAGGCGGCGTGGCCCAGCAGAACGTGGCGCAGGAAGGCCGGCAGAACAACAACTGCAACCACCTCAACGCCGACGCGACACTCACGGTGACCGGGGGCCGGGCGAGGGCGCATTGTGCGAACAAGGACTTCTCCTTCAGCAAGCACGCGTGGGTCAAAGGCGGCGGTGCCCGCACCGAAGGCGGCTCCAGCACGACTGCTGATGTGAACCAGCAGAACGTGGCGCAGGAAGGCCGGCAGAACAACAACTGCAACAACATCAACGCCAACGACACGGATATCGAGCTGACCGGAGGCCGGTCGGACGTGAGCTGTAAGACGGTGGACGGCTCTACCAACCTCCACAGTGCGGACCTCGGCAGCGGCGCCCACGCCGAGGGCGGTGGCAGCGCAGGCGCCACCATGAATCAGCAGAACACCGCCCAAGAAGGCCGGCAGAACAACAACTGCAACAACATCAACAACCTCGACATCACCGCCGACACCGGCAGCCGCTTGCAGGGCCGGTGCACCGCCATCGACCGCTCCACCAACATCGCCACGATCAACCGGTAAGCCGGTAGACCAGGCGCACCACCCACGGCCACCGCCCCGCCCGGAGCCCTCGTTCCATTCCAGGAACGGAGGTCTTCTTCCGCTGTTCCTCCCAGCATCAGGCCTCCGGGTGCCGTGCCCACCCCGACCCAGAAGGAAGAGGGTGGGAACACGCAACAAGCAGGACAAAAAGGCCCACCCTGGCCCCGAGCAGCCGATCGGAACCAGGGTGGGCCCCCCCTTTTGTTCACCCGGGGAGCGACGCTGGTGAAACCGCCCCCGGCGGCAGGAGACGGCGGGGCATCATGAGGGCCATGAACGACACGCGCGAAGTCCTCACCGAGGACGAGGTGAACGACCTACTCGACGGCGACCGCGACGCCGGATGGGACACGGACGACGACCACTGTCGTACGACACCTCGCCGCCGTTCACGCCATCGAGACCGCCTGGCGATCAGGGATGAAAACCTTCAGGACCCCCGACAAATCTTTTGAATACCTCCGAAAGTTCAGAATTCACCAGCAGGCGCCTGGCAACCACATCAGGCGCAGAACTGCGCAGACTGAGGCCGTTGGGGTGAGGAACACCACGCGCCCATAACGGAAGGAACACCGTGAAAGTTCAAAGAAAGGAGACGGCATTGGGTCATCACATGTAGGCGCAAGGGAGGCACCCCGGGTGCGGGCACACAAGATCGCGACAGCCAGCATGCTGGTCCTGGCAGTCAGCGGATGGGGCGTAGCGGCAGGGTCCGGGGCGGCATACGCCGAAACCGGCCCCGGTCATGGGGGGAAGGGGAAGGCCAGGGCGGAGGGAGGATCCACCACCGGCGGGGATGTCTTCCAGCAGAACATCGCCCAGTCCGCCCGGCAGAACAACAACTGCAACAATCCCAACTCGGGGGCAGACGCTGATGAGACGGTGCTCACCGACAGCCGTTGGAGGGGCCGGTGTGTGACCGCTGACGGGTCCTTGACCGCGTTCTCCCGCATCTACAACGGCCCAGCACACGCGAGGGGCGGTTCATCGAGCACACTGGCGGCCGAGCAGACCATCGCCCAGTGGGGCAGGCAGAACAACAACTGCAACAACCCCAACAACGCGCCCATCGACCTGCACAACAGCCGGCTGGAGGGCCTGTGCACCGACCAGGACCACTCCATCACCCACACCACGGTCATCAAGGGCGGCGGGGCCCGAGCCCACGGCGGCTCCGGCGGCGCCGGCAACACGGACTTCGTCGGGGTGGGGCAGCAGAACATCGCGCAGGTAGGGCGGCAGAACAACAACTGCAACAACCCCCAACGCGGCTTCGAGTTCACCGATCCGGTCATTGACCTGGCCGACTCTCAGGTGAAGCTGCGGTGCGGGAACAAGGACGCATCCTTCACCAAAGGCACCCTCATCAAGAGTGGCGGGGCCCGAGCCCACGGCGGCTCCGGCCAAGGCGGCAACGCGTCTTCTTTCGTGGACCAGCAGAACATGGCCCAGGAAGGCCGGCAGAACAACAACTGCGTCAACCTCGGCAGCGACTCGGAGCTCGAGGACACCGGTCGGCTGACCGCGCACTGCGAGAACAAGGACGCCTCCTTCACCCAGCACGCCCGCATCAACGCCAGCGGCGCCCGAGCCCACGGCGGCAACGCCACCGGCGCCGCAGGCGACACAGTCCAGGTCGGGCAGCAGAACATCGCCCAGGAAGGCCGGCAGAACAACAACTGCACCAACGCCGAAGAAGGTGCGGATATCCTCCTGGGCAGTGGCGGCAGCCAGCTAACGATCCGCTGTCGGAACCAGGACGCCTCCTTCAGCAAGCACAGCCGCATCAAAAGCGGCGGGGCCCACGCCAGTGGCGGCAGCGGCAGCGACGTGGAACAGCAGAATATGGCCCAAGAAGGCCGGCAGAACAACACCTGCAACAACCCCAACTCCGATTCGGGCATCGACCTGAGCGAGGGCGACCGGGTGGAGAGCCGTTGCGGGAACAAGGACCACTCCTTCAACAAACACACGTCCGTCAAGAGCGGCGGCGCCCGAGCAGGCGGCGGCTCGGGCGCAGCTTCGGAGGTCGATGTGGAGCAGCAGAACATCGCCCAGGAAGGCCGGCAGAACAACACCTGCACCAACCAAAACGCCGATTCGGACCTCTTCCTGGATGACGACGACCGGGTGGTGTTCCGTTGTGGGAACAAGGACCACTCCTTCAGCAAACACACGTCCGTCAAGAGCGGCGGCGCCCGAGCAGGCGGCGGCTCCACCACAGGTGTGGACGCCGATGTGCAGCAGCAGAACATCGCCCAGGAAGGCCGCCAGAACAACACCTGCCACAACCCCAACAACTCCTCGGACCTCGACCTGGATGACGACGACCGGGTGGTGTTCCGTTGCGGGAACAAGGACCACTCCGTCAGCAAACACACGTCCGTCAAGGGCGGTGGCGCCCGAGCAGGCGGCGGCTCCACCACAGGCGGCAGCATTGATGTGGAGCAGCAGAACATCGCCCAGGAAGGCCGCCAGAACAACACCTGCCACAACCCCAACGACAACTCGGACCTCGACCTGGATGACGACGACCGGGTGGTGTTCCGTTGCGGGAACATCGACGGCTCGTTCAGCAAACACACGTTTGTCGAGGGCGGTGGCGCCCGAACTCGCGGTGGCGGCGGCACGAACGCCACTGTGGAGCAGCAGAACATCGCCCAGGAAGGCCGCCAGAACAACACCTGCCACAACCCCAACAACGACACGGCCCTCACACTGGATGACGACGACCGGGTGAGCGGGCACTGCGGGAACAAGGATGTCTCCTTCAGCAGACACACGTCCGTCAAGGGTGGTGGCGCCCGAGCCAGCGGCGGCTCGGGCGCAGACGTCGAAGTGAGCCAGCAGAACATCGCCCAGGAAGGCCGGCAGAACAACTCCTGTCACAACCCCAACGCCGACGCGGACATCGACCTGAGCGAGGGCGGCCGGTTGGAGAGCCGTTGCGGGAACACCGACGCCTCCTTCAGCAAACACACGTCCGTCAAGGGTGCTGGTGCCCGAGCCCTCGGCGGCAGCACGGCCGCCGAGGTGGAAACGCAGAACACCGCCCAGGAAGGCAGGCAGAACAACACCTGCACCAACATCAACGACTTCGACGACGAGACCATTGAAGTCACCGGCGGTCGGCTAGCCAGTCGCTGCGGGAACAAGGACACCTCGTTCAACCACACAACAACGGTGAAGGGCGGCGGCGCCCGAGCCGGCGGCGGCAACGCCACAGGCGACAACGTTGACTTCGGCCAGCAGAACATCGCCCAGGAAGGCCGCCAGAACAACGCCTGCACCAACATCAACCAGGACGCAGACGTCAACGTAGGCACCGGCGGCCAGGCCACGATGCGCTGCCACAACAAGGATGCTTCCGTCAACCACAAGACAACGGTGAAGGGGGGCGGCGCCCGAGCGGAAGGCAGTGACAGTCCCGGCGACGGCATTGAGGTAGGCCAGCAGAACATCGCCCAGGAAGGCCGCCAGAACAACACCTGCGCCGGCATCAACGGCGAGCTCACCGACACGGCCCTCGATGTCGGCGACGGCCAGGCCAAGGTCGGCTGCGAAAACAAGGACCGCTCCCTCAACCACAAGACCTTCATCAAGGGCGGCGGCGCCCGAGCCAACGGCGGCAGCACCACCGGCGAGGACATTGAGGCCTTCCAGCAGAACATCGCCCAGGAAGGCCGGCAGAACCTGGCCTGCGGCAACAGCAACCACACCGACATCGACCTGACCGACAACAGCCGGTACAAGGTGAACTGCAAGCAGACCGACCACTCCACCAACGCCCACACCAAAACCATCGGCGGCGGAGCCCGCGCCACCGGCGGCAGCGCCACAGCCGACCTCTTCCAGCAGAACACCGCCCAAGAAGGCCGCCAGAACACCCGCTGCGGCAACACCAACAACCTCACCCTCACCGCCACAGGCAGCAGCTCAAAGGCCCAGTGCATCGCCGTCGACCGCTCAACCAACATCGGCTAGGACTACCGGTAGACCAAGGTGCATCGGCAGCCCAACGCCCACCCGGTGCCCCGGGCTCGGCCGCCGGACGCCGGGGCCGCGCACAGGCAGAGCGCCGGAGGCCCACGAACGGCCTAACGAGGTGAAACCCCGCCCGGGACCCCTCGTTGAACGGAACCGCCAAGGTCTTCGCGGGGAAACCCGCCCAAGACCCCAGCCAGTGGGCGCACCCGCCACCGGCTGGGCCCAGGGCCTGTGTCCCGAGCAGCCGATCGGGACACAGGCCCTTTCGCCATGCCGGGGTCTGTACGGTCAACGCCCGCTGCTGAAAACGGAACACCTCCAACCAAGGGGGGCGGCGGCATACCGCCAACCCCACTCGAAGAAGCGGATCTGTACGTTCGGACGGATCCACGGCGTGGCGGCGGTGCTTGATCACAGCGGGGACAGCGGGTATCACGCGCACACACGCTCACCGGGACCGGCCACGCTTTCCCCGCTTTTGAGCGTCACGGTCGGCACCGCCCGAGACTCAGAGCCGCTGCTGTTGTCCCCTGGCCCGCACCGGACCGCGGTCAGAAGGCCCACCGCGAACAGCAGTTCGAAGACCCGGTGCGCCGCCATCGACCGCTCCACCAACATCGGCTCGGACTACCGATAACAACCCCGGCACCGTGACCCAGCCACCACCGCTGCCCCTTCTTGCTGAAGGCACAACACCTTCAGCAAGAAGGGGCAGCAGCACGCCAGCCCTGGGGCCCTACTCAAGGAACAAGCCGCTCACCGCCCAACAGCACCAGCCGAGCCCACCCGCCCAGAGAAGAGACCAAGCCGGTGCGAGAACAGCCCGCGGGCGGGGATGTCGACCCTGGGTGCGGCGATCTGTTCACCCGGTGAGCGGCGCGGTGAAATCCGCCCCCGGGGGCAGGAGGTGGCGGCATCATGAGGGCCATGAACGACACGCGAAGCCCTCACCGAGGACAAGGAAAACGACGTGCTCGAGGGCGATCGTGACGCCGTGTGGGACGCGGACGGCGACTACGAGTGGACCCGGTGAAACACCAGCAACCCAAAGCAAAGGGCCGAAGCTGCCGCACACCGGTCGGTCTACGGGGCATCGTCGTGAAACTGCGTGACCATCAGATCGAGGCCGTGGCCGCCATCGTCCGCGGCCTCGACGTTCCGCCGGGCGGCATTCCCTTCCATGGCCTGCGCGGACAGGTGCACGCCGCGTGCGGAACGGGAAAGACCGTCATCGCGGCGGCATCGGCGAAACGCCTTGTCCCCAAGGGCCGCATTCTCGTTCTCGTGCCGACGCTGGACCTTCTGACCCAGACCGTCCAGGCGTGGCGAGCGGCCGGGCACACCGGGCCGGCGGTCGCGGTGTGCAGCCTCGGGGACGACCCGGAGCTGTGGAACCTGCAGGTGCGCTCCACCACCAATCCCGTGCAGTTGGCGTTGTGGCACGGCCAGGGGCCGGTGACCATCTACGCGACGTACGCGTCTCTGGGTGTGCTGGCGGAGGCCTTCGAGGGCCTCTACGGGCAGCAGCTGGCCTCGCTTGACCTCGCTGTGGTGGATGAGGCGCACCGGACGTCGGGGTCGATGGGGAAGGCGTGGGCGGCCATTCATGACCAGGGCGTCATTCCGGCGTTGCGGCGGTTGTATCTGACGGCGACTCCGCGGATCTGGCAGGAGCGGCCCCCGCACTGGGAGGTGGCCGAGGGGGTGCGGGATGCGCTGCCGAAGGAGATGGCGGCCTCGATGGACGATGAGGTCGTGTTCGGGCCGGTGCTCTACAAGCTCAGCCTGGCGTCGGCGGTCTCCCGGGGGCTGCTTGCCCGCTACCAGATCATCGTGATGGAGCTCGAGGACCCGGTGGTCACGCCTGAGCGGCTCATGGGTGAGGAGCGGCGTAGCGAGGAGGTGCGGGGGCAGCGGCTCGGGGCACTGCAGGCCGCGTTGCTGCACACCATGAGCCAGCACAGGTTGCAGACCTGCATCACCTTCCATCACCGGACGATCGAGGCTCAGGCGTACGCCGAGGGCCTTGTGGCCGTGGCCGGGAAGCTGCACGCCGACGCCCCGGAGACGTATCCGAGGCGGGTGTGGGCGGACTGGCTGTGCGGCGAACATGTCCCCGAGCGGCGGCGGGGGGTGTTGGGCTCGTTCGGCTCCACCGCGCAGCGGGCGGTGCTCTCCAACTGCCGGGTGCTGGGCGAGGGCGTCGACATTCGGGCGGTGGACTGTGTGGCGCTGCTCGATCCCAAGGGGGCTCCGCATGACATCGTCCAGGCCATCGGGCGGGCGCTGCGGCAGAAGCCGGGAGAAGGCAAGCTCGCCTCGTTGATCGTGCCGGTATTCCTTCAGCCCGGTGAGCAGCCGGAAGACATGTTCACCTCCGGCTCGTACCGGCCGTTGGTGAATGTGCTTCAAGGGCTGCGGGCACACGATGAAGACGCCATCGAATTGCTCGCCGTCCCGCAGGAACCGCAGAAAGATGTGGCGCAGCCGTCCGTGAATATCGGTTCTGCGCCGGACAATGGTGAGGAAGAATCCCGGCTGCTGCTGCGTTTTGCGGCCCCGCGGGACCCGGTGATGGTCGCGGACTGGGTGTCGTTCAACGTGATCGACACCGAGAAGCAGGACTGGGCCCGCGGCTGGGCCAAACTCAAGACCTACACCGAACGCGAGGGCCACGCCCGGGTCCCCTACGGGCACAAGGAAGGCGCCTACCCGCTCGGGCAGTGGGTCGCCGAGCAGCGGCGCGCCTACGGGGCCGGGGAGATGGTCGGCAAGCGCGCGGAGCGGCTGGAGGCACTCGGCATGGTGTGGTCGGTGGCTGATGAGCGGTTCCAGGAGAACCTTGAAGCGGCTCGTGCCTACTACGAGGAGCACTGGACGCTGTGCGCGCCGCGGTCGGCGACCGCGTTGGACCGGCCTGTTGGGCAGTGGCTGTCCAACCTCCGCCGGCCCGGCGCGCTGGCGGACCGGCCCGAGTGGAAGGCCGCGCTGGAGGCCGTGGACGAGCACTGGAACCCGGCCTGGCCGGCGGACTGGCAACGCCACTACGCCGCCCTGCACGAGCTCCTGCGCGAGGAGACCGGCCCGGTCGACGTCCCGCCCGGCGTCACGGTCCACGGGATGGACATCGGCAAATGGCTCCACCGGCAGCGCCAGCACACGGCCTGGGAAGGGCTGAAGGACGGGCAGCGCGAGCTCATGGCCCAGCTCGGCATCCAGCCGCTACCGCCCGAGCAGGAAGCGCCCGTGAAGGCCTCCAGGGGCGGCTCAGGGGCCTTCGAGCGGGGGGTTGCGGCCCTGGCACAGTACAAAGCCCGAACAGGCTCTGTGACCGTCCCCAGGGGGCACGTAGAACGGCTCGAAGACGGCACCGAAGTCAAACTCGGGGTATTCCTGTCCAACACCAAGACTGTTGGACGACTCTCTGCATGAGCACGAAGGTGGGGGTTGGCGACAGTCACGGTGGACATGAGTGCTGATCTTGATGGGCAGCCTGATCCTGTTT
>NZ_JBFAYQ010000083.1:8033-12011 GCF_040681345.1 Streptomyces sp. NPDC051776 | reverse complement strand
TGCACCGCCAGATGCAACGCCACCAGCGCCGACGAACACGCCGTGTCCACCGTCACCGCCGGACCCTCCAGCCCCAACGTGTACGACACCCGGCCCGACATCACGCTCGCGGAGTTCCCCGTGCCGAGATGTCCCGCGACCTCGTCGGCCGTTGCGGGGTCGAGCGGACGGGACGCGTAGTCCTGGTAGTTGGTTCCGGCGAAGACGCCGGTGCGGGAGCCGCGCAGCGACAGCGGATCGATCCCGGCCCTCTCGAACGCCTCCCACGCCAGCTCCAGCAGCAGCCGCTGCTGCGGATCCATCGCCAGCGCCTCACGCGGAGAGACACCGAAGAAGCCGGGATCGAAGTCGGCGGCGTGGTCGAGGAATCCGCCGCCGCGCCTGCTGGTCCTGCCGGGCACGCCGGGCTCGGGATCGTAGAGGGCGTCGATGTCCCAGCCGCGGTCGTCGGGCCAGTCGGTGATGGCGTCCGTACCGTCCGCGAGCAGCTGCCAGAACTCCTCCGGAGTGCTCACCCCGCCGGGGAAGCGGCAGCTCATCGCGGTGATCACGATCGGGTCGTCGTCGCAGGCGCGGGGCGCTGGGAGCCCGTCGGCCGGGATGCCGGCGGGGGCCGGGGCGAGGGCGGTGGCCGGGGCGAGGGCGGTGCGGAGGTGTTCCGCGAGGTCCGTCGGGGTGGGGTAGTCGAAGACGAGGGTGGCCGGCAGGGGGCGGTCCAGGACCCCGCTGAGGGCGTTGCGGAGTTCCACTGCGGTGAGGGAGTCGAAGCCGAGTTCGCGGAAGGAGCGGGTGGGTTCGACGTCCTGCGGACCGGTGTGGTTGAGGACGACGGCGACATGGGCGCGAACGAGTTCCTCGAGGGCGGCTCGCTGCTCCGGTTCGGCCAGTGCCGCGAGTTGCCGGGTGAGATCACGGCTGTCAGGGGTGTCCGCGTCGCCTGCGTGCCGGGGGTCCCCGTGCGGCGTACGGCGGGCGGCCAGAGCGCGCCGGGCGTCCGGCAGGTCGTCGAGGAACGGCCGGGGGCGGGCCGTGGTGTAGGCGTGGGCGAACAGGTCCCAGTCGATGTCGGTCACGGCGAGGGTGGTGTCGTCGTGGTCGAGGGCCTGTTGCAGGGCGCCGAGGGCGAGTTCGGGGTTCATGGGGCGGACGCCGTGTCGCTTGAGGCGTTCGCCGACCGATCCCTCGGCCATGCCTCCGTCCGCCCAGGGGCCCCAGGCGATGGCGGTGGCGGGCAGGCCCCGGGAGCGGCGCTGCTGGGCGAGGGCATCCAGCAGGGCGTTGCCGGGCGCGTAGTTGGCGTGTCCGGGTGCGCCGATCGTTCCCGCGGTGGAGGAGAAGAGAACGAACGCGGACAGATCGAGATCGGCGGTGAGAGCGTCGAGGTTCCGGGCGCCACCGACCTTGACGCGCAGCACCTCGGCGAGCCGGCCGGGGGTGAGGGTCGTGATCACGCCGTCGCGCAGAACTGCGGCGGTGTGGAAGACGGCGGTGAGCGGTCGTTCGGCGGGGATGGCGGCCAGCAGGGCGGCGAGCTGGTCCCGGTCCGCGATGTCGCAGGAGGCGATCTCGACGTGTCCGGCGCCGAGTTCGGTGAGTTCGTCCCGGAGTTCGGCCGCGCCGGGGGCATCGGGGCCCGTACGGCTGACGAGCAGGAGTCCGGGGGCGCCCTGGCGGGCGAGCCTGCGGGCGACCTGGCGGCCGAGGGCGCCGGTGCCGCCGGTGACGAGGGCGGTGCCGGTGGGGGTCCAGTCGCGGCATGCGCCCAGGCCGCCCGTTGCCGCGCGGGTGAGGCGGCGGGCGAGGAGGCCGGTGCCACGGACGGCGAGCTGGTCCTCCTGGCCGACTCCGGCGAGGGCGGCGGTGAGCCGTTCGGCCGCCGTGCGGTCGAGAGTCGTCGGCAGGTCGAGCAAGCCGCCCCAGCGCTGGGGCTGTTCGAGGGCGACGACGCGTCCGAAGCCCCAGACGAGAGCCTGCTGCGGCGCGTCGACGGTCTCGCCCCGGCCGGTGGCGACGGCGCCACGGGTGGCGAACCAGACGGGTGCCTCCTGACCGAGATCGTCGAGCGCCTGGACGAGGGCGACCGTGGCGGAGAAGCCGCGGGGCAGGCCGGGCAGCCCTTCGTGGTCCTCCTCGTCGAGGGCGAGCAGGGACAGTACGGCCTGGGGCCGGCCCTGGCCGGTGGCACGGAGGAGGGCGGCGATCGTCTCCCGGTCGTCGTGCGGTGCGACCGGGACGGTGACCGCGTCGGCGCCGGCGCGGGTGAGGGTGTCGACGACAGCGGTGGTGAGGGCGTGGCCGGGGTGGCCCGGGTCCTCGTGGGCGGCGGGCAGGACGACAAGCCAACTGCCGCGCAGTACGGGGGCGGAGGTGGCGGGCAGGGGCTTCCAGCCGACGCGGTAGCGGCAGGCATCGGCGGTGGCGTTCTCACGGCTGCGCCTGCGGTAGTCGCTGAGGGCGGGCAGGACGGTCGCGAGCGTGTCCTGTTCGAGGTGGAGAGCGGTGGCCAGGGCCTCGGCCTCACCGTTCTCGACGGACTCCCAGAACCTTGAGTCGAGGTCCCTGCCGCTGGTCGCCGCGTCCCCGTCGAGCCGGGCGGGCGCGGGCCAGTACGTGCGGCGCTGGAAGGCGTACGTGGGCAGGTCGACGCGGGTGCCGGCCCCGATGAGGGCCGGCCAGTCGATGGTTGCGCCGCCGCGCACGCTCACCTCTGCCAGGGAGGCCAGGAAGCGGCGCGGCCCGCCTTCGCCGCGGCGCAGCGTACCGGTGACCACGGTGCCGGTGCCGCCGGTCTCGTCGAGGGTGTCGCGGACGGCGGCCGTGAGGACCGGGTGCGGGCTGGACTCGACGAAGACGCGGAAGTCCTCCGCGGCCAGGGCGCGCAGGGCGTCGGCGAAGCGGACGGTGCGGCGCAGGTTGTCGTACCAGTAGGGGGCGTCGAGTCGTTCGGTGTCCAGCCGGTCGCCGGTGACGGTGGAGAAGAACGGCACGGCCGCGGTCCGCGGCCGCAGAGGGGCGAGGTCGGTCAGGAGCCGCTCGCGGATCTGCTCGACCTGGGAGGAGTGGGAGGCGTAGTCGACGGGGATCTGCCGGGCCTGGGCGCCCGTGGAGGTCAGATCGGCGACCAGGTCGCGTACGGCGTCGGCGTCACCGGAGACGACCACGGAGGCAGGCCCGTTGACGGCCGCCACCGAGATCCGCCCCTCCCAGCGGGCCAGCCGCTCCTCGACCTCGGCTTCGGGCAGCAGCACGGACGCCATGCCGCCGCTGCCGGCGAGAGCGGTGATGGCCCTGCTGCGCAGGACGACCACCCGGGCCGCGTCGTCCAGGGTCAGGCCCCCGGCGACGCAGGCGGCGGCGATCTCGCCCTGGCTGTGGCCGAGGACGGCGTCGGGGCGCACCCCGCGGGTCTCCCAGAGCCGGGCGAGGGAGACCATCGTCACGAACAGCAGGGGCTGGACCACGTCCACGCGGTCGAGGGCGGGTGCGCCGTCCGTGCCCCGCAGGACCGCCTCGACGGACCAGTCGACCCAATTCTCGACGGCCGCCGCGCAGGTGGTGAAGTGCTCGCGGAACTCCGGGTCGGCGTCGAGGAGTTCGGTGGCCATACCGGACCACTGGGACCCCTGGCCGGGGAAGACGAAGACGGTACGGCCGTCCACGTCGGCCACGCCCCGTACGAGCCCGGCGGACGGTGCGTCCGCCGCCAGCGCTTCCAGACCGCGCAGGAGTTCCGCGCCGTCGTCGGCGAGCAGCACGGCGCGGTGTTCGAAGGCGGAACGGGTGGCGGCAAGCGACCAGGCCACGTCGCGCCGAGCCGGCGCGTCGTCGGCGCGCAGCCTGGCGTGCAGGGCTGCGGCTTGGGCGCGCAGCGCGGCGCCGCCGCGCGCTGAGACGACGTACGGCAGTGTGGCGCGAGCCCCGGGCGAGGCGGGACGGTCGGCCGGCTCGGAGCCAGGGTGGCCGAGTCGGTCGGCGGAA
>NZ_JBFAYQ010000083.1:0-7936 GCF_040681345.1 Streptomyces sp. NPDC051776 | reverse complement strand
GCACCGGAGACTTGGAGGGCGGGACGCTCGGCGGAACCGGAGACTTGGAGGGCGGGACGCTCGGCGGAACCGGAGACTTGGAGGGCGGGACGCTCGGCGGAACCGGAGACTTGGAGGGCGGGACGCTCGGCGGAACCGGAGACTTGGAGGGCGGGTCGGTCGGTGGACTCCGACGGTTCGGGAGCGGGCCGTGCCGGCTCCCGCCCTTCCTCCGCGGGCTGTTCGAGGATGACATGGGCGTTGGTGCCGCTGACACCGAAGGAGGAGACGCCCGCCACACGCGGCCGGTCGCCCGCGGGCCAGGGACGTGCCTCGGTGAGCAGTTCCACGCGGCCCGCTGTCCAGTCGACGTGGGTGGTGGGCCGGTCGACGTGGAGCGTACGGGGCAGCAGGCCGTGCCGCATGGCCAGCACCATCTTCATGACGCCGGCGACACCGGCGGCGGCCTGGGTGTGCCCGATGTTGGACTTGATCGAGCCCAGCCACAGCGGCCGTTCGCGGTCCTGCCCGTAGGTGGCGAGCAGCGCCTGCGCCTCGATCGGATCGCCCAGGGTCGTACCGGTGCCGTGCGCCTCGACCGCGTCGACATCGGCGGTGGACAGCTGGGCGTCGGCGAGCGCCTGCCAGATGACGCGTTGCTGGGACGGGCCGTTGGGGGCGGTGAGGCCGTTGGAGGCACCGTCCTGGTTGACCGCGCTGCCACGGACCACGGCGAGCACCGGATGCCCGAGACGGCGTGCGTCGGCGAGGCGTTCCACCAGCAGCATCCCCGCCCCTTCGGCCCAGCCGGTGCCGTCGGCTGCCTCGGCGAAGGCCTTGCAGCGGCCGTCGGGGGCAAGGCCCCGCTGCCGGCTGAACTCCAGGAAGAGACCGGGGGTCGACATCACGGTGACGCCGCCGGCGAGGGCCAGGTCGCACTCCCTCGCGCGCAGCGCCCGTACGGCCAGGTGCAGGGCGACGAGCGAGGAGGAGCAGGCGGTGTCGACGGTGGCGGCGGGCCCTTCCAGGCCGAGGGTGTAGGAGATGCGCCCGGAGACGACGCTGGCGGCGTTGCCGGTCCCGACGTGGCCCTCCAGGCTCTCCTGCGAGGCCAGCAGGAGAGCCGGGTAGTCCTGCCCGTTGGTGCCTGCGAAGACACCGGTGCGGGAGCCGCGCAGGGACGCCGGGTCGATGCCCGCCCGCTCGAACGCCTCCCAGGAGATCTCCAGCAGCAGCCGCTGCTGCGGGTCCATCGCCAGCGCCTCACGCGGCGATATCCCGAAGAAGGAGGCGTCGAAGTCACCGGCCCCGGGGAGGGAGCCGCCGACGGTGCAGTACGTCCTGCCGGGGCGACCGGGCTCGGGATCGTAATGGTCGGCGAGGTTCCAGCCCCGGTCGGCGGGCCATTCGGTCATGGCGTCGCCGCCGGAGCCGAGCAGTTCCCACAGCTCCTCGGGCGAATCGGCGCCGCCGGGGAAACGGCAGCTCATCGCGACGATGGCGACCGGTTCGCGGGACGCGGACTCCGCCTCGCGCAGCCGCTTGCGGGTCTCGTGCAGATCGCCGGTGACCTTCTTGAGGTAGCTGAGGAGCTTTTCCTGCTCGTTCACGCGTACTCACCCGCCCTGAAGGTCGTGCCGGTCGCGGCGGTGGTCGTGGAGCCGACCGTCACGGCCGGTGCGCGGGCTGGGGCCGCGCCCCGGCGGACGGTGGTCGCGGCCCGGCGGACGGTGGTCGCGGCCCCGCTGCCGGTGGTCGCGGCCCGGCGGACGGTGGTCGCGGCCCCGCTGCCGGTGGTCGCGGCCCGGCGGACGGTGGTCGCGGCCAGGGGGCCGGTGCTCGTGGTCGTTCCGGCCGGTGCGCTGCCCGTGCCCGTGAACGGGCGGCCGGTGGCCCTCGCCCCGGTCGGCTCTCCCGGTCCGGCGTCCCGTGCCCGTCGTCCGGCCGGTCATGAGAGGTCGAGGTCGTTGTCGATGAGGGCGAAGATCTCCTCCGCGCCGGCGGAATCGATCCGGTCCCGGAGGTCTTCGGCTGCGTCGCCCTTCCCGTCGGGCGGCGTCTCGCCCCGGCCGGTCCAGCGGGAGGCGAGACCCAGCAGGCGGGAGGCGATCCGGCTGCGCTGCGCGTCGTCCTCGCCGAGCCCGGCCAGCGCCTTCTCCAACCGGTCGAGGGCGTCCAGCACGGGCGTACCGCCGCCTTCGGTGTCGGTCAGCGCTCTCAGGTGGCTGGCGAGGGCGCGCGGCGTGGGCTGGTCGAACAGGAGCGTGGCGGGCAGTTGGAGTCCGGCGGCCACTCCGAGCCGGTTGCGCAGCTCCACCGCCATCAGCGAGTCGAAGCCGAGCTCGGTGAAAGCACGGTCGGTGTCGACCGCGTCGGCGGAGCCGTGCCCCAGCACGGTGGCGACATGGCCGCGTACGAGCTGGATCAGCAGCCGCTCCTGCTCGGCCTCGGTGAGCCCGGCGAGCCGGGCGCGCAGCGCACCGTCCGGCGTCCCGGCACCGCCGCCCTGCTTCGAGTCCTGCCGCAACACGGCCTGCGCTTCGGGCAGTTCGGCGAGCAGCGGCGCGGGCCTCACGGCGGTGAAGCCGACGACGAAGCGGTCCCAGTCCAGCTCGGCAACGGTCAGCGCGGCATCCGCGCGCGCCACCGCCCGCTCGAGGGCGGCGAGCGCCGTATCGGGGTCGAGTGGGACGACGCCCCCGCCCCGAAGCCGAGCTTCGGCCTCGGAGCCACCGGCCGCCATTCCGCCACCGGCCCACGGGCCCCACGCCACGGCGGTGGCAGGCAGTCCTTCGGCTCGGCGCCGCGCGGCGAGCGCGTCCAAGTAGGCGTTGGCGGCGGCGTAGTTGCCCTGGCCGGCCGAGCCGACGGTACCGGCGAGGGAGGAGAACATCACAAACGCCGACAGCTCGCGGTCGCGCGTGAGCCGGTCGAGATTGCGGGCCGCGGCCAGCTTCGGCCGCAGCACCGCTTCCAGACGTTCCGGTGTCAGGGACTCCAGCAGTCCGTCGTCCAGGACGCCGGCGGCGTGCACCACCGCGTCGACCGGGTGCGCGGCCAGCAGTGCCGCGAGGGCGTCGGGATCGGCGGTGTCGCAGGCGGCCAGTGTCACGTCGGCGCCCGCCGCGACGAGTGCGGCCCGCAAGGATTCGGCGCCGTCGGCGTCCGGGCCGCGCCGGCCGGCGAGCACCAGGTGACGGGCGCCGCGCTCCGCGAGCCGGAGGGCGACACGGGTACCGAGCGCACCGGTTCCGCCGGTGATGAGCACCGTCTCGCCCGCGCATTCCCACTCGGGGAGGCGCTGCGTGCCGGCCCGCCCGGGGGACGGCGCGTGCACCAGACGGCGGGCGAAGACACCGGCGGCCCGTATGGCGGCCTGGTCCTCTTCGATCGTGCCTGACAGCAGTGCGGCGAGCCGTTCGGCGGTCCGGCCGTCGAGATCGGCGGGTAGGTCGACGAGGCCGCCCCAGCGCTGCGGCTGTTCGAGCGCGGCGACCCGGCCGAGGCCCCAGGCGGCGGCCTGTGTCGGCGAGGTCACGCTCTCCCGGTCGGTGGCGGCGACCGCCCCGGTGGTGGCGCACCACAAGGGAGCACCGATCTCCACGTCGCCCAGTGCCTGCGTCAGGGCGAGGAGCGCCGCCAGGCCGGGTGGGGTGGCGGTCGTGTCGGCGGCTGTTCCGTACGGGCCGGTGACCGCGGGACCCTCGTCCAGCGCCAGCAGCGACAGCACCCCCCGCAGGGAGTCCCGTTCGGGAAGGGTGCGCAGGGTGTCCGCGAGCAGGTCACGGTCGGCAAGCGTGCAGTCCACCGTGACCGGCACGATCTGCGCACCGTACGCGCTCAGGCCCTCGGCGAGTTCATCCGTCCAGGGATCCCCGGCCCTCGTGGCGGGCAGCGCCAGCAGCCAGGTGCCCGACAGGACCGGCGGCGGGCCGTCCGGCACCGGCCGCCAGGCCACCGTGTACGCGGTGGAGTCCAGCGCGGAACGTTCGCGGCGACGGCGCCTCCAGGACGTCAGGGCGGGCAGCACTTCGCTGAGCGGCGTGTCGCCGCCGAGATCGGGACGCTCGGTCAGTTCGCCGAGATCACCCTGCTCGACGGCGGCCCAGAACTCTTCGTCGGCCCCGCCGCCTTCGCCCCGCACCTCGGCCGGCTCGACGGCGGCCTCCAACCAGTAGCGGCTGCGCTGGAACGCGTACGTCGGCAGCTCCACCGTACGGGCGGGGGCGGTCAGTCCGGTCGGCGCGGCGGCGAGCCCGCGCACATGCAGGGCCGCGGCGGCCAGGAGTGCGGCGACCGGCTCCGGTCGGCCCCGGCGCAGCACAGAGACGGCGACGGCGTGGTCCGCCGGCTGCTCCGGCCGGTGCTCCGCGGGCTGCTCCAGGGTGTCGAGGGTCATGGCGGTCAGCGATCCGTCCGGGCCGAGTTCGACGAAGGTGCCGACGCCGTCCTCCCGCAGGCGGCGCACACCGTCGGCGAAGCGCACGGTCTGCCGCACGTGCCGCACCCAGTGCTCGGGGGACGTCAGCTCGGCCTTCGTGGCCCTGTTCCCCGTCACGTTGGAGACGACCGGGATCGCGGGCGCGTCGTACCGGACACCGCGCGCGACCTCGTCGAACTCCGCAAGCATCGCGTCCATATGCGCCGAGTGAAACGCATGGCTGACCCGCAAACGCCTAGTCTTTCGGCCCAACGCGACGAAATGATCAGCCATGTCCGACACGGCGTCCGCGTCGCCGGAGATCACCACCGCCGTCGGCCCGTTGACGGCGGCGATGCCGATGCGGTCATCGCGTCCCGCCACCAGTGGCGCCACCTCCTCCTCGGACGCTTGCACTGCGGCCATCGCGCCGCCCTCGGGCAGCGCCTCCATCAGCCGGCCGCGGGCTGCGACCAGCGCGCACGCGTCCGGCAGGGACAGCACCCCGGAGACGTACGCGGCGGACAGCTCGCCGATGGAGTGCCCCATCAGCGCGTCGGGCGTCACGCCCCAGGAGCGCACCAGCTCGTACAGCGCCACGTGCACGGCGAAGAGTGCGGGCTGGGTGTACGCGGTGCGGTCCAGCAGCGCTGCCGGTCCCGTGCCCTCCCCGGCCGTCACGACGTCGGCCAGCGGAACGTCCAGATGCGCGTCGAACGCGTCACAGACGCGGCGACACGCCTCTGCGTACACCGGGAACCGGTTGATGAGGTCCCGGCCCATTCCGGGCCGCTGCGATCCCTGCCCGCTGAACAGGAACGCCGTACGGCCGCATGGCCCGGTCCGGCCGCGCACCACGCTCGCGGCGTCCTCGTCACGGCCGAGTGCGGCCAGCCCGGCGAGGAGTTCCTCATGGTCCTCGGCGACGACGACGGCCCGGTGCTCGAACAGGGCACGGGCGGTGGCCAGCGAGTGCGCCACTTCGCCCGGGTCCGCTCCGGGACGGGCGGTCAGGTGGGCGCGCAGCCGCTCGGCCTGCCCGCGCAGTGCGGCGGCCGACCGTGCGCTGAGGGGCCAGGCGACGGGGCCGACGGCCCCCGCCTCATCGGCGGGGTGCTCGCCGGGAGACCGGTTGTCGGTGGAGTGCTCGCCGTGGGAACGGTTGTCGGCGGGGCGCTGCCCGAGGGCCCCGTCGTCGGCGGAGTGCTCGTCGGCACCTTCCTCGAGGACGACATGAGCGTTGGTGCCGCTGATACCGAACGACGACACGGCCGCGCGCCGCGGGCGTCCCGTCTCCGGCCAGGGCTCCGAAGCGGCCAGCAGCTCGATCCGGCCCGCCGTCCAGTCCACGTGCGTGGTCGGCCGGGCGAGGTGCAACGTCTCCGGCAGCGTCCCGTGCCGCATCGCCAGCACCGTCTTGATGACCCCCGCGACACCGGCGGCGGCCTGGGTGTGACCGATGTTCGACTTCACCGAGCCGAGCCACAGCGGCCGTTCACGCTCCTGCCCATAGGTGGCTAGCAGCGCCTGCGCCTCGATCGGATCGCCCAGTGACGTACCGGTGCCGTGCGCCTCCACCGCGTCGACGTCGGCCGGGGTCAGTCCGCCCGCCGCCAGCGCGGCCCGGATGACCCGCTGCTGCGAGGGACCGTTCGGGGCAGTCAGCCCGTTGGAGGCGCCGTCCGAGTTGATCGCACTGCCCCGGACCACGGCGAGCACCGGGTGGCCGTTGCGCCGGGCGTCGGAGAGCCGCTCCAGCAGCACGATGCCGGCACCCTCGCCCCAGCCGGTGCCGTCGGCGTCGTCCGAGAAGGCCTTGCACCGGTTGTCGCCGGCCAGCCCGCCCTGCCGGTCGAACTCGGCGAACGCACCCGGCGTCGCCATCACCGTCACCCCTCCGGCCAGCGCGAGATCGCACTCGCCGGACCGCAGCGACTGCGCCGCCCAGTGCAGTGCCACGAGGGAGGACGAGCAGGCGGTGTCCACGGTGACCGCCGGTCCCTCCAGGCCCAGCGCGTAGGCGACACGGCCCGAGGCCACGCTCGCCGCGTGCCCGGTCATCAGCTGCCCCTGGGCGTCGGCCGGGACGACGTGCGCCGCGGACCCGTACCCCTGGTAGTTCGTACCGACGAAGACTCCCGTACGCGAACCGTGGAGGCGGCGCGGGTCGATGGCCGCCCGCTCCAGAGCCTCCCAGGAGATTTCCAGCAGCAGCCGCTGCTGCGGGTCCATGGCCAGGGCCTCGCGCGGCGAGATCCCGAAGAAGTCCGCGTCGAAGTCGGCGGCGTCGTGGAGGAATCCGCCCTGGATCCCGTCCGCGTGCCAGCCGCGGTCCGCGGGCGGGGGGCCGATCGCGTCCACCCCGTCGGCCAGCAGCCGCCAGAAGTCCTCCGGGCCGCGCACGCCGCCGGGGAAACGGCAGCCGATCGCCACGATCGCGATCCGCTCGTCCTCGGCCTGGCCGGCGGCGCGGACGGCCGGGGCCGCCGTACCGGTCGCGGGCACGGCGTCGACACCGGTCCCGGGTACGGCGTCGTCGAGCAGTTCGGCGACGATGTGCCGCGCGAGCGCCTGCGGCGACGGATAGTCGAACACCAGGGTCGCCGGGAGCCGGAGAGCGGTCGCCGCGTTGAGGCGGTTGCGCAGTTCGACGGCCGTCAGCGAGTCGATGCCGAGGCCGCGGAAGTCCTGGCCGGCCTCGACGGTGTCCGGGCTCGCGTGCCCCAACACCGTTGCGGTCTGGGCACGTACGAGGTCCAGGACCGCCGTCGCCCGCTCGGAATGCGGCAAGGCCGCGAGCCTGGCCCGGAAGGTCTCCCCCGCGTCCTCGCCCGCCACGGCCGCCGTGCGTCGCGCCGGTGTGACGGCGAGGCTCCGCAGCATGGCGGGCAGCGCCGTGACCGCCTGCCGGTCCCGGAGTGTACGGCGGTCGAGCGCGATCGGTACGAGGGCCGGTTCGGTGCGCCGCAACGCCGCGTTCAGGGCGCCGAGTCCCTGCTGGGCGGTGAGCGGCCGCATGCCGCCGCGTGCCATGCGGCGCAGGTCGGCTTCGGTGAGGTCGGCGGTCATGCCCGCGCCGGGTGCCCAAGGGCCCCAGGCCAGGGAAGTGGCCGGAAGACCGGACGAACGGCGCCTTGCAGCGAAAGCGTCGAGGAAGGCATTGGCGGCCGCGTAGTTGGCCTGCCCCGCACCGCCGAACGTGCCCGCGACGGAGGAGAAGACCACGAACGCCGACAGATCAGCATCGTGAGTCAGCTCATGCAGATGCACCATGGCATCCGCCTTCGGTCGCATGACCCGGGACATGCGCTCCGGAGTCAGGGAACCTACGACACCGTCATCGACGATCCCCGCGGTATGCACCACCGCCGTAAGCGGATGACCGAAGGGGATCGATTGCAACACGCCGGCGAGCTCGTCCCGGTCCGCGACGTCCACGGCGGCCACCTCGACACCGGCACCCAACTCGGCAAGCTCGCCGACGAGTTCAACGGCACCGGGCGCATCAAGGCCACGACGGCTGGCCAGCAGCAGATG
>NZ_JBFAYQ010000082.1:0-12044 GCF_040681345.1 Streptomyces sp. NPDC051776 | reverse complement strand
GGGGAGGGCCGGTCTGCGGCTGATGTGGGGTTCTCGCTCGCGGTGACGCGGTCGGTGTTCGAGGACCGTGCGGTGGTCGTGGGTTGGGATGTGGGTGAGCTGCGGTCGGGGCTGGCGGCGCTGGCGGCGGGGGAGCCGGATGCGCGGGTGGTTCGGGGTGCGGTGGTTCGTGGCCGTACGGCGTTCCTCTTCGCGGGCCAGGGCGCCCAACGCCTGGGCATGGGGCGGGAGTTGTACGAGGCGTACCCCGTCTTCGCGGACGCCTTCGACGCGGTGGACGCGGAACTCCCGTTCAGCCTGCGGGAGGTCGTCTTCGGCGATTCCGGTGGGGATGCGGAGCGGCTGAATCGTACGGAGTTCGCGCAGCCTGCGTTGTTCGCGTTTGAGGTGGCGTTGTTCCGGTTGCTGGAGTCGTGGGGTGTGCGGCCGGATGTGCTGGCCGGGCATTCGATCGGTGAGTTGGCGGCGGCGCATGTGGCGGGGGTGTGGTCGCTGGCGGATGCGTGTCGTCTGGTCGCCGCGCGGGGTCGGTTGATGCAGGCGCTGCCGGGGGGCGGTGCGATGGTGGCGGTGGCGGCCTGCGAGGAGGAGGTGCTGCCGCTGCTGGACGGGCGGGTGGACATCGCCGCGGTCAACGGGCCGCAGGCGGTGGTGATCGCGGGTGAGTCGGATGCGGTGGAGGAGATCGCGGAGGGTTTCCGCGCGCAGGACCGCAAGACGACCGTCCTGCGGGTGAGTCATGCTTTCCACTCGCCGTTGATGGAGCCGATGCTGGACGAGTTCCGGGTGGTGGCGGAAGAGCTCGCGTACGAGCGGCCCTACCTTCCGATGGTGTCCACGGTCACCGGTGAAACCGTGACGGCCGAGGAACTGTGCACGCCGGACTACTGGGTTGAGCACGTCCGCCGGACCGTCCGCTACGCCGACGCCGTACGCACCCTCGCGCAGAGCAAGGTGACCCGCTTCGTCGAACTCGGGCCCGACGGCACACTCACCGCTCTCGCCCGCATCCTGCTCGACGACGACCGCCGCGTGGTGGTGCCGGTGTTGCGCAAGGACGGGTCGGAGGCGGCGAGTCTGCTCGCGGCCGTCGGCGCGCTGCACGTAGCCGGGCAGAGCCCGGACTGGCCCGCGCTGTTCCCCGGCGCCCGCAGCGTCGACCTGCCCACCTACGCCTTCCAGCGGAGCCGCTACTGGCTCGATCCGGTCCCGGGCAGCGGACGGCGCGGGGGAGTGCATCCGCTGCTCGGCGCAGCGGTGACCCTGGCGGACTCCTCAGCCGTGCTCTCCACCACGGTGCTCTCCACAAGCGCCCACCCCTGGTTGGCCGACCACACGGTGACCGGCACCGTCGTGCTGCCCACGGCCGCGTACCTCGACTTCGCCCTGCATCTCGGCGGCCGAGCCGGGTGTCACCATGTCGTCGAACTCGGTCAGGAGCAGCCCCTCGTCCTCAACGGCCGCGTGCCCGTCGAGATCCAGGTCGTGCTCGACGGACCGGAACAGGACGGCGTCAGGCCGTTCGCCTGCTACTCCCGGCCCGCTGCGACCGGTGCGGGCCCCGCGGGCGCCGGCGACTCGGAACGGCCCTGGATCTGCAACGCCCGCGGAGTCCTGGCACCGGCCGAAGCCCTGCCGGACCACCAGCGGCAGGACGAACTCGACGGCATCTGGCCGCCGTCCGGCGCCCAGGCACTCGATTCCGACGAAGTCGAGTACATCTACGAGGAGTTGAGGGCGCGAGGACTCGACCACGGACCCGCGTTCCGTGGTCTCACCGGCGTATGGCGGGCCGAGGACGCGGTGTACGCCGAGGTCGCCGTACCGGAGGAGTTCCGGGCGGACGCGCTGCGCGTCGCGCTGCACCCGGCGCTGCTTGACGCGGCCCTGCACATGGCCCGCGCGCTCGGGCACCCCGGCGGCTTCGCCGCGACCTGGAGGGACTGCACCCTGTACGCGGCCTCCCCGGAGGCGCTGCGGATCCGGATGCGGCGTCTGCCCGGCGGGGAACTGTCGCTGGACCTGGCCGACGAGTCGGGCGCCCCGGTCGCGGCCGTCGGCGCGGTGGGTCTCACCCCGGCCGACGAACTGTCGCTGCCCGCCCCGGGCACGCCGGGTGACGACCTGTTCGCCGTCGAGTGGACCGAACTGCCCGCCGCCGTACGGCCCGTGCGCCGGCCCCGGGTGGCCGTCGTGGGTGAGGGACCGGCCCTGGCGGACGCCGAACGGTACCCGGACCTGGACGCGTGCCTCACGGCCTTCGACGACACCGGCGGCACCGCGCCGGAACTGGTCTTCGTGACATGTCGGGACGACGGTGCGGAACTGCCCGCCGCCGTGCATGATGCGGCTTCCCGAGCCCTGGCGATGTTGCAGCGCTGGCAGGCCCACGAGCGGACGGCCGACGCGCGGCTGGTCGTCACCACGCGGAACGCGGTGGCCGTCCGGCCCGGCGAGCCGGTCGCCGACCTCGCCTCGGCAGCCGTACGCGGTCTGGTGCGCTCCGCGCAGTCGGAGAACCCGGGGCGCTTCCTGCTCGTGGACATCGACACGCCCGTGGGCGCGGGCAACACGCCGGGCGAAGCCGACACGCCCGTGAGCACCGGCACGCCGGGCGAAGCCGACACGCCCGTGGACACGGACGCCGACCCGGATGCCCGCACCAGCCCAGGCGGAGAGTCCCTCCTCGCCTCCCTCGCCGACGCCGTGGATGCCGGAAAGACGGAGATCGCCCTGCGGGCCGGCCGCACCTACGCCGCCCGACTCGTCCGCCACGTGCCGGACGGCTCTGCAGCGCCCGTTCTCGATCCGGAGAGGACCGTGCTGATCACCGGAGCGGGCGGCACCGTCGCCGCGGCCCTCGCCCGGCACGTGGTCGCCGCGCACGGCGTGCGCCATCTTCTTCTCGCGAGCCGTCGCGGCCCGGACGCGCCCGGTTCCGCCGCACTGCGCGCCGAACTCGCAGAAGCGGGTGCCCAGGTGAGGACCGCCGCCTGCGACGTCGCCGATCCCGCCGAGCTGTCCGCGCTGCTGGCGTCCGTACCGCAGCAGCATCCGCTCGGTGCCGTCTTCCATGCCGCCGGGGTGATCGACGACGGGGTGATCCCCGCCCTGACGTCGTCGCGGCTGTCCGCAGTACTGCGGCCCAAGGCCGACGCCGCCGTCCATCTGGAGCGGCTGACACGGGACATGGAGCTGTCGGCGTTCGTGCTGTTCTCGTCCGCGGCTGCCACGTTCGGCGGTCCCGGCCAGGGCAACTACGCCGCCGCCAACGCCTTCCTGGAGGCGATGGCCGCCTCACTGCGAGCGCAGGGCCGCCCCGCCACCGCCCTCGGCTGGGGCCTCTGGGCCGCCGACAGCGGGATGACGGCCGGGCTCGGCGCAGCCGACCGCACCCGGATGGCGCGTGCGGGTGTCGCGCCGCTGCCGACCGCCGATGCCCTGTCCCTGCTCGACCTCGCTCTGGCACAGGACCGAGCCGTGCTGCTACCGGTCCGGCTGGACCTGGCGGCCGCGCGCGCCGCCGCTCCCGCACCCGCCCTGCTGCGCGACCCCGCCGCCCCCGCACGCCGTACCGCGAGGGCCGCCCGCCCGGGCGGCCACCTGGCCCGGACCCTCGCCGCGCTGCCGTTGTCCGAGCGTCCGGCCGCCGTCCTCCGCCTGATCCTGTCGGAGGTCGCCACCGTCCTCGGCCATTCCGCGGAAACCCCGGCCGCCGATCCCGAACGCGCCTTCCGTGACCTGGGTTTCGATTCACTGACCGCGGTGGATCTGCGGAACGCGCTGGAACGCCGGACCGGTCTGCGGCTCACGCCCACCGTCGTCTTCGACCACCCCACCCCGGCCGCGCTCGCCGTCCATCTGCTGCGGTCCCTGCCGTCCGGCGATCCGTCCACCCCGGCCCTGACCGCCTCGGCCCCCACCGCCCGCACCGGCGCTGACGAGCCCATCGCCATAGTCGGCATGGCCTGTCGGTTCCCGGGTGGTGCCGACACGCCCGAGGCGCTGTGGGACCTGCTCGCCTCGGGCGGCGACGGCGTGACCGGCTTCCCCGTCGACCGGGGCTGGGACCTTGCCTCCCTGTACCACCCGGACCCCGGCCACGAGGGCACCAGTTACGCCCGCACCGGCGGCTTCGTGGGCGGCGTCGACCGGTTCGATCCCGCCTTCTTCGGCATCTCGCCGCGCGAGGCGCTGGCGATGGACCCGCAGCAGCGACTGCTGCTGGAGGTGTGCTGGGAGGCCGTGGAGCACGCGGGCGTCGACCCCCGGACGCTGAGGGGCTCCCGTACCGGTGTCTTCGCCGGTACGAACGGCCAGGACTACTCGGCCCTGTTGCGGGAGTCGGCGGAAGACGTCGACGGCTACCTCGGCACCGGAAATGCCGCCAGCGTCGTCTCCGGCCGCATCTCGTACACCCTTGGTCTGGAGGGGCCGACCGTCACCGTCGACACCGCCTGCTCGTCGTCCCTGGTCGCTCTGCACTGGGCGGCGCGTGCGCTGCGCGCGGGGGAGTGCGACCTGGCGCTCGCGGGAGGCGTCACGGTGATGTCGACGCCGGCGGCCTTCCTGGAGTTCAGCCGCCAGCGAGGCCTCGCGCCGGACGGGCGCTGCAAGGCGTACGCGGACGACGCGGACGGTACGGGCTGGGGCGAAGGCGCCGGGATGCTGCTGGTGGAGCGGCTGTCCGACGCACGCGCCAACGGGCACCGGGTCCTTGCCGTGGTCCGCGGCAGCGCCGTCAACTCCGACGGCGCGAGCAACGGTCTGACCGCCCCCAACGGCCCCTCCCAGGAAAGGGTGATCCGGGCCGCACTGGCCGACGCCGGGCTCACCCCGGCCGATGTCGACGCCGTCGAGGGACACGGCACCGGCACCGTTCTCGGCGACCCCATCGAGGCACACGCTCTCCTCGCGACCTACGGTCAGGACCGCGACAAACCCCTGTGGCTCGGCTCGGTGAAGTCCAACCTCGGCCACACCCAGGCCGCCGCCGGAGTCGCCGGTGTCATCAGGACGGTGCTCGCGCTGCGCCACGGCGAACTGCCGCGCACCCTGCATGCCGACCGCCCGTCCACCCACGTCGACTGGACCTCCGGCGCCGTGCGGCTGCTGACCGAAGCCCAGTCGTGGCCGCAGGACGAGAGCCGGCGACGGCGCGCGGGCGTCTCCTCCTTCGGCTTCAGCGGCACCAACGCCCATGTGATCCTGGAAGAGGCCCCGCCCGCCCCGGACGGGACAGCCCCCGTCCCGTCCGACGCAACTCCCGCCCCGGCGGCCGCACACGGGATCACGGCCTGGCCGCTGTCCGCCCGTACCCCCGAAGCGCTGCGCGCCCAGGCCGGGAGGTTGCTCGACCACGTGGCGCGGCACCAGGACGCCTCCGCCACCGACCTCGCCCACTCCCTGGCGACCACCCGTCCCGCCTTCGAGTGCCGGGCGGTGCTGCTCGGCACCGGACGGGACGACCTGCTCGCCGACCTGGCACGGCTCGCCTCGGGCGAGCTGCGGCCCGAAGAGCCCGGCGCCGCCGCACGCAGCGGAGGCACCGCCTTCCTGTTCGCCGGGCAGGGCGCTCAACGCCCGGGGATGGGGCGCGAGTTGCGCGCAGCCTTCCCGGTCTTCGCCGACGCCTTCGACGAGGTGTGCGCGCACTTCGGCGCCGGTGTCCTCGAAGTCCCGCTGCACGACGCCGTCCTCGGCGACGCCGACGGGCTGCTCCACCGCACCGGGTACGCCCAGCCCGCGCTGTTCGCGCTGGAAGTGGCTCTCTACCGGCTCGTCCGCAGCCTCGGCGTGACACCCGACCAACTGCTCGGCCACTCCATCGGCTCCCTCGCAGCCGTGCATGCCGCCGGGGTCCTCTCGCTCGCCGACGCCTGCACCCTGGTCGCCGCCCGCAGCGCACTGATGGACGCCCTCCCCGACGGCGGCGCCATGGTGGCGATCCGGGCCACCGAGGAGGAAATGCTGCCGCTTCTGGACGGCCGGGAGCACCAAATGGGCCTGGCCGCCGTCAACGGCCCCCGGTCGGTGGTCGTATCGGGCGAGGAGGCGGCGGTCCTCGACCTTGCCGGGCACTTCGACGGCCTCGGCCGGCGGACGAAGCGGCTGCGTGTCAGCCACGCCTTCCACTCGCCGCTCATGGAGCCCATGCTCGGGCACTTCCGCGAGGTCGCCGCATCACTGCGGTACGACGAGCCCCGTATCCCCGTCATCTCCGACCTCACCGGGCGCCCCGCCACCGCCGGCGAACTCGGCTCCCCCGACTACTGGGTGCGGCATGTGCGCCACACCGTCCGCTTCCACGACGGCCTGCGGACGCTGGACGACCTCGGCGCCGGACGGTACCTCGAGATCGGCCCCGACGGCACCCTGACCGCGATGGCGGCCGACGCCCTCGCCGGCCCCGCCGCCGCACCAGCCATCGCGCTGCTGCGCCCCGGTCAGTACGAGCCCGCCAGCCTGCTCGCCGGTCTGGCCCGTGCCCACGCCCACGGCGCCGACGTCGACTGGAGCACCGCAACCCACGGATCCGGTACGGTCGTCGACCTGCCGACCTACCCCTTCCAACGGCAGCGCTACTGGCCCGCCGCAGGCGCCCGCGGCGTCGGCGATCTGGCCGCGGCAGGTCTCGCCGACGCCGGACACCCGCTGCTCGGTGCGCGCGTCGACCTCGCCGACGGCGGCGGGCACGTCTTCACCAGCCGGCTCTCCCTGCTCGACCAGCCGTGGCTGGCGGATCACGCCGTCGGCGGCACCACCGTCCTGCCCGGCACCGCTTACCTCGACCTGGCTCTCCTCGCGGGACACCGCATGGGATGCGACCGGGTGGCCGAACTGACCCTGGTGGAACCGTTGTTGCTCGCCGAGGACGAGGCCGTCACCCTGCAACTGCGCCTCGGGGCACCGGACGCCGAGGGACATCGCGTGCTCGGCGTCCACTCCCGCCCCGCCGAAGCCGCCCCCGACCGGCCCTGGACCCTGCACGCCGACGGCATCCTCGCCGACGGCGCCCACCCCGAACCCGACGGCGACTCGCTCGCCGCGTGGCCGCCCGCGGACGCCGAGGAACTGCCGGTCCGCGAGACCTACGACCGCCTCGCCGAGGCCGGGTTCCGCTACGGCCCCGTTTTCCAGGGGCTGCGCGCCGCGTGGCGGACGGGCCGCGAGGTGTACGCGGAGGTCGCGCTCCCCGACCAGGCCCACGCCGACGCCCCCCACTACGGCCTGCACCCCGCCCTTCTGGACGCCGCACTGCACGCCACCGCCCACCTGCCGATGGACGACTCCGCATCCGGCCGGCTGCCGTTCTCCTGGCGGGACGTGACCCTGCACGCCACCGGCGCCACCGCCCTACGGGTCAGGCTCACCCTCCGCGGCGGCGACGCCGTCGGACTCGACGTCGCCGACACCACCGGGAAGGCCGTGGCCTCCATCGGCTCCCTCGCCCTGCGCCGGATCGATCCCGAGCGGCTGCGCGTACGGCCGCATCGCGGGTCCGGCGATCTGTACCGGCTCGACTGGCGGCCGGAGCCACCGACCGACGGCCGCTCCGGCGACCTGCCCGCCCCGGACACCCTGACGGTGCTGGGCGACGCAGCGGGGCGGGAGTTCGCCGCACAACTCACCGCCGCGGGCGTAGCCGCCGACCTCACCGATGCCGCCGACCTCGCCGACCTCGCCGCCGGTGCCGGAGAGGACGGATCGGCCACGCCCGGAACCGTCCTCGCCGTCGTACCCCACGGCAGCGGCTCCCTGGAACAGGCCGGGCACGCCGCCGCCCAGCGCGCGCTCACCCTCGTACGACACCTGCTTGCCGAGCGGAGCCTGGACGCCACCCGCCTGGTGCTGGTGACCCGGGAAGCGCTCATGCCCGACGGACCCGCCGGACACGGAGTCCGCCACCCCGCCGAGGCCGCGGCCTGGGGCCTGGTCCGCTCCGCCCAGTCCGAACACCCGGGCCGGTTCCTGCTCGTGGACACCGACGGCGCCGCCGCGTCACTCGCCGCACTGCCCTCCCTGCTCGGACGCATCGACCCCCAACTCGCCCTGCGCGACGGCTCCGTGCACCTGCCCCGGATCGACCGCACCGACCCGGACGCCACGCTGCGCGCACCGCACGCCCCGGCCAGGCGCGCATGGCGCCTCGACATGGTCCGCAAGGGCACCCTCGACGGCCTGGAACTCGTATCAGCGCCGGAGGCCGAACGCGCCCTCGGCGACGGCGAGATACGGATCGCCGTCCGCGCGGCGGGCGTCAACTTCCGTGATGTGCTCAACGCCCTCGGCATGTACCCTGGCCCGGCCCCCGACTTCGGTCTGGAAGGGGCCGGTGTGATCACCGAAGTCGGCCCCGGCGTCACCGGATTCGCCGTCGGTGAGCGCGTCATGGGTATGTTCCCCGCCGCCTACGGCCCCCTTGCGGTGGCCGACGCCCGTACCGTCGCCCGCATCCCCGACGGCTGGACTTTCGCCGAGGCGGCCACCGTTCCGATCGTCTTCCTCACGGCGTACTACGCCCTCGTCGACCTCGGCGGCCTCACCGCGGAGCAGTCCGTCCTGATCCACGCCGCTGCCGGCGGTGTGGGCATGGCCGCCACGCAACTCGCCCGCCATCTGGGCGCCGAGGTGTACGCCACCGCAGGCCCCGGCAAATGGGACGCCCTGCGCGCGGCCGGCCTGGACGAGAGGCACATCGCCTCCTCCCGTGACCTCGCGTTCGAGGACGCCTTCCGGGCCGCGACCGGCGGACGTGGCGTCGACCTCGTACTGGACTCCCTGGCCGGAGAGTTCGTCGACTCCTCACTGCGGCTGCTGCACCACGGAGGACACTTCCTGGAGATGGGCAAGACCGACGTCCGCGACCCCGACGGCGTCGCCGCCCGTCACCCCGGCGTCCGCTACCGGGCGTTCGACCTCATCGAAGCCGGACCCGACCGCATCGGCGAGATGCTCACGGCCCTCGTCGACCTGTTCGAGGCCGGAGTGCTCGCCCCCCTGCCGGTCACCCCGTGGGACGTGCGCCGCGCACCCGAAGCCTTCCGGTACATGTCCCAGGCCCGCCACATCGGCAAGGTCGTGCTGACCGTCCCGGCACCGCTCGACCCGGACGGCACCATCCTCATCACCGGCGGCACCGGCGGCCTCGGCGCCCTGCTCGCCCGCCACCTCGTCACCGAGCACGGCGTACGCCATCTGGTGCTCGCCGGCCGACGCGGCCCCGACGCCCCGGGAGCCGCGCAACTCGCCGCCGAACTGGCCGAATCGGGGGCCGACGTACGGATGGAGGCCATGGACATCGCCGACCGCGCACAGACGGCCGCCCTCCTCGCCTCCGTCCCCGGCCGGCACCCGCTGACGGCCGTCGTCCACGCCGCCGGCATCCTCGACGACACGGTCGTGGACCGGCTCACCCCCGAACGACTGGACGCCGTGCTGCGCCCCAAGGTGGACGGTGCCGCCCATCTGCACGAGCTCACCCGACACCTCGACCTCGCCGCGTTCGTCCTGTTCTCGTCCGTCGCCGGCACCCTCGGCGCCCCCGGCCAGGGCAACTACGCCGCGGCGAACGCCTTCCTCGACGCACTCGCCGAGCACCGCCGCGCGCTGGGCCTGCCCGCACTGTCGCTGCCCTGGGGGCCCTGGACCCCGGCCGGCGGCATGACCGGCGACCTCGGCGAAGCCGATGTCCGCCGCATGGAGCGGGCCGGACTCCCGCCGCTCGCCGCGAAGGAGGGCCTGGCCCTGTTCACCGAGGCCCTGGACCAGCCGGGGACCGTGCAACTGCCGCTGACGGTGGACACCGCCCGGCTCGGCGCCGACGGACCCGTGCACCCGCTGCTGGCGGGACTGGTCCGGGCCCGCCGCACCGTCGGCGACCCGGCGCGCGGCGCAGGAACGGCCGACAGCGCGGGCCTCGCCACCGAACTGGCCCGGCTCGGCATCGCCGATCGGTTGCGCAGGCTCGTCGAAGAGGTCTGCCGCCAGGTCGCCGCTGTCCTCGGGCACACCTCCGTGGCCCGGCTCGACCCCGATCAGTCCTTCAAGGAACTCGGATTCGACTCGCTCACGGCCGTCGAGCTGCGCAACCGGATGAACGCCGCAACGGGGGTCCTGCTGCCGGCCACGCTGGTCTTCGACTACCCGACGCCCGCCGTGCTCGCCGATCACCTGTGCCGGGAGCACTTCGGCGGCGGAACCGACCCCGGCCCGGCCGCGGCAGGTACGGACACCGCCACCGCGGCCGACCCCGACGAAGCGACCATACGCAAGCTGCTGACGTCCATCCCGATCAGCAGGGTCCGCGAATCGGGGCTGCTGGACGCGCTGATGGAGCTGGCCCCGGCCGCCATCCCCGCCGCCCGCACCGCCCCGGATTCGGTCCGGGACGCCGAGGCCGACGAGGACGTGGCCACCATGGACGTGGACGACATGGACGTCGACGACCTGGTCCGGATGGCTCTGGGCTCCGATGACTGAGCGCCCGGCTCGCCGCCCCCCGTACACCGTGCCCCGCGCCGCGTGCCGGCACGGACCCGCCAACTCCCGCGCCCCCTGACGTACTTCCGGCACCCGCCTCATTCTCGAAGCGCCAAGTGTGGAGCTGAGCATGTCCTCCGAAAAAGTCGTCGAAGCCCTCCGTGCCTCGCTCAGGGAGAACGAACGGCTGCGCAAGCACAACCAGCAGCTGCAGGAGGTGATGACCGAACCGGTCGCGATCGTCTCCATGGCATGCCGCTGGCCGGGCGGAGCCGACACCCCCGAGGACTTCTGGCGGCTCCTCGCCGACGGCACGGACGCCATGACGGACTTCCCCTCCGACCGTGGCTGGGACCTCGACGCACTGCTCTCGGAGGACGCCACCGTGGGCGGCAGCGCCACCGCCCAAGGCGGCTTCGTCCATGAAGCCGACCGCTTCGACGCCGATTTCTTCGGCATCTCGCCGCGCGAAGCACTGGCGATGGACCCGCAGCAGCGGCTGGTCCTGGAGGTCGCCTGGGAGAGCGTGGAACGCGCGGGCATCGCCCCCGCGGCCCTGCGCGGCAGCAGCACCGGTGTCTTCGTCGGCTGCAGCAACCAGGAGTACGGATCCGGGCTGCGCGAAATCCCCGAAGGGGTCGAGGGCCACATCCTCACCGGCAACACCGGCAGCGTGGTCTCCGGTCGCGTCGCGTACACCCTGGGCCTGGAGGGCCCCGCGGTGACGGTGGACACGGCCTGCTCCTCGTCCCTGGTCGCACTGCACCTGGCGGTGCACGCGCTGCGGGCGGGCGAATGCTCGCTGGCCCTGGCCGGGGGCGTCGCCGTGATGTCCACCCCGGGCGCCTTCGTGGAGTTCAGCCGCCAGGGTGGCATGGCCCCCGACGGCCGCTGCAAGCCGTTCGCGGATGCCGCGGACGGTACGGGGTGGGGTGAGGGGGCGGGTCTGCTTCTGCTGGAGCGGTTGTCGGATGCGCGGCGGAACGGTCACCGGGTGCTGGCCGTGATCCGTGGCAGCGCCGTCAACCAGGACGGCGCCTCGAACGGCCTCACCGCGCCCAACGGTCCGTCCCAACAGCAGGTGATCCGGGCGGCGTTGCTGCAGTCAGGGTTGTCGGCGTCGGATGTCGACGCGGTGGAGGCGCACGGCACGGGGACGACCCTCGGTGACCCGATCGAGGCGCAGGCGCTGCTGGCCACGTACGGTCAGGACCGGGAACAGCCGCTGTGGCTGAGCTCCGTCAAATCCAACATCGGTCACACGCAGGCGGCGGCCGGTATCGCCGGGGTCATGAAGATGGTGCTGGCGATGCGCCACGGCATGCTGCCGCGCACCCTGCATGTCGATGAGCCGTCGTCCCATGTCGACTGGCCGGCAGGCGAGGTGCGCCTTTTGACGGAACCGCGCGACTGGCCGCGGAACACCGACCGCCCGCGCCGGGCCGGAGTGTCGTCGTTCGGCATCTCCGGCACGAATGCGCATGTGATCGTCGAGGAGGCGGCCGGGGCGGCGGGGGCGGTCGGGGAGGGTGCCGGGGAGCCGGGTGTTTCCGGTGGTGCGG
>NZ_JBFAYQ010000081.1:0-12820 GCF_040681345.1 Streptomyces sp. NPDC051776 | reverse complement strand
CCCATTCGACGCACCATCCTGATTAACAGCACTCCCCCGCACCACCGCCAACACCCGACGCCCATTCCGCCGCGCATCCGACAACCGCTCCACCACCACAACACCAACACCCTCACCCCACCCCGTACCATCCGCACCCTCCGCAAACGCCTTGCACCGACCATCCCCCGCCAACCCCCGCTGCCGCGAAAACTCCACAAACGCACCCGGCGTCGACATCACCGTCACACCACCGGCCAACGCCAAATCACACTCACCCGCACGCAACGCCTGCACCGCCAAATGCAACGCCACCAACGACGACGAACACGCCGTATCCACCGTCACCGCAGGCCCCTCAAGCCCCAACACATACGACACCCGACCCGAAAGCACCGACGCGGTGATGCCGGTGGTCAGCTGGCCGTCGGATTCCTCGGGCCGGTTGAGCATCAGTGCCAGGTAGTCCTGGCCGTTGGTGCCCGCGAACACTCCCGTACGGCTGCCGCGCAGCGCCCCCGGTTCGATGCCCGCCCGCTCCAGCGCCTCCCACGAGGTCTCCAGCAGCAGCCGCTGCTGGGGGTCCATGGTCCGGGCCTCGCGGGGTGAGATGTCGAAGAAGGTGGAGTCGAACAAAGGGGCGTCGTAGAGGAAGGCTCCCTGGTGGGCGTACGTGGTTCCGGGGCCGCCGGCGGGGTCGAAGACGGCGTCGAGGTCCCAGCCCCGGTCGGCGGGGAAGTCGGAGACCGTGTCGCGCCCTTCGGCGAGCAGGCGCCAGAACTCCTCGGGCGTGTCGGCTCCCCCGGGGAAGCGGCAGCCGAGACCGACGATCGCGACGGGCTCCTGACGGCTCGTCTCGGCATCATGAAGGCGCTTGCGGGTGTGACGGAGGTCCGCCGTCACCTTTTTCAGGTAGTCCCGCAGCTTTTCTTCATTGCTTGCCATCGTGCCCTACTTCCTCGCAGAAACCGTGAATCGCCGGAGCCGGTGGTCAGGAGATCCCGAATTCCTTGTCGATCAGGTCGAACATCTCGTCGTCCGTCACTCCTTCCAGTTCCACGCCCTCGTCCTCCGTCCCGTCGGTGGTGTCGGCGCCGGTCCACATCGCCAGCAGCGCTTTCAGCTTCGTCGTGATCTCCAGGTGCGTTTCGCCGCCGATTCCGGCCTGGTCCGCGAGAGCTTGTGCCAGGCGGTCGATCTCGCCGACGACGCCGGTTGTCCCTGCCGACTCGCCGCCGTGCCCGGCGAGTTCGGCGTCCAGGTACGTGGCGATGTTCACCGGTGCGGGATAGTCGAACACCAGCGTCGCCGGCAGCCGGAGTCCGGTGGCCGCGCCCAACCGGTTGCGCAGCTCCACGGCGGTCAGCGAGTCGAATCCCGCCTCCCGGAACGCGCGGGCCGGGTCGACCGCGTCGGCCCTGGCGTGCCCCAGGACCACGGCCGTCTGTTCCCGCACCAACTCGACCAGCGCCGCTGTGCGTTCGTCCGGGCCGAGCCCGGCCAGCCGCTCCTGCAGGGCTCCGGCGTCCCCGACCGACGTGGCGCCCTCCAGTGCCGAGGCCGCCTCCGGTATCTCGCCGAGTACGGTGGTTGCCCGGCCTGCGGTGAAGGCGGGCGCGAAGCGTGTCCAGTCCACTCGCGCCACGACCACGGCCGGGTCGCCGCCGCCCGCCAGCCGCTCCATCGCCACCAGGGCCAGGTCGGGGTCGAGCCCGGACAGTCCCCGGCGACGCAGATACTCCTCGACGCTGCCGGAGGTCGCCATGCCGTCCTCCGCCCATGGGCCCCATGCCACGGAGGTGGCCGGGAGCCCGGCGGCCCTGCGCCGCTCGGCGAGGGTGTCCAAGTAGGCGTTGGCGGCGGCGTAGTTGCCCTGGCCCGGGGAGCCGATGGCGCCCGCGAACGACGAGAACAGCACGAACGCCGACAGCTCCCGGTCGCGGGTCAGCTCGTCGAGGTTGCGGGCGGCCACGGCCTTGGAGCGCAGGGAGTTCGCGAACCGCTCCGGGGTCAGCGTCTCCAGGAGCCCGTCGTCGAGAACACCGGCTGTGTGCACCACCGCGTCCACCGGGTGCTCGGCCAGCAGCGCCGCGAGCGCGTCCCGGTCGGCGGCGTCGCAGGCGGCCACCGTCACCCGTACGTCCAATGCGGCCAGATCGTCCCGCAGTTGGGGTACGCCGGGCGCGTCGGGCCCGCGGCGGCTGATGAGCACCAGGTGCTCGGCGCCCTGCGCGGCGGCCCAGCGGGCCACTCGGCCGCCCAGTGCGCCCGTACCGCCGGTGATCAGCACGGTGCCGGACGGGCGCCAGCCCGCGCCCAGCGAGCCGGAGGCGGGCCGGACGAGTCGCCGCCCGAACACGCCGGTCGTCCGGATCGCCACCTGGTCCTCTCCGGCACGCCCGGTGAGCACGCCGACGAGGCGTCCCACCACGCGGCGGTCCACGGCCTGCGGCAGGTCGACCAGGCCGCCCCATCCGTCCGGGCGTTCCAGCGCCGCAACCCGCCCCAGTCCCCACACGGCGCCCTGAGCCGGGTCGGGGGCCCGGTCGGACCTGTTGACGCGGACCGCGCCGCGGGTCAGCGCCCACAGCGGGGCGGTGATCCCGGCGTCGCCCAGCGCGGTCACGAGGAGGGCGGTTGCGGCGGGACCGGCCGGTACGCCGTCGCCAGGGGGCGCGCCCGAAGCGTCGTATCCGTCACCGTCGGTGTCGTCCTCGTGGTGCCGCTCGGGCAGTGCCAGGAACGACAGAACCCCGGCGACGGGCTCCTCCCCGGCCGCGTCAGCCAGCAGTCGGGCCAGTGCCGCCCGGTCGGTGCCGGGCTCGTACGCGACCGGCACCGGCTCGGCCCCGCTCGCCGCGAGGCCGTCCAGTACGTCGGCGGTCCACGCGTCGTCCGTCGGCCCGGCGAGCAGTACCGCCAGCCAGCGTCCGGGCAGTGCCGCGCCGGAGACCGAGCCGAGGGGCTTCCAGCTCGTGCCGTACAGCCAGTCGTCCACCCGGGAGTGCTCCTGCTGCCCGCGCCACCACGACGACAGGGCCGGCAGCAGTCCGTCCAGCGCGTCCTGCGCCACACCGAGCGAGTCGGCCAGCGCACGGACGTCGCCGCGTTCGACGGCGGTCCAGAAGCGGGCGTCCGCCCGGTCGGAGGACGCCCCGGTCGGCTCGCCGCCCAGCCTCGCTCCCTCGGGCCAGAAGCGCTCATGCTCAAAGGCGTAGGTCGGCAGATCCACCACGGCAGCCGTCGTCGGGGCGAACACGGCCCGCCAGTCCACCCGCCCACCGTGCAGATGCAGCGCGGCGGCGGCTGTGAGGAGCGAGGCGGCCTCGGGGCGGTCCTTGCGCAGAGTGGGGGTCAGCAGACGCCCCTGACCGTCGACGCAGTCCTGGGCGAGCGCGGTCAGTGTGCCGTCCGGGCCCAGTTCGACGAACCGGGCCACATGCTGTTCCGCCAGAGCTCCGACACCGTCGGCGAAGCGAACCGGCCGCCGCACCTGGTCCACCCAGTACCCGGCCGACTTGAGTTCCTCGGCCGCCACAGCCTCACCCGTCAGCGTCGACACCACGGCCACGCGCGGCTCGGCGTACGCGACGCTCTCGGCCACCTGCCGGAACTCATCAAGCATCGGCTCCATCAGCGGCGAGTGGAACGCATGACTCACACGCAGGAACGACACCTTGCGATCCTGCGCGCGGAAGTGCTCCGCGATCTCCCCGACCGCCTCCGCCGCTCCCGAGACCACCACCGCCTGCGGACCGTTGACCGCCGCGATGCCGACGTCGGACCCCCGCGTCTCCAGCAGCGGCAGCACCTCCTCCTCGGAGGCCTGCACCGCCACCATCGCCCCGCCCTCCGGCAGCGCCTGCATCAACCGTCCCCGGGCCACCACGAGCCGGCACGCGTCCGCCAGGGACCACAGGCCCGCCGCATGGGCCGCCGCCAGTTCACCGATGGAGTGCCCGATCAGCACATCCGGCCGCACACCCCACGACTCCAGGAGCCGGAACAGCGCCACCTCCAGCGCGAAGAGAGCGGGCTGCGCGTATTCCGTACGGTTCAGCAGGTCCGCGTTTTCGCCGAAGACCACCTCCCGCAACCCGAACGGGACTTCCGCGTCGACCGCGTCGAAGGCCTCTGCGAAGACGGGGAACGCCTCGTACAACTCACGCCCCATGCCGAGCCGTTGAGACCCCTGTCCCGCGAAGAGGAAGGCGAGCCGCCGGCCAGAGCGGTCCGGGTCGCCGAGGACGACGTGCCTGTCGCGCTCGTCCGCCGCCAGGGCGCGCAAGCCGCGCAGTAGCGCGTCGCGGTCCGGGGCGAGGACCATCGCGCGGTGTTCCATCCAGGGGCGGAGGGTTGAGGAGAGCCCCACGTCGCTCAGCCGGAGTGCGGGGTCGGCGTCGAGGCGGGCCCACAACCGTTCGGCCTGGCCGCGCAGGGCCTCCTCCGACGCGGCGGACAGCGCGACGGGCGTCACGGGCAACTCGGCGGCCGGCGCGGCCGGGCCGGAAGCGTCGACTGCGGGTGCGGCGACGATCCCGGGGGCCTCTTCGATGATGACGTGGGCGTTGGTGCCGCTGATGCCGAAGGACGACACGCCCGCGCGCCGCGGACGGTCCTCCGGCCGCGGCCACTCCACGTTCTCGTTCAGCAAGGAGATCTCACCGGCCGACCAGTCGATGAACGGGGACGGCTCCTCGGCGTGCAGAGTGCGCGGCAGCACCGCGTGCCGCATCGCCATCACCATCTTGATCACGCCGCCCACACCGGCCGCGGCCTGCGTGTGACCGACGTTCGACTTCAACGAGCCCAGCCACAGCGGCACTTCACGATCCTGGCCATAGGTGGCCAGGAGTGCCTGCGCCTCGATCGGATCGCCCAGCGGGGTCCCCGTGCCGTGCGCCTCCACCGCGTCCACATCGGCGGCCCGCAGCCCGGCACCCGCCAGCGCCTGACGGATCACGCGCTCCTGCGAGGGGCCGTTGGGCGCCGTCAGACCGTTGCTGGCGCCGTCCTGGTTGACGGCCGAACCGGCGACCACGGCCAGTACGCGGTGCCCGTTGCGGCGCGCGTCCGACAGCCGCTCCAGCACCAGCATGCCGATGCCCTCGGACCATGCGGTGCCGTCCGCCCTCGCGCCGAAGGACTTGCACCGCCCATCGAGGGCGAGGCCGCGCTGCTGGCTGAAGTCGACGAACGTGTCCGGGGTGGACATCACCATGACGCCTCCGGTGAGCGCCAGATCGCACTCACCGGACCGCAGCGACTGAGCGGCCACGTGAAGGGTGACCAGGGAGGACGAGCACGCGGTGTCGACCGTCATCGCCGGTCCCTCGAGGCCGAAGGTGTAGGCGATACGGCCGGAGTGGACGCTGCTCGTGTTGCCGGTCAGCAGATAGCCCTCGGAGTCGTGCTCGCCCGTGCGTAGGCAGGAGTTGTAGTCCTGCCCCATGACGCCGGCGAACACCCCGGTGCGGCTGCCGCGCAGCGCCGTCGGATCGATGCCCGCCCGCTCGAAGACCTCCCAGGACACCTCCAGCAGCAACCGCTGCTGCGGATCCATCGCGAGCGCCTCACGCGGCGAGATCCCGAACAGCCCGGCGTCGAAGGACGCGGCGTCGTACAGGAACCCGCCCCTGCGTACGTAGGTCTTGCCGAGCAGGCCGGGCTCAGGGTCGTACAGCGCCTCCATGTCCCAGCCACGGTCGGCCGGGAAGTCACCGATCGCGTCACCGCCCTCGCTGACCAGCCGCCACAGGTCCTCGGGCGACTCGACGCCGCCGGGGTAGCGGCAGGCCATGCCGACGATGACCACCGGGTCGTCGTCCACGCCCTTCCAGGCGGGCATCGCCGGGCCGTGCGGGTCGGTGGCGTCTCCGGCGAGTCCGGTCAGCAGGTGCCGGGCGAGGGCGGCGGGCGAGGGGTGGTCGAAGACCAGGGTGGCGGGCAGTCGCAGCCCGGTCGCCGCATTGACGCGGTTGCGCAGCTCGACCGAGGTGAGCGAGTCGAACCCGAGCGTCTTGAACGCCTGGTCGGCCTCCACGTCGGCCGCCGAGGCGTGGCCGAGCACCTGGGCCACGAGCCCGGCGACCAGTTCGAGCAGGAACGGTTCGCGCTCCGCGGAAGGCAGGGCCAGCAGCCGGGCGCGCAGTTCGTCGCCGTCTCCGCCGTGCCCGCCGGTGTGGGCGGCCCGGCGTGTCGCGCCCCGCACGACGCCACGCAACAGCGCCGGCAGGTCGGGGAGTCGACGCAGCGCCCCGAAGTCGAGGCTGACGGGCAGGAGGAGGGGTGACTCGGCGTGTCGCAGTACGGCATCAAGGACGGCGAGGCCCTGGTCGACGGCGAGCGGCCGTACCCCGCCGCGCGCCATGCGGCGCAGGTCGCTCTCGGTCAGGTCGCCGGTCATGCCCGTACCGGGTGCCCACGGGCCCCAGGCGAGGGAGACCGCGGGAAGGCCCAGGGACCGGCGACGCAGGGCGATGGCGTCCAGATAGGCGTTGGCGGCCGCGTAGTTGGCCTGCCCGGCGCCGCCGAACGTGCCGGAGACCGAGGAGAACAGCACGAACGCGGCCAGGTTCAGGTCGCGGGTGAGGGCGTCGAGGTGGTCGGCCGCGTCCGCCTTGGGCCGCAGCACCGTCCGCAGCCGCTCCCCGGTCAGCGACGACACCACGCCGTCGTCGACCACGCCCGCGGTGTGGACGACGCCGGTCAGCGGCCGGTCGGCGGGGACGGACGCAAGCAGGGTCTCCAACGCCGGGCGGTCGGCCACGTCGCAGGCCGCGATGGTGACGTCGGCGCCCAGGCCGGTCAGTTCTGCGGAGAGTTCGGCCGCACCCGGGGCGTCCGGTCCGCGGCGCCCGGCCAGAAGCAGATGACGTACGCCGTGCTCGGTCACCAGGTGACGGGCGACCAGAGCGCCCAGCCCGCCGGTACCGCCGGTGACGAGGACCGTACCGTCCGCGAGCCGCACCGCGGACCCGGCGCCCGTTCCGGTGTTCGCGGCGGGGGCGGGAGTCCGGTCGCCATCGGGCCCATCCTTCGGGTCGGGGCCGGGAGCCCCGTCGCCATTGGTCTCACCCTTCATGCCGGGGCCGGGGACCCGGTCATCGTCGGCCTCACCCTTCGGGTCGGGACCTGGGGCCCGGTCGCCGTCGGCCTCACCCTTCGGGTCGGGGCCTGCGCCGGTCGCCGTGGCGGAGTCGGCCGGCGTACCGGCGGAGGGACCGGGCAAGGTCACCGGGGCGAGCCTGGGGACGAGTACCGTGGCTCCGCGAACGGCGAGTTCGGCCTCTTCGGCGGGCGTGCCCGGCCGGTTGAGCAGCGCGACCAGGGTGTCCCAGGACTCCGGTGCGCCATCCAGGTCGGCGAGAGCGAAGCGACCGGGGTTCTCGGTACGGGCGGAGCGCACCAGACCCCACAGGGCGGCCGCCGCTGGGTCCGGCTCCTCCTCCGGCGCCACCGCCACCGCGCCCCGCGTGACGACGACCAGCCGTGTGTCCGCGAACTCGTCGGCCGCCAGCCAGTCCTGCACGAAGGCCAGCGCGGCGGCGGTGACGGCGTGGGCCTCGGCGGCGGAACCGGTGAGCCGGGCGTCCTGGCGGCCGCCGCCCCAGGGGAGCAGCACGGTCTCGGGAGCGGTGTCGCCGTCGTGGACGGCCCGGGTCAGCCCGGACCAGGTGCGGGCGGGTACGGCAGTGCGTTCCGCGGAGGGGAGGCCTGCGGGCGTCCCTGGGTCTGGCGCCACAGCGGCGTCGCTGTCCTGTGCCGTGTCGTTCTCCGGTGCCGCATTGTCGACCGATGCCGCGTTGCCGACCGGTGCCGCGTTGCCGACCGATGCCGCGTTGCCGACCGATGCCGTGTCGTCGTTCAGTGAGGCGTAGTGGTCCGGTGCCGCGTGATCCGTGAGCACGACCGTACGGCCGTCCGCGGGCGGCGCCTCGTCGGTGCGGGCCGGCGCCTGCGGGCCGCTGTTCCCCGGGGCGGCGTGCGGGGATGACGACGGCAGCGGAATCCAGTCGATCCGATAGGTCCCGGACGGTGCGACCATGCCCGTGCCCGCGGCCAGTTCGGACGGCACCTCTCGCAGTACCAGCGATGCGACGGAGGCGACCGCGGCACCCGTCGGATCGGCGAGGTGCAGGGCGACCCCATCGGCACCCGCAGGGGAAACGCGCACCCGCAGGGCCCGGGCACCGGAGGCATACAGTGTGAGCCCGTTCCAGGAGAAGGGCACCCGACCGGCTCCCGCTTCGCCGAGCGGCCCGTAGAGGACCGCGTGCAGGGCCGAGTCGAGCAGGGCGGGATGCAGCCCGAACCGGCCCGCGAGCCCGTCGTGCTCCTCGGGCAGCACGACCTCGGCGAACACGTCCTCGCCACGCCGCCAGACCGCACGCAGCCCCTGGAACACGGGGCCGTAGTCCAGCCCTGCCGCGGCGAACCGGTCGTACGCGTCGGTGACGGGGCATGGCTCGGCGTCCTTCGGGGGCCATTCCACGAGGCCGGACCCCGCTTCGTGCGTGTCCGACGTCACGTCCGGCACCAGCAGCCCGTCCGCGTGCAGCCGCCACGGCGTGTCGTCCGTGGGGCCCTCCGGGCGTGAGTGCACCTCCACGGTGCGTCGTCCGGAGTCGTCGGCCACGCCTACGGTGACCTGGACCCGAACCGTGCCCTGCTCCGGGACGACCAGCGGGAGTCCGATCGTCAGCTCCTCGACGCCGTTGCAGCCCACCTCCTCGCCGGCGCGCAGGGCCAGCTCGGCGTAGCCCGTGCCGGGGAAGACCGCCGTCCCGAGGACGGTGTGGTCCGCCAGCCACGGGTGCGAACGCAGCGAGAGTCGGCCCGTCAACACCACTCCCCCGCCTGCGAGTTCGACGGCCGCGCCCAGCAGGGGGTGCCCGGCCGCACCGAGCCCGGCCGCGGCCAGGTCGCCCGGCCGGTGCGACGCCAGCGGCCAGAACCGCTTCCGCTGAAAGGCGTAGGTCGGCAACTCGACGGGGCGGGCATCGCGCCCGGCGAAGACGGCGCGCCAGTTCACGTCGGCGCCTCGTGTGAACAACCCGGCGACCGCTCCGAGGAGGGAGGGTGTCTCGGGCCGGTGTTTGCGGAGCGCCGGCACGACGACAGCGGCCCTGGGGTCGTCCAGGACTGTCTGAGCGAGGGCGGTGAGGGTTCCGTCCGGGCCGAGTTCGAGGTAGCGGACGACACCCTGCTCGGCGAGGGTCCGGACGGCGTCCGCGTAGCGGACGGTCTGGCGGGCGTGCCGCACCCAGTACTCGGGGGACATCAGCTCGTCGGTGGCCGCGGCCTCTCCGGTGACCGCGGAGACCAGGGGCAGCTTCGGTGGCTCGTACGTCAGAGTCTCCGCGACCTTGCGGAAGTCGGCGAGCATCGGTTCCATCAGGGGAGAGTGGAAGGCGTGGCTGACGCGGAGAGACGTGGTCTTACGGTCCTCGTTGCGGAAGGGGGCGGCCGTGTCGTCGACGGCGTTCGACACGCCGGCGATGACGACCGAGCGGGGGCCGTTGACGGCCGCTATCCCGACCTGTGCTTCCCGGCCCTCCAGGAGGGGAAGTACCTCCTCCTCGGATGCCTGGAGCGAGACCATTGCTCCGCCCTCCGGCAGGGCCTGCATCAACCGGCCCCGGGCGACGACGAGTCGGCACGCGTCCGAGAGCGACCACACACCGGCGACGTGGGCGGCGGCGATCTCACCGATGGAGTGCCCGGCGAGTACGTCCGGCCGGACCCCCCACGACTCCAGCAGCCGGAACAGCGCCACCTCCAGCGCGAAGAGTGCCGGCTGCGTGAACTCCGTACGATTCAGCCGCTCCGCGTCCTCGCCGAAGACGATCTCCTGCAAGCCGAACGGAAGCTGCTCGTCGACCGCGTCGAAAGCCTCGGCGAAGACGGGGTACGTGTCGTACAACTCCCGCCCCATTCCCAGGCGTTGGGCCCCCTGGCCCGCGAAGAGCAGCGCTGTCTTCCCGGAGTGCGTCTCGTCCTTGAGGACAAGCCCCGGTGCGTCGGTGCCGTCCGCCAGGGCACGGAGGCCCTGGAGCAGTTCGGCTCGGTCGGCGGCGAGCAGCACGGCGCGGTGTTCCAGCACGGCCCGGGTCGTGACGGACGCAAGCCCCACATCGGCGACACGCACACCGTCAGCAGCCATGCCGTCCAGCCACGCCAACAGCCGCTCCGCCTGATCGCCGACCGCCGGAGCGCCGGCGCCCGACACCACCACGGGAACGAGGACGGGTTGCGACGGCGTGTCGGCCTCCGGGGCCGGGGGTTCCGTCGGCGTTTCGGCCTCGGGAGCCGGGGGTTCCGTCGGCGTGTCCGGGGCCTGCTGGATGATGACGTGCGCATTGGTGCCGCTGATGCCGAAGGACGACACGCCCGCACGCAGCGGACGGTTCTCCGCCCGTGGCCACTCCACGTTCTCGTTCAGCAGGGAGATCTCACCGGCCGACCAGTCCACGTGCGAGGACGGCTCCTCCACGTGCAGGGTGCGGGGCAGCACCCCCTGCCGCATCGCCATGACCATCTTGATCACACCGCCCACACCCGCCGCCGCCTGGGTGTGGCCGATGTTGGACTTCAACGAGCCGAGCCACAAAGGCCGTTCACGATCCTGGCCGTACGTGGCCAGCAAGGCCTGCGCCTCGATGGGATCACCCAGCGGAGTCCCAGTGCCGTGTGCTTCGACCGCGTCGATGTCGGCGGGGCTCAGCCCGGCACCCGCCAGGGCCTGTCGGATCACGCGCTGCTGCGACGGGCCGTTCGGCGCCGTCAGACCGTTCGACGCACCGTCCTGATTCACCGCGGAACCGGCGACGACGGCCAGCACACGGTGACCGTTACGACGCGCATCGGACAACCGCTCCACCAGCAGCAGACCGACGCCCTCCGACCACGCCGTACCATCCGCACCATCGGCGAACGCCTTGCACCGGCCATCCGAGGCCAGACCCCGCTGCCGCGAGAACTCCACGAACATATCCGGACCCGCCATGACCGTCACGCCACCGGCCAGCGCCAGATCACACTCACCCGACCGCAACGCCTGCGCCGCCAGATGCAACGCCACCAACGACGACGAACACGCCGTGTCCACCGTCACCGCAGGCCCCTCGAAACCGAAGGAATAGGCGATACGGCCCGACGCAACGCTGCCGGTGTTCCCGGTCAACAGATAGCCGTCCGAGTCGTGCTCCCCTGCGCGCATGAATGAGCCGTAGTCCTGGGTGATGGCTCCGGCGAAGACGCCGGTACGGCTGCCGCGCAGAGTGGACGGATCGATGCCCGCCCGCTCGAAGACCTCCCACGACGTCTCCAGCAGCAACCGCTGCTGCGGATCCATCGCCAACGCCTCACGCGGCGAAATCCCGAAGAGCCCGGCGTCGAACAGCGGGGCGTCATAGAGAAATCCGCCCTCACGCACGTAAGAACGGCCGACACGCCCCGGCTCGGGGTCGTAGAGACCGTCCAGGTCCCAGCCACGATCGGTCGGGAAACCGCCGATCGCATCCCCGCCCTCGCTCACCAGCCGCCACAGATCCTCCGGCGAACCCACCCCGCCCGGGAACCGGCACGCCATGCCGACGATCACCACCGGATCGTCGCCCACACTCACCGCCGCAGGCAGAGCGGGAGCGGCGACCTCGGTCGCTTCTCCGGCGGACAGCTCCGAGAGCAGGTGGCGAGCGAGTACGGCGGGGGTGGGGCAGTCGAAGACCAGGGTCGCGGGCAGGTGCATACCGGTGGCCGCGTTCATGCGGTTGCGCAGCTCGACCGACGTCAGGGAGTCAAAGCCGAGCGCCTTGAACGCCTGGTCCGGCTGCACGTCGGCCGCGGACGCGTGGCCCAGGACGGAGGCGACCTGTCCGCAGACGAGGTCCAGTAGGAATTTCTCGCGGGAGGCCTGGGGAAGCCCCATGACGCGTTGACGGAGATCGGCCGCGCTTCCGGCCGCCGAGCGTGCTTCGAGGGCCCTGCGCACGGGGGCGCGAACGATCGAGCGCAACAGGGCAGGGACCTCATGTCCGCGCTTGCGGAGGGCGTTGACGTCGAGGCTGACGGGCAGAACCGCCGCCCGTTCCCATGCCGAGCCGGCGCCCAGAGCGGCATCGAAAAGTTGCAGGCCCTGGCCGGGATCGAGCGGCTGCATACCCTCACGTGCCATGCGGCGCAGGTCGGCTTCGGCAAGATCGGCGGTCATGCCCGCGCCGGGCGCCCAGGGGCCCCAGGCCAGGGCAGTGGCCGGGAGACCGGACGAACGGCGCCTTGCGGCGAAGGCGTCCAGGAAGGCGTTGGCGGCCGCGTAGTTGGCCTGCCCCGCACTGCCGAACGTTCCCGCGACGGAGGAGAAGACCACGAACGCCGACAGATCGGCGCCCCGGGTCAGCTCATGCAGATGCACGGCCGCGTCCGCCTTCGGCCGCAGCACCCCGGACATGCGCTCCGGAGTCAGGGAGCCCACGACACCGTCATCGACGATCCCCGCGGTGTGCACCACGGCGGTCAGCGGATGCTCCTCCGGCACCGCAGCCAGTACCTCCACCAGGGCCGCGCGATCACCGACATCCACGGCCGCCACCTCGACACCGGCACCCAACTCGGCAAGCTCGCCGACGAGTTCACTGGCACCGGGCGCATCAAGGCCACGACGGCTGGCCAGCAGCAGATGCCGCACCCCGTGTTGGGTGACCAGATGCCGGGCCACCAGCGCGCCCAGACCACCCGTACCACCAGTGATCAGCACCGTGCCATCCCGATCCATCGGTGCCGGAACGGTCAGGACCACCTTGCCCACATGCCGCGCCTGCGACAAATACCGGAACGCCTC
>NZ_JBFAYQ010000080.1:0-12937 GCF_040681345.1 Streptomyces sp. NPDC051776 | reverse complement strand
ACCGACGAGTCCATCCTGCCCACCGAACTCACCGCATAGCCTCAAAACGAGATCACCGAGTGGCCGTCGATACACCACTCCAGCGGACGTGACCCGATGGTCACGCGGCCGCGGCATCACAACGCGTATCGCCAGCAGGGTACGGACTGCAGCCAACGCCTCGACGGACCGGTGGACAATCGAATGCACCAGGGCTCGCGGGATGCCGACGTCTGCACCGTCCCTACGAGCGCAAAGCCAGTCACTTCTTGGCCTTCACCAGCATCGCCTGCACCCTCATCTGCTACCGCAGACTCGCCGAATGAGATGGCGTCTTACGAGTTGGTGCGTGATGGGGGTGGGGTCGAGCTGGCGGAGTCGCTGGTGGGTGGCCTGATCCGGCGGTGGTGGTCATGGCGAATTGAGCGATTCTCGCGCATCGGCTGTTTCGCGGGGATCTCGCGATGTCATCTGGCCTGTTTGGCCGAGGAGTTGGCACAGCCGTGGCAGGCCGGTGTCGAAGGGCGGCGTCAGTTGGCGCGAGGCGCCGCGAAGGTCTGCGTCCCGGGCCGACCGCCTGCGCTTGATTCGTCCGGTCTGGGGGGATCTCCGGGTGTGGTTCTCTCGTGGGCCGTCGAAAGGGGTAGACCGAATCGGGCCGGCGGCTGAGAAGGGTGCGGTTGCTGGTCGGGCATGGGCAAGCGAGGAGGCAAACAGTGCAGGCCAACGTAGGTGACAGGCTTCTCGTGCATGGGCGGGTCGTTGGGCAGCATGATCGGGTGGTCGAGATCTTTGAGGTGCTGGGCGGGGAGGGGGTCCGCCGTACCGGGTCCGTTTCGAGGACGGCCACGAGACGGTCATGAGCCCCGGCCCGGACACGGTCGTTCAGCTTTCCACGGCGAGTCCGGGGAGTGACCAGGAGTAGCCCGGTTCGGGCGGAGACGCGGGGCTGACCTTTGGGAGCTGGCTGTTGACCCAGGTCGTGCCAGGCGGCTCCGCGGTTGATCCGCCACGGTTGCCCTCCTGGCGATCGCAGCAGGCGCACGAACTTCTGCGGCCTCATCTGGGGTGCGCAGGCGTCTTGAGGACCCAGGAGCTCCCGGTGCAGGCTGCGAGGAGGGGCGGGAAGGTCTTGCCTTCCACATCGGCGCTGGTGAACTCGTGTCTCTCGCTGCAGTCGCACAAGGTAGATCCCGCTCTGGTGGACCTTCTCGTCCGGGTGGTAGCTCTCCTCGTCCATGATCCCGTTGTACTGCCGCCCAGCGCGCCGGGCGAGCGCGGCCCTGCATGGGTGCCCCGCCTCATCCCTCCTGCCCATGCGGAACTCGGCCAGTTTCAGGGCAGGTCGCCCGTTTGGCAGACACGTTGGGCGATGTCGCGAAGTGATGTTGTTGTCCTGGGAGTAGCGGCGCAGGACGGCAAAGGCCTGGTCCTCGTCGAGGTCGTACTGATTCATGAGGATGCCCCATGGCTTCGCCGACAGTGTGGCGGGTGTCGATGGCTTTTTGCATTTGGGCGTGGGAGCGGGCGCTGGAGAAGACGATGGCGGCGTGGGAGGCCAGAAGCCAGCCGGTTGTCTCACTGGTGTCGTTGAATGCGCCGGGTTGCCGGGAGTAGAAGTTCAGGGCGCCGAGGTCTTCGTCTTCGGTGTAGAGCAGGAAGCCCATCATGCTGCCTACGTCCAGATCCTGGCCTGGCGGCCGAAAGCGGACCAGCGGATCTGGACATCTTTCGGTGCTTCCCCGGGCACTACCAGTCACCCCCACCACCATGGTGAGGGTGTATGCGCGTAAGTCTTTTCCCACGGTGCTCTTGGCGGCTGCCGCGCGTGTCGCCGGCCACCTTCCGGGGGCGGAGGAGCAGTTGGTGCGGCTGTGCGCAGATGCGGTGGCCTCCGTCGATCCAAGGAGCCGGCCCGACCGAGGAGCGTTACCCCTCAGTTAAGGCGCGAGGCCACTCAGGCGTCGCTGCCGGGTTCGGTGTCGGGGTGCGCTCGTTGCTCGGCGCCGGTCTCCAGATAGCCGGGGTCATCGCCGGAGGCCCGGCCGACGAAGATGTCATTGGGTGTCGTGCCTGTGGTGCTGTGCTGGTCCGCTGCCTGGCTCTGTGGCTGGCCACCCGTGTCCTCGGGCCTGCCTGAATGGACCTCGGAGGTGGCGGATCCCTTCAGGTGTTCGCGGGCCCATGACCGCAAAGACATCGTGCCTCCAGCTCAGGAGGAAGTGCCGATGTCGTCGAGGTACCCCTCAGGTGCCCTTGCATGCAATGCGTTGATCCGGGCGGTGCCCCGCCTCCGCTTACAGGGGTGCCTTCCCCTGCTGCTCGGCGTCCTCCTGGTCGAGCGGGGAAGGAATGGGCCGGGGCGTCGTCGGGGCATCAGCGGCAGCGCCTTGAACTCGATCGAGTGGGTGACACCCGCTTCCCCCTGGTGCTGCCTGTTGGGCACCCCTTCTCGGCGTACGAGCCGTGATGCTCGGTGCTCACGCAACGCCAAGCCGGCCAGCTCCGGAAAACCAATCGACGGCCGGCGTCACAAACAGGCCTGAGGCCACGGCGTCGGGTTGTGCAGCAGTCCGGCCGTCGGGGGTCGGCGCTGCTATGCCGTGGGCGCTTTCCTGGGCCGGTCCTGCCGAAGGCGAGCGGCAGGCTGCGCGAAGACGTGTCGAGGCGATCCGCTGGCCGCATGACCCGGGTCGCATGAGAGCCCAAAACCGTGGGTGCGCGGGCGGTGCATCGCTGCGCGCACCCCCGGAAGGAGAGCACCCCCATGCTGATGGCTCATCCCGCGGGCCTGACCGACCTCATCGCCCAGTACGAGGCCCTTCAGGCTCTGCGGGCAGGCGAAGGCGAGCCACAGGCTCAGCAGCGGCTGGCCGATCTCTCCTACACGCTGTGCGTGGCCACCGGTACGCGGGATGTGGACGCTGCCCTGATCGCCGCTCGCCATCAGCTTCCCGGCGCTCGTGTCCAGGACGACTCGGTGATCACCGCTGGAGCGGCATGGGGTAAGACGGGGCGTGACGTGCCGGCCGCGGGCCGGGGCTAAGTCGCAGGTTCTAGCGGCCGCCACAAGTCGGCGGGTGGAGGCACTGCCTCCACCCGCCGACTTGGTTGATCAGCGGCCGACTGCTCGGGCGAGCTGGTCCTTGTTCACGGATGAGCGGCCCTTGAGGTTCTTCTGGTTGGCCCTGTAGAGATGGTCGCCGCGTCGGACCCCGAGGACCCTTGCCCTGGCCGCCCGAGGACCCTTGCCCTGGCCGGAGCCTTCGCCACCACGCTGAGGACGGACCTGGGATCCTTGGTGGAGGTACGGCTGGCTGAGCGTGACTCACCCGAGCGGGCGCGTTCCTCGTTCACCGTCGGGGCGGGTACCCCTTGGCACGCCGGGGAGGCGCCGCGTTCTTCCCGGCTCTCCTTGATGTGCACGTACTGACGCTCACGCGTGCGGGTTCGATCCTGCGGGCGTCTTCACTCCTCCTCGGATGAAGAGGCTCGTGACAGTGGCGTCCTTCGCGTTTCACGTCGGCATCCGGACTATCGGGTGCCGACGATGCCTCCGGTGACGGCGATGACGCCCGGCAGCAGAAGGCAACGCTGGCCGTGCTTTTCCACCTCTCGCTGCACCAGTTCCGCATCCTCGCGCTCGGCGGGCAAGTACACGACAGCAATATCCGCGCCCTCTCGCGCGTACAGCAGGGCAACCGCACGGCCGATCCCGGAATCACCGCCCGTGACAAGCGCAACCTTCCCTCGCGGCTTGCCGCAGGCCTGGTACTGGCTGGCCTGGTAGCGGGGCAACGTACGCATGCGGGCTTCCAAACCCGGAGGCTCCTGCTTGTCCGAGTCATACGGCGGGGCCGGCTCGGAGACGACCTGCGGGGCCGGGCCTTGAGGCTGGTGCATCATGGCCCACGTCTCCACGAAACGGGGGCGCCCTGTCGCTACGGGAGCGCTGTGCTCTTCACGTGCCGGGTGCCCGTGGCAGCTTCGCCCAACCGTTCCCGGGGGACGAGGTCCTCTACGCCGTAGGGCTTTCCGCCTGGCCTCGCGAATGGTGATCCACACGAAGGGCCTGAAGGGGCCCCCGGCTGGTACCGGCGTTGCCTTGGCCGGAGCAGACCCGCGATGGCTGGGGAGGTGTGCGCTGGCCGCCCCCCGCAGACCTTTCGCCGCATCCTCGTCAGCAAGGAGGCCGGCATCGCCCTGGACCTCGCGGGCCTGTCCCGCTGTTCGATGGAGTCGATGCCTTTACGGGCGATCCGGGCCCCGATGCGCTTGCCCCACAGCCATTTCCACAGGTGAGGGACGTCGTACGCTTTGTCCGACGGCGATGTTGTAGGGCTTGAGCTGTCCCTGCTCTGACGTGGAGGGTCCTCAGCGCGGTCACGCGTCGGTCGGTTCAGCCCTGCGGGGTGTCACCCAGGCCATGGCAGCCGCGGGGTCTCGTCCAATTCGGATAACGGGGCCTTCTCCCTGAGGCGTTCGGACTCCCAGACCTGCCGCAGCATGGCGGGGGCGGCCGCACATGCCTTGGCGACCGTCCCTGTCAGGCGCCAGGTCGGCACCCCTTCCCGCTCAGGATGCGGCGAGAGGTAGGAGGCCGAGTGGAGCCGCACAACACTGCGCAGGTGGGCCGGCAGTACAACACCTGTCCGACCCCGACTTCGGCCTCATCGGCGTGGACGGCGGCCGGGCGGAGGCCACTGCGCCAAGCAGGACCTCCCTGCAGCTCCCAGGTCTGTGCGGTGTCGGACAGGCGTCGTGTGCGTCGGTGTCGTATCGCACGTCATGGGTCATTGAGTTTGCGGGTGTCGCGGGGTTCAACGTAGGGCTCTTCGCCGGGTGGGTGGCCGGTTTCGATGGCGCGTCCGCGTTCGAGTTCGGCGTTGAACTCCAGACCGAGCAGGATGGCGATGTTGGAGATCCACATCCAGATCAAGAAGATGATGACCGCGGCCATGCTGCCGTAGGTCTTGTCGTAGCTGCTGAAGTTCGCCACGTACAGCGCGAACAGGGCAGAGGCGATGATCCAGATGAGCACGGCGATGATGCTGCCGGGCGTGACCCAGCGGAAGCCGCGTTTGACGTTCGGGGACGCCCAGTACAGCAGCGCGATGATCAGCATGAACAGGATGATCATCACGGGCCACTTGGCGATGTTCCACACAGTGATGGCCGTATCGCCCAGCCCCAGGATCTCCCCGGTCCTCTTGGCCAATGTGCCGGTGAACACCACGCCCACCGCGATGGCGGCCAGCAGCACCACCACGACGATGGTGATGGCGAGCCGGGTGGGCAGAGTCTTCCATGCCGGCCGACCCTCGCCGACGTCATAGACCGCGTTGGATGCCCGCATGAAGGCCGCGATGTATCCAGAGGCCGACCACAGGGCGATCACAATGCCGATGATCAGCGCGAGGCTTGCTCGGCCCTGGTTGCCCTCGAGCTGCTCCAGGATGCTGGTGAGGATGTCGCGGGCAGCTCCCGGGGCGATACTGCCCAGGTTGTCGATCAATGGCCTGATGGTGTCCGTGCCCAGGAGCCCGAGGATCGATACCAGGGCCAGCAGGGCCGGGAAGATCGACAACACTCCGTAGTAGGTCAGTGCGGCCGCCCAGTCGGTGAGGTTGTCTCCTTTGAACTCCTTCACCGTGCGTTTGAGCACCCCGCCCCAGGTCTGCTTGGGCAGGTCCGTCGGCTTCTCGGCCGGGGGCGGTGCGCCAGGCCCGGTGCCGGATGCGCCGCCGTGCTGATCGTTGTCTCGCGCCATGGCTTACGACCTCCAGGAGGGGCTGGGGCAACCGCCACATCGGCTCATCCGGTCCGCACCGGCGCACGGTCCGGGGGAGGAGGAACTCGGCCCGTGCGACGACGGCTGTGGCCGTTCAGGGCTGGGCAGGACCGGCTGTGGCCGTTCAGGGCTGGCCAGGACCAGGGGATTGCTCGCCTGCCTCGCCGGCCACGTTCTGCCCGGATTCGCGGGCCTGGTCCTTGACCTGATCGGCCCGCTCGCGGGCCTGCTGGCCGGTTTCCTGCGCCGCCTCGGTGGCAGCTTCCTTGACCTCCTGGGCCGCCTGTTGCGCGGACTCGGTGGCGTCCTCCTTCAGCCGCTGAGCCGATTCCACGGCCGCCTCCTTCACCGGCTCGGCGAGATCGCCGGCTCGCTCGGTCAGCTGGCCGACCGCTTGCTGCTCGGCCTGCGAGGCCGGTAGCAGGGAAGAGGCCAGCAGACCGGCGCCGAAAGCGATCACACCCGCCGCCAACGGGCTCCCCCCGGCTTGACGCGGCGCCTGCTGCGGCGCCGCCTTCACCGCTTCGCCCGTCTGCTCGGCGGTGGCGCTCAGCTTGTCCGTGGCCTGCCCCGCGCTCTCCTGCACCGACTGCGCGGTCCGCCGGGCACGCTCCTGGACTTTCCTGGACCTGTCCGGCGCGCTGCTGTGCGCCATCGGGTGCGCTGCCCATGACCCTTTCCCGGATCCCGGACACCTTGCCGCGCACACGCTCGGTACGTCGGCGGGCTACCCGGCGGGGGCTGGTGCGGTCGGCCAGTCGTTCCACATCGCGAGAAAGCTCCTCCCGCGTGGTATCGATCTGGGACCTTATGCGGTCGGGTGACGTGCCCACTGCGCATCCTCCTTCAGTGTCCCCAAGGTCTGTTCAGGCTTGGGCGAGACCTTGCGCATCTTGGCCCGGCCGACGACGAACAGCACGGCCGCGATCATCGCCCAAACCCCGGTGATGATCAGCGCGGCCCACCCCCAGTCCATGACGTTGGCCAGACCGAACACCGCGGCCAAGGAACCGAAGAGGGCGACCATGTAGCCGCCGAACCCGGCCCCGCCGAACATCCCGGCCGCCTTGCCCGCCTTGGTGGCCTCCTCGCGTATCTCAGCCTTCGCCAGCTCCACCTCCTGGCGGAACAACGTCTCTACATCGCCCGCCACCTCGGACAACAACTCACCAACCGACTCGTCCGCACGGCTGGGGCGCTCGCGTGGCCCACTACGCGGCGGTGACGTTGACAGGTCAGTCATTCCTCAGCTCACCTCCCGGTAACGGGGCCCTTCCGGTTCCCCGTAGCCCGGCTGACCGCCCGTGCCGAGGTCAGACGGTGTGCTTTGCGGTGCCCGGGAGCTCGTCGGCGACGGCCCTGTATTGGACTGGCCGGCCTTCCTCCCCGCCTTGGCCAGATGGCCGACCACGAATCCGGCCAGGACGGCTCCACCAAGGAACGTGCCAGGCTTGCGACGCGCAAAACTCTCGACGTCCTCGACCAAGCCCCCCACCCCTCGCTGCTCCAAAGTGCTCGCGGCACGGCGGCTCCCGTCGGCGGCCTGAGCGATCAAGCTCCCCGCCGGGGAGTCGGGACGAGCCTTCTCAGCCATATCAGCTAGATCATCCGCCCACTGACGCAGGTTGCCAGCCGCTTTCTTCGCCTGCGACTGCATCTCATCGCCAGCGCGCTCACGCAGCTCGACCACAGCGGTACGGGCCTGCTCACTGGCCTGTTCCGTCACCGCCTGCGCCTGTTCCTTGGCCGTGCCGGCCACCTCACCAGCCGCTGTCTTGGCCTGACCCGCCGTGGCCGAAGCTTCCTGCTTGGCCACCTCCCCGGCCTGCTGCGCAGAACCGGTGTCTTCATTCGGGGATTCACCCATCGGTGCCTCGTCCATAGGGCGCATCATGGCTATCACCGCGCGCGGGTACCCGCCGATCCACAGGCGACTCCCGGAGATCGGATCGGGCTCACCGTGGCGGCCCCGCGACTGGTGTGGCGGCTACGGCGCATGGCCGGTCTGCCCGCCGACGCCTCCGGCGCGAGTGCGAGAGCGCCACCACAGCAGCCGACCGGACGTGTCACGCGGCCCTCGGCGAGTCGCACCAACCGGCCGCGCAACGCCAGATGATCATGGAATGTGGCATCCGCATGTTGTGATCTGTAGATGTGGCGAGCTGTCGTGTGGCCGACAAGTCCGAGCAGCTGACGACCTTTCTGACGCAGACACCCATCTGAGCGCATAGGGTCCGAGCGTGTACGGCAGGCAACTGGGCCCGGGCCAGCGGAGCTTGTGACCCGGTTGTGGCGTGAAACCCAAAGCTCGTTTGTCGTCCTGGACGGGACGTAGAGCGCGAGCGAAGCCCCGGTCCCGCTGATGTGGGATGCAGTACGGCTGTGTCCTACCCGCACTTCCCCTTGTGACTGGCCCGGGTACGGGCGACAGCAGCCCAGGCCGTGGGCGCTCGAGACACTCTGGCGGACCCTGGCCAGCCCGCACCACCCCGACCGGACGGGTGACTCAGCCCCCTTCTCGCCGATGGCCGCCACCGCGACCACCTGACAAGCGTTTCTGTCGGGCACCCCCCGTGCACTGCTGATGAGTGCCCTTTCCGAACACTCCCCTTGGGAGGCCGGTTGGCCGGGCGCGGATGGGTGACCGTCGTTCGCGTGGGCGGTGCTATCCGGTTCGGATCCGGTTGAGCCGAGGTTGCTCAGGCAAGAACCGCGAGGTGGTCTGCCGCGATGCCTTGCCACTCGATCATGAAGAGGGTGGCGTCGTCGCTGGTGTGCCCGCCCCGTTCCCTCTTCAGGGTGTGGGAGAGCTCGCGCAGATCCGCCCGCACCCCCCGGGAGGGCTCTTCTCCCAGGCGGTTGACGCAGCGGATGAGGCGTTCCTCGCCGAACGGCTCGCCGCCGGTGACGTGTTCCTCGATGATGCCGTCGGTGTAGCACAGCACCCGGTCGCCCGGCTGGAGTAGGTGCTCTCGGATCCGGGGCTCCTCGCCGCCGAAGCCGACGGGCAGCGTCGTCGCGCTCTCCAGTTGCCGCTCGACCCGGCCTTCGCGGATCAGCAGCGGCGCGGGGTGGCCCGCGTTGACCAGTTCCAGCTCACCGGTTGCGATGTTGATGTGCATCAGCTGGGCTGTGACGAAGTGGTCGGGACCGAACTGCCGTGAGATGGCGTCGTCCATGAAGGCGTACTTCTCGGCCAAGCTGACGAAAACGCGCCGGGCATGCCGGTAGGCGCCGATGGCGACGGTCGCCATTACGGCGGCATCAAGTCCGTGGCCCATCGCATCGATCACGGCCATGTGCAGGATGTTGTCGTTGAGGGCGTAGTCGAAGCTGTCGCCGGCGACGCGGTAGGCGGGCTCCAGGCTGCCGGCCACCGTGACCTGCGGCACGGTCATCGTCAGCGGCGGCAGCAGGCTCCACTGGATCTCCGCGGACACGCTCATCGGCTCCCGGCGCCGGGCCAGGAAGAACAGGTCGGTGTAGGCGTTCTTGGTGACCAAGATGTCGGCGACCAGGCCGGCGAGCCTGCGCAGCAGACGCCGGTCGTCGTCGCCGACGGCGTCAAGGGTCAGAGCCATCACTCCCACCTGGTCACTACCGTCCAGCAGCGGCAGATACATCCGCTCGCCGCCGTGGGCCTGCGGCACCTCGACGACGTCCGCGCTCAGGAAGGCCCGGCCGGCGGGGGAGTCGGCCATCGGCTCGGGCTGGCCGACGTGCAACTTACTGCCCGCAAGCGGCACCAGCACCTCCTGCGCGTAGTCCTGCAGCAGGATGGAGACGTCCCGACCACCGATCCCGGCCACCTCCTCCGCGATCAACGGGGCGATCAGCTGCGGCGGCATCAGCCGTGCCCGATCCAGCAGCAGACCGAGCAGCCGCTCACCGAAACCTTCCGACCGATCCGCCTTCTCCTCGCCCATGACCCGCCTCGCCACTCGTACCGGTCACTGCCTCCGCACCACCTGAACCTGGAGAAGCCGCCGGAGCGACTTATTACGCCATGCGCAGCATGTCGGCCCGCGCTGTCCGCGCGGAGTGATCAGGCGGCCTGGCCCAGCGAGGCCGCCGTCCCGGCTGGCGGTGGAGGTCGGCCATGGGCCAGCCGCCTGGACGCCGTGGCCCACCGCTCGGCCGTTCACGCGCCCAGGCCGCCTGATCAGGCGGCGGCGGTCGACCTGTTCGGTGGTCTGGATCATGTGGGGTAGATGGCGGTAGACCTCGCGGGCGACGAACCGAGCCGAACAACAACTGCCACAACGCCGGCTCCGCCTCGGTCCTCGACGTGGACGGTGCCCTGGTGGAGGGCCGCTGCGCAGAGCAGGACTTCTCCTTCAGCAAGCACGTCCGCATCAAGGGCGGTGGTGCCCGAGCCGAAGGCGGCGGCGCCACAGCCGGCACAGTGATCCAGCAGAATGTGGCGCAGGAGGGTCGGCAGAACGTCAACTGTGCCAACCCCAACGACACGGACATCACGGTGACGGGGAGCCGGTCGGAGGTGGGCTGTCAGTTGGTGGACCACTCCGCGAATCTGGGCACCGCGGAGATCGGCGGCGGCGCCCGAGCCGAAGGCGGCTCCAGCACAGCCGCGCTGTTCCAGCAAAACGTGGCACAGGAAGGCCGGCAGAACGTCAGCTGCGGCAATCCCAACAAGCTGACCCTCACAACCCTGGAGTCCACCAGCACCACCCAGTGCGTGGCCGTCGACGATTTTCGGAACATCGGCTCCCGCTCCCGGTAGCCAACAGATGCTGGCCCGCTTCTCCTCCGCTGCGCAGTCCGCCTTGCCCGGGGTCGTGACCCACCTTCCGCATCTGAATCGGACCTGACGATCGCCGTCACCAGCGGCACCAGCTCGCACTGCTATGCCCCTCGGACGAGCTGCCACGGCGACCCAGCACCCTTGTTCGCGGTGCCGGACCAGCACGGGGAACGTGCCGTGGGACTGGACGTACGTCCCCTCGGCGGGTCGCGTTCCGGTGAGCTCCGCCACGAACTCCGCAACCTCCCGTCAGGGACGCGCGCCCCAGGAAGTCGCGGCCTTGAGGAGCGGTTCATCCGGTTCTCGTGCAGGCATGCACGCATGTCCCCGCGGGTCGGAGCGATACGCGGCGAGGGCGGGCGCGTCCTGCGGCCGGAAGTGGTGCAGGGAGAGTTGGTCGGTCTGTGGAAATATCTGCGGAGCATCCCATGGGGCAGATAGGGGTGTTCGGCGGCATGGAGGCCGGGATCGCAATGAATCCGACATAGGGGATGTACGCTCCAGCGCGGACGCCCGCGTGAGCGGGCGGACCGTAGGCCGGTCGTCGCGCGGAGGGGGGAAAGGTGGTGGTGATGGCCGTACGGCGGCTCCCGGGCTTCGCGCTGTTGGCCGGGATTCTGGTCACCGTACTGACCGGTTCGAACATCCCCGCGCCCCTGTACGTCGTCTATGAGTCCCGCTTCGGCTTCCGGCCCGACCTCACCACCGTGATCTTCGCCGTCTACACCGTCGGCGCGATGACCTCGCTCCTCTTCTTCGGCCGGGTCTCCGACCACCTGGGGCGAAGGCCCGTCATCGCCGCGGCCCTCACGCTCATGGCGATCAGCACTGTCCTGTTCCTGTCGGCGCAGAACGTCCCGATGCTCTGTGCGGCCCGGCTGTTCTCCGGCCTCGCCGTCGGGCTCGTGGTGGCGCCCGCGACCGCGGGACTGGGCGAACTGGCACCCCGGAGCAAGCCGCGTCGCGCAGCGGTCGTGGCCACGGCCGCGAGCATGCTCGGGTTCGGATTCGGCCCGTTGCTCTCCGGCTTCCTGAGCGAGTACGCACCGGCACCCACGCGTTTGGTGTACGCGGTGTACCTGGGGTTGCTGGCGCTGGCCGCCCTGGCGCTGGCGGCCATCCCGGAGACAGTGCCGGCGCGCGATCGGCGGTTCGCGCCCCGCCTCGACATCGGCCTCCCGCCCGGTGTGCGGCCGGAGTTCGTGCCTGCGGCGATGGGGGTGTTCTCCGGCTTTTTCGTTCTCGGACTCTTCGTCGGCCTGATCCCGTCGTTCCTCGGCAACGACCTGCACTGGACGAGCCACGCCCTCGGCGGCGCGGTCCTGTTCCTGCTCTACGGCGTGGCGGCGGCGGCCGAAGTGGGTGCCCGCCGGTTGGGCGACCGGTCCGCGCTCGGGCAGGGCCTGCTGGTTCTCCCCGTCGCCCTCGTCGTGATCGTCGTCGCGTTCGCCCACGCCAGCCCGGCCGCGTTCCTGGTGGGTACGGTGCTGGGCGGTACGGCCGTCGGCCTGGTCTTCATCGGCGGACAGGCGACGGTGAACCGCATCGCCCCGGCGGAACGGCGCGCAGCGGTGACCTCCGCTTTGTTCATCGCCGCGTACACCGGTTTCTCGGTACCGGTGGTCGCGGTCGGCGTGGCTTCTGTCCAGGTGGGGACGCTCCGCGCCACGACGGGCGCCGCGATCGTCTTCGCCCTCATCTGTGCGTTCGCCCTGACGGTGCTGGTCCGCGCGGGCCGCACCCGTGAGCACCGCGCGGGCAGGTGATGGTACGGGTGCGTGGGGTGCTGCGCTTCGTCCGCGCAGGGCTGTGTGCCTTCACCGCGTAGGGGTGCGAGGGGTGGGCATCCGGCCGTGCCCTCGCCGGCCAGCCGACCCCGACGCGGTGCTCTGCCGCTCCAACGCCGGCGCCATCGCGGAGGTCATCCGCCTGCTCGAAGCCAGCAGGTAGCCCTGGTCGGGGAAGGGGAGAGCCTTCGTGCCCTGGCACTTGCCGCCCGCGAGCTCAAGGAGGGGCGCGCACCTCCCACCCCGAGCTGGCTCTCTTCCGCACCTGGGGTGAACTGCAGGACTGTGCGGAGCACGATCCTGCCGGGGGAGACCTCCAGCCCCTGGTCGATCTGGTCGACCACCACGGACCGGAAGCCGTCCTCGCCGCAGTCGATTACCAACCGCATCCTGCTGCAGCTTCCCCAGGGCTACGACCTTCTCTTCGGCCCCCACAACCGGTCGCATGAGCCCTTCCACCAGGCCAAGACGGCGCAGGCTCAGAAGTGAGGACCGGGCCCGGGAATCGGGGAACAGCGCCCTAGCTGTATTGACCTGGAGCGTTGTTTGCGCGGCTGATCGGTGGGTGGCCTCCGAGTGCGGTGTGGCACCGGTGATGGTTGTAGCTGTGCAGAA
>NZ_JBFAYQ010000079.1:0-13018 GCF_040681345.1 Streptomyces sp. NPDC051776 | reverse complement strand
CTTTCTGCACAGCTACAACCATCACCGGTGCCACACCGCACTCGGAGGCCACCCACCGATCAGCCGCGCAAACAACGCTCCAGGTCAATACAGCTGGCGCCAAGGCGCCGGCGCCGGCTGGGCTCGCCGGATCCGGGCCCTGCCGATCACCCTCGCCTGAGAGTCGGATCGCTTCCCCGAGACGACCCTTGCCCGGGAGCAGGATCTACCGGCATTGATGGAGCGCGAGAAAGACCCCCGGCGTACCCGGAGGCCGTCGAGACGGCGCACGCCGACTTTGCCGCCCTCCAGCAACCGAACCGCATCCCCGATAGTTACTCAGCGCTACACGCCACCTGTCGTAGCCATCCGAGAACTTGGGCCGTGAACGGCGGCCGCTCTTCCTGAACCCTTCGCGCTGGGATGGATCAATATCTATGGCCGCGAGTGGAGAGTTTAGCCCGCCGGGCGGGGAGTGTTTTTACCGCAACGAACAGGGTGGAATTATTTAACGCACATAGATCCCTTGCCGCATGCTACTGTCGAACTAGGTTGCAGTCGTGGTTCCCAAAACTTCCAATGTTTTCGGTGGTATTTTTCAGCCACTGGAAGCGTTTTTGTATTTCCGGGTCACTTTCCGGGGCAGGGCATCATCACGGCGACACGCTATCCGTGCATCGCGGGTACCGGCGTACTGCCCCAAAGGAGATGTGACATGGCATCTGGCACCGTGAAGTGGTTCAACGCAGCCAAGGGTTTCGGCTTTATCACGCAGGACGGTGGCGGTGCTGACGTGTTCGCCCACTTCTCGAACATCGCCGCACAAGGCGTCCGTGAGTTGCTCGAAGGCCAGAAGGTCACCTTCGACATCGTGCCGGGCCAGAAGGGCCTGACGGCCGAGAATATCGTTCCCGCCTGACACTGACGCGCACTACGTAGCGGGCAAGGCTCCCTCGGGGCGTGAGGCCCAGGTGCGGGAACTTTGCACTGGTTCAACCCTGCCGGGCATTACCGCCCGCATCCTTGTCCCGGGATGCACGCCTCGTCGCAGCTGCACCCGCCACGTCCTAGATTTCACATCCGCCCGATTTCATCGCCTGTATCCGTCATAGATTCACCTCAGGCCAGATTCACATGCACATCTCATTCGGCCCGTTCTTGTGATTCCCCGCGCTGTTCTTCCGCTGCGGAAATTCCTTTGATACGTGCCATATCAAGGAAGGTTCTGAATGAACCCCACACGTACGAACGGCCGCTCCTCCCGCACCCGTAGCCGCACCGGCGGCCGCGCTTTCGGCTCCGGCGCCGGGTCAGGCCGGGGCGGCCGCTTCGGCTCGCCCGCCCCGAGCCGTTTGGAGGGCTCCCTCCGCTCGGGCGGCCCCCGCCAGCGGCCCACAGCGGTCCAGGGCGAGTTCGCCCTGCCGCAGACGATCACTCCCGCGCTGCCCGCGGTCGAGACGTTCGCCGACCTCGACATGCCCAGACGGCTGCTTGCCGCGCTGACCGCGCAAGGCGTGAGCGTCCCGTTCCCAATCCAGGGAGCGACCCTGCCCAACACCCTCGCCGGTCGCGACGTCCTCGGACGCGGGCGCACGGGGTCCGGGAAGACCCTCGCTTTCGGCCTGGCCTTGCTGGCTCGCACAGCCGGACAGCGCGCCGAGCCCCGCCAGCCGCTGGCCCTGGTCCTCGTGCCGACGCGTGAGCTGGCGCAGCAGGTGACCGACGCTCTGACCCCCTATGCCCGCTCGGTGCAGCTGCGTCTGGCCACCCTCGTCGGCGGAATGTCGATCGGCAGGCAGGTCAGTGCGCTGCGCGGTGGTGCCGAGGTCGTCGTCGCGACGCCGGGCCGCCTCAAGGACCTCATCGACCGCGGTGACTGCCGGCTGAACCAGGTCGCGATCACCGTCCTGGATGAGGCAGATCAGATGGCCGACATGGGTTTCATGCCCCAGGTCACCGCGCTTCTGAACCAGGTCCGCCCTGAAGGCCAGCGGATGCTGTTCTCCGCGACTCTCGACCGCAACGTCGATCTACTGGTACGCCGCTACCTGACCGACCCGGTCGTGCACTCCGTCGACCCGTCCGCGGGTGCGGTCACCACGATGGAGCATCACGTGCTGCACGTTCACCGGGCCGACAAGCACCGGACGACGACGCAGATCGCGGCGCGTGAAGGCAGGGTGATCATGTTCCTGGACACCAAGCACGCCGTCGACCGGCTGACGCAGGACCTGCTGAACAGCGGGGTGCGAGCGGCCGCCCTGCACGGCGGGAAGTCGCAGCCGCAGCGCACCCGAACCCTGGCCCAGTTCAAGGCCGGGCACGTCACCGTGCTCGTGGCCACAAACGTCGCGGCGCGCGGCATCCACGTCGACAACCTCGACCTCGTCGTCAACGTCGACCCGCCGACGGACCACAAGGACTACCTGCACCGTGGCGGACGTACCGCGCGCGCCGGCGAGTCCGGCAGCGTCGTCACCCTGGTCACCCCCAACCAGCGCCGCGACATGACCCGCCTCATGGCGGCCGCCGGCATCGCGCCCCAGACCACCCAGGTCCGCTCCGGCGAAGAGGCACTCAGCCGGATCACCGGCGCCCAGACCCCCCTCCGGCATCCCCGTGAAGATCACCACGCCGACGGCCGAGCGCCGAAAGTGCAGCGCGCCCTCCCGCGGCCGACGCAGCGCCGCATCGGTCGCCCGTCGCATGAGCGTGCGGCAGCCCGCCTCTGACGCGACGGCCTGAGCACCACGTGATCAGGAAACTGACCTATCTCTGCAGGGAGGCACGTTTTGACGCTGGTTCAGAGACAGCCCCACGCGGCCAATGCCACTGCCGTGCACACGACGGCGGCCAACGCCATGGACACAGCCGGACCACAGGTCTGGGACGACATGACCATCGAGGTGGCCCTGTCCGTCATGGCCAGTGCCCGCGCCGGACACCTGCTCGTCTGCGACAACGACGGCCTTTGCACCCAACTGGTCACCCAGGCCCAGCTCACCGCAGTGCGCGACGCATCCACATACACAGACCGGGTTCAGCTGCGCGACATCCTCGGCGACCGCGGGCCATTCACCGCGCCCGTGACCACGATGACCGAAGCCGAGCACGCCTTGCGCTACCGCCGACTCGATGTCCCGCCTGCCCTCGACGAACAAGACAACGCTCCAGGTGCCCTCGACCCTGCCCGCTGAACCACCTCACCGCCGCAGAACCATCCCCCTCCCCCTCCCCCCTGTGAGGCATCATGCGCTGCGTCATCGCCCGTTTCCCCTTCCACCTCACCAAGAGCGGTGTCCTGGAATCCATGAAAGGCGTCAAGCCCGAGCAGGTCACCGGCGAGTCCGTAACCATCGGCCGCCGCACCTACCCCGTCAAGCAGGTCGGCCAGGTCATCACACGCCAAGACCGCCGCGATTTCAGCTCCGGCGAAGTCCTCCGGGCCATGACCCACCTCGGTTTCACCTGCCACGACCTTCCCCAGACCACCGCGCCCACGCCCGTCCTCAGCCCGCTCCAACAGGCTTCCGCGATGCTTGGAGCCCCTGCAGCCCTCTGACCGACGGGCAGACGCGGCCGCCACCAAACAGCAACGAGGGTCCGACCGGGATACGCCGGTCGGACCCTCACCGCGTGGTGAGGGTTTGGAGTCCTCGGCCCGGCGAGGGTCAGTGGTCGGAGTAACTGAAGTCGCCCATGGTCCAGGCACTAACGTCCTCGATCGCCACGCGGTACATCCCGCCCGTCTCCGGGATCCCCACCGCACCCTGCAGAATCCGCGCCACATGGAAATGCAGATGCGTGGGCAGCCCCTCCTTGCCCGACGTACCGGAGAAGACGGCGGAGAAATCACTCAGGCGAGCCGAGCCAGCCACGACCTCCGACACCCGCTGCCTCCAGACGGCTTCGGGAGCCAGCCGACCCGTGATGACAGCACCACCGGCGACCACCGTCAGAGACATCTGATTGCTACGCCCGGACTCCACCAGGGCGGCGACGTCAACGAGCAGTTCGTCAGGCTTCGACATGAGAAGCGATTCTAAAGACCGACCGCCCAGCTGCACCCAAGCTGGGTCCTAACCCCATCCATCCCAGCTGAGGTCTCTTGGCGGCCCAAGGACTACAGCGTGGGCCGCCGTCATGCCATTCCGCTGCGCCTGAGGTGGCGTTCTGGATGGCAGCTGTCGCACGGCGACGGCGTGCAGCTTGGTCTGGAGGTTGATGTCACTGGTGGCGACGTACCACGCGGAGCCGGGGTGTCGGGACTGCAGGAGCAGGGTCGAGGCGATGAACCGGTCGTCGGGAACGTCCAGGTCGAGCCAGTCGGGCAGCGCGTCGGACTTGGGCTCGACGTATTCGAATACGGCATGGACGTCGCCGGTGACCCGGACTCCGAGGGTGACATCGCCGTTGTTGCGCAGCCCCTTCAGCCGCCGGTCGGCCTTCTTGGCCGCCTCACGCAGAAACTCGGTCCGGCCGGCGCGCTTGTTGTCGTCGAGCTCGCGCAGCATCACGGGCAGCAGGTGCGCCATGTAGCGCGGACCGACCTGGTCGATGTAGGCGGCGGGATCGGGATTGTCGATCAGAGCGTTCGTGTCGACGGTCAGGCGCACCGGCCACGGGTCGGCCGGCAGCAGGTCGGTCCGCAGCTGCTGGACGGACGTCTGCAGAAGCTTCAACTGCCTCCGTCTTGTGCCGCGGGATGGACCAGTCGGACCACGTACCTTCGCGGACCACCCAGCGCTCCGGGTGCTCCAGGCTCTCCTTGAGCTTCTTCGCCGCCTGGGAGTCGGGTGCGGGAACAGCAACCGGAACCGCGGCGCCCAGTCCCGCAGACGGCGCAGCAGGTCCATCCGCTGGGACTCCAGCGCCGGGCCGCTCGGTGCCCAACCCCAGTCTGCGGCCTGGGCGATGAAGAAGGAGTCACTCGACCGGTTCGGGTTCACATACCGGATCTCGGAGGCATCCAGCACAGCGAGATAGTCCCGCTCGATCGCAGAGAGCTGCTCCGAGGAGGCGCTCTCGGTAGGTCGGCGGGACGGGGTTCTTCTGTGGCATCCACCGATGATGGCCCACTCTGCAGAAACCCCGGGCCAGGACCGGGTTACTGCGGCCGAGAATGGGTGCAGCCAGGCCCAGTCGGGGGCCTACCGCGCCGTCATGTGCAGCAGCGTGTTGGGCCGTCCTCGCGTCCATTGCCCGGCGGGCCAGTACACGGCTCGCTCCTACGCTGGGCAGCTACGGAGGTTCACACCTGGTGGATGTGGCCTGGCTACGATGCAAGACGCCCCGACCTCGACAGCTGCAATGCCGAGGGCGGGGCGTGTTTGTGGGCGTTCAGCCGAACCAGACCAGGACAGGGATACGGATCTCCCGCGTCTGGGGGTGGAGGGTGTACTCGAAGAGCACGGGCTCGTCCTCAAGGACGAGTGAGTAGCGTTCCCCGAGATCGTCCAGCGGCTGCCCGGGGAGCGGGCTTCCCTCGTCGAAGGCGGAGCCGACTTCCAGAGCCAGCGCGACGAGGTAGTTGACCACCTTCCCGGACAGCACCTCTGGCATGTCGAGCAGGACGCTCGCTGGAGTTTCCTCGGTCCATACGGTCCAGCCGCGGCGCGGTTCGTTCATCCGGCGGCCTTCTCCTCCACACGCGCGGTGAGGTCGTCCAGCGAGACAAGGTTGCGGCCGGCAGCGGCGTTCGCGCGGCTGGTCTCGGCGCCGCGGGCACGGTCGAGCATGGCCTGCGCCCACCAACGGCGCATGACAGGGGGGACGTCGTGCTCCTCCGCGGCCAGGACCTCGCCGTAGAAGCGGGCGCGCTTCTCTCCAGTGAGGGCGTCGCCGATGGCGTTGATCGTGTGCGGAATAGCGGGCGTCCGGCTGTCGCCTGGGTGTTCAGGTTGGGCGCTCACTGCGCTCTCCTTTCGCGTCGGTGGGTCGAGTCTCTCAGTCCTAGGCAGGGCTACTGTTGGGTTCCCGGCTGGCGGGACAGGGGCGCGGGCGACGGCCTGTGCGTTCTGGCGCAGGAGGAGGTCTTGCGTATCCCAGGTGGCGGCAACGTAGTTGAGGAGTTCGGCGGTCGCGCGTTCGGCGTCGCTCGGGTTGCTGGTGAGCAGCCGGGCGGCAGGGTGGGCGATGTCGACGGCGGGGGGGCTGGCTCCGTGCCCTGGCCGGGGCGAGGAGCGCAGGTCAACTTCAGGGTGTACTCGTGTCCTGTGCGGGTGAGTCACGGTGATGGCGTCGAGGCGGTCCGCTCCGAAGACAACCCGTTGCCTGGCGAGTGCCGCGTGGACGAAGTCCCAGGTGGTTGCCGATCGCGGCGGCTACAGCGTCCCAGGCGTAGGCCGCGGGCTGGGCGTCCGGGATCGGCTCCGCGCTGGTCAGGGACAGTTCGTAGCCGGTGCCGTCGGCGTCGCGGAACCAGACCGTCTCATCGCCCGGTTCGGCCGGGGCGACGAAACGGATGTGCGGGGTGCCGCGCAGGGCATCGGCGATGCGCACGGGTCCTGGTCATCGTCGAGCAACGGGCTCTTGTCCTGGTCGAGGGCCCGGACGTGGTCGGTGAATTCGGCAGTCACAATTCCTCTCCTCAGAAGTCGAAATCCATATAGTCGATTTCGTTGATCTCGACGTCCGAGAGTCCCATAGCGCGGGCGCCGCCGTCCTGAAAATAGACTTCCCTAAACCCATCAGCGATGATTCCGCGCATCTCCTGGTCGCTGGCCCCGGTGTCGCGGGCGTCGAACAGGCGCTGGGCGTATGTCGCGGGGAGGTGAACGGTCAGGCGGCGGAAGCGTCCGTCGTCGGTTGTGCCGACGGGGGCGGTGTAGCCGAACCGGGCCCGGGTCTCCACGGTGATCCCCCGCGTGGCAGCAGCCTGTTGGCGTCGGCGCTTGCGGACCCGTGGCTCCCAGCGGGCCCGTACGGCCGCATCGATCCTCGCAAGGACGTCCTTCGGCGGGTTCTTCCGGGCACCACGGCGGTAGCGGTTGACCGAGTCGGGGCTGACCCCGATCTCCTCCGCAACGGCCTTCGCGGTCTTCATCTGCTTGAGCAGGAACTTGATGCGGCTCTGGAGGGACTTGGGCGGCTGGCGATGGAACCCTTCGTAGTCGGCGCGCTCGATGGCATCCTCGATCTCCCCCATGGCCTTACTCGCCTTCGTCCAGGACGGCGTCGCCGCCCTTGATGTGGCGGGCCGGATTGAGGCCCTTCTCCATCAGGTCCACCGCCCACAGCATCGGCTGCACGCCCTCCAACTTCGCCAGGCCCGGTGTGGGCCCGAGACGGAACCCGCCCGGCTGCGGCTTGCCCGAGGCGGCGTAGGGCAGGAAGTCCAGCGGGCTCTCCCCCGGCGAGGGGTAGACGACGCAGTCGGACAGCACGGCCAGCGGGAAGAGCCCGGTCATCTTCGCAATGTTGCCCAGCTTGCGGTGCATGTTGACTCGGGCCTTGCTGATGACCGCGGCCCGGATATCCGGCCGCCAGGTCGGCCGCTCCAGAGCCGGCCACCGCTCGCCCTGCTTGTAGTGGCGGCCTTGCGGGCGCTCCCTGAGCTTGCCCACGCCGCCCTTCACCGTGGCCTTAATCGCCGCGAGCACGGCGGCCAGGGCCGGGTCGCGCTGCTTGTGCTGCTCCATCGCCGCAAGGAACTCCGCATCGGTGAGGTCCTTGGTGACGCCGAGGTCGGCGAGGGTATCAACGTAGGCGGCCTTCAGCCGGTCGTGCCATGGGTCCAGGTAGGCGCCGGTTTCCCGCCGCAGATACGCCTCGATCGGGGCGACGTTGTAGCCCAGCTCCTGGGCGTAGGCGACGGTGTGGGTCTGGTACCAGGCAGGTCCCGTCGGGCGTTGCCCGGTCGGTGTGAACGGGCTGGGCAAGCGCGGGTCCAGCTCGATGTGGGAGAGGTCTACCAGCCAGGATCCGGGGATCTTCGGGTTGAACGTCGGGGCGTGGAAGTGGTCGGGGGCGGACAGGCCGACGACCAGGCGGGCCGCGGCGGCGAGGAAGGCGGTGTTCAGGTCCAGGCCGACCGCGTAGGGCAGCATGCATTCCTCGTCGCTGAGGGAGTCCACCGACCGCACCCACTGGTAAGCCTCCTCGTCCAGGAAGCCGCCCGTCCAGCCGGAGTTCACGACGACGGGATGCTCAGCGGTGGCCTCCGGCGGCGCCGGGTCCATCGGTTCCGTGCCCAGCGAGCCGGGGTTGTGGCCTGAGACCCAGTTACCGGAGGCTTCGTCCCGCACCGCACGGGTGGGCGGACGCAATGACGTCATCAGCTCCAGCCCGGAGACCGCCGTAGAACCCCGGGGGGTGATGACCCGCTGGGCGTAGATCCCGAGGACGCGGGCGATGTCGGCCGGCTCCATCTCCGCCACCCCGGGCCAGGACCGCTCATCGAGGGCATCCCAGGACAGGATCGCCAGCTGCACACACCGCCGCTCGCTCCCCTGCTGCATCTTGCGGTAGATCCGCGCCCACGGACCGAACCCACGCTGCGTCAGCTGCCACTTCGCCTTGGCCACCTGCTTGACCACAGGGTGGTCCTCGGGCAGGCGCAGGGACCGGCGCTGCTCGAGGCCCTCCAGGCGCTCCGGCAGCCCGAGCTTCACGGCCGCGGACGCGGTGAGCACGATCAGTGGGTCACTGTCTTTCCCGTACCGGTTGAGCTTGGCGGCGCCGAGACCGGACTCCTTGAGCGTCCACTCCACCGACTCGGGGATCGTGGTCGCGGGGCAGTCCAGCACGATGCCACCAGCGCCGTATGCGCAGCCGTCACCGTCCAGCACGGCCAGCGGGCCGTGCGGGAACCGCGGATCGACAGCAGCCGGTTTCGCGGCCTTCCTCGCCGCCGGACGCCGCGACGACGATGCAGCGGGACGGCGGGCCACCGGGCGCTCCGGCGCGGCGGATGCTTCCACCGGCGCGGCCTCCGCCTCTGGCGCGGGCGCGGTGGCGAACGTGACCGGTACCTCCGGTTGCGGTTCAGCAGACCGGGCCGGACTGGGCGTCACAGCGGCAGGACTGTGTGCGGGGTATTTTGCTGCCCAGCCTTTCAGTAGTCGCTGATACGCCTCCAGCCGAGGCGACCTCGGTTCGCTCCGCCCGTTCTCATAGTTCTTCACCGTCTGCGTCGACGTCTTCAGCGCCAGCGCAAGGCGGGCCTGGGTGATGCCGGCAGCCTCCCGCAGCCGGGCGCGCTCCGCCGGGGGCGGCAGTTGCGGCTCCTCCTCCAACAGTGCGTCAACGGACGCGAACAGCTCTTCCTCAGATGCCATATGGGTCTACCTCCAACCCCCAGACCCTAGCACTTCTTAGCCCTACATTTACCCGATCGTTTAACTCTCTCGAGAGATTTCAGCGATGGTGGCAGCAGACGCGACATGCACACTTGCGTAAGGCTCCCTCCCGGTGCGAGCTGGCTGTGGGGCGGTGGGTTGGTTGGTCTTGATCACGGCGATGTAGTGGGCCTTCTTGGTTTCCACCAGCCAGGAGATGTTCGCCTTGAGCGAGTGCAGGGCGTCGAAGGTGACGACGGTGCCGGTCAGGTCCAGTGGTGCCAGCAGCGGTTGGAAGTGTGTGGTTTCGTTCATCTTCGGTCCGACCTCCACCTGGGCGAGGGTCACGACGGTGCCGTGAGTGACCGCGGAGAGCAGATGCCGGCGCGTCGCGGTGAGACGGGCTGATCCCTTGAGTGCTTTGCCGTCGACAGCGATCACCCGCTGTCCGGACGCGGAGGGCGACGGCGCCTAGGCGGGTTCGCCGGCGGCGCGGTGGCGGTCGGCCAGGTAGGCGCCGGCCGCCCGGTCCAGGGCGTCACCGTCGACAGCCCCAAGCACACGGCCGATCGTGGCCGGCGCCGGAGTGCGCCGCCATCTGAGCAGGTGGCGGCGGATCCCGATCACTGTCAGGAGTGCGTTCGAAGCACGCTGACCCCACTCGGCGAGTTCGTCGATGCTCCTGGCTCCCGAGACGACCGCGCAGGCACACACCAGCAGCATCGCTGTGAGTGAATACCACCGCCCCCGCCGTCCGCGCGGGTCGGGCACCGAGTCGAGGTAGGGGCGCAAGTCGGCGATCCGGCCGGTGTCCAGCGGTCCCAGTTTCACCAGCACGGCAGGGATAGGAGAGGATGCAGCAGCAGGCACGGGTCACCTCATGATCATCTGGCGTAGACACCACAATGATCACGAAGCCCGTGCCTGCACTGCTATGCGCCCCAACCAGTCACAACCCGACCAGCCGCACGACCCCGGAACTTGCAACTGCCCTGTTCCTCAGTCCCTGCTCTCATCGGTTGATCGTGTGGATGTTGATGGAGCGGTCGATGGCGGTGCACTGGGTTTGTGTGCGGTTGCTAGTGGTGGTGAGGGTGAGGTTGTTGGGGTTGGCGCAGTTGTTGTTCTGCCGGCCTTCTTGGGCGATGTTCTGCTGAAACAGCAAGGCTGTGTTGGAGCCGCCTTGGGTCTTGGCGCCGCTGCTGATCTCTGTGGTGCCCAGGTTCGTGGAGTGGTCCAGCGTCTTGCAGCCCACGCTCGACCGGCTGTCGTTGACGGTGATGCGGGTGAAGTTGGGGTTGGCGCAGGCGTTGTTCTGTCGGCCTTCTTGGGCGATGTTCTGCTGGCTCATGCTGACGTCCGTGGTGGAACCGCTTTCTACGTGGGCGCCGCCGCCGATCTTCTTTGTGCCCAGGTTCTTGGACTCATCGGTGCTCTTGCACCGGCGCTCCGCCCGGTCGCCCATCACCGTGATCTCCGAGTTGTTGAGGGCGGCGCAGTTGTTGTTCTGCCGGCCTTCTTGGGCGATGCTCTGCTGAAACACGTCGCCGCCGGTGTTGGAGCCGCTTTCTACGTGGGCGCCGCGGCTCTTGATCAGCACCTTCTTGTTGAAGGAGTGGTCCTTGTTGCGGCAGCTGCTGTCCAGCCGGCCGCCCGTCACCGTGATCAGCGAGTTGTTGGAGCTGTCACAGTTGTTGTTCTGCCGGCCTTCTTGGGCGATGTTCTGCTGGCTCAGTTCGGCTGCGCTGGAGCCGCCTTCGACGTGGGCGCCACGGCTCTTCATGAGCACCTTCTTGCTGTACGAGTGATCCTTGTTGCGGCAGCTACTATCCAGTCGGCCGCCCGTCACCGTGAAGGTCACGAAGTTCGGGTTGCAGTTGTTGTTCTGCCGGCCTTCCTGGGCGAAGTTCTGCTGGAACAACACGCCGCCGGTGCTGTAGCCGCCTTCGGCACGTGCGCCGCCGCCCTTGATCTGTGTGTGTTTGCTGAACGAGGCGTCCTTGTTCCCGCAACGGCTCCTCTCCACGCCACCCCCCGTCACATCGAGGATCGTTTGGTTGGGGTTGTCGCAGTTGTTGTTCTGCCGGCCTTCTTGCGCAGTGTTCTGCTGCTCCGGGATCACCACGCCGCCGCCGGTGCTGGAGCCGCCTTCGGCACGTGCGCCGCCGCCCTTGATCTGTGTGTGTTTGCTGAACGAGGCGTCCTTGTTCCCGCAACTGCTCCTCTCCACGCCGCCCCCCGTCACCGTGGTGTCCGAGAGGTTACGGTTGTGGCAGTTGTTGTTCTGCCGGCCTTCCTGCGCAATGTTCTGCTGGAACAGATCGGCATCTGAGGAGCCGCCTTCGGCTCGGGCGCCACCGCCCTTGATGAAAGTGTGCTTACTGAAGGAGAGGTCTCGGTCGGTGCAGTGGCCCTCCACCCGACCACCGTTCACAGTGAGGAACGAGCCGTTGGGGTTGTGGCAGTTGTTGTTCTGCCGGCCGCGCTGGGCGATGTTCTGCTGGGCCAGGGTTGCGGCCGATGTACCGCCTTGCGAAACTGCGAGCCCGTTGTGCATGCGAGAAAACGCGGTATGCGAGCCGTCAGTGGTCACACACCGGCCCGTCACCCGGCTCCCGGTGAGCGAGAACCCCTGGAGGCCGGGGTTGGGGTTGTTGCAGTTGCTGTTCTGCCGAGCGGACTGCGCAATATTCTGCTGAAAGACCTCCCCTCCGGTGGAGGATCCTCCCTCCGCGCGGGCCTTCGCCTTCCCGTGGGCGGGTGGGTGGCCCTTGTCGGTGGCCTTCGCCTTCCCTCCGTGGGTAGGGCCGGTCTCGGCGTATGCCGCGCCGGGTCCTACCACGCCCCATCCGCTGACTGCCAGAGCCAGCATGGTTGCTGTCGCGATTCTGTGTACCCGCACCCGGGTGCCTCCTTGCGTTCTATGAGTGATGAACCGAGCCATCTCCCTTCCTTAAACTGTCACTCCGTGCCTTCGGTCATGGGCCCATGCTGTTCCCACCCCAACGGCCGACGCCCTTCTGGAACTCCCGCCAATTCGTGCTTGTGTGAAATTGATACCGTTCAGGATCACCGTGCTTGCGTGGGTGATGCTGGCCGACGGCGATAGCCGACCTGGCCCTACTACGGGACCAGGGCGAGGTGTTCGGCCCGGCCGGACCGGGACTTCCCGGACGCAAAATCCCCAGGAACGTAACGCTCGCCGGCGGCGGCCAGGCGCCGGTGCACGCGATGAAATTGCAGGCTCGTGCAAGCCGGTTCGGCGACGAAAATCGCGGCCTGAACCCTTTACGCGACAGGAAACGAAACCCGATGAACTGCCAGCACTGCGGTGCCCCCTTAGAACTCGTAACACGATCATGATCGGTGTTTCTTGAGGCGTCTCCAGCAGATCAGGGCGCAGGCCAGGGAGATGAAGGCGTTGTGGAGTTCGGTGCGGCGTTCCCAGCGGACGGCGAGGCGCTGAACTGGTGGAGCAGGGCGAAGGTCTGCTCGACGACGTAGCGGAGTTTGCCCAGGCCCTTGAAGTTCGGGGCGCCCTTGCGGGAGATGACCGGCATGATCCGGCGTTTGCGCAGTTCCTCGCGGTTGGGGTTGGAATCGTAGCCCTTGTCGCCGAGCAGGGAATCGGGCCGGTGCCTCCGTGGCCGGCCGGGCCGCCCGGCCCGCGCCTGGGACTCACCCCCGCCCGGGGCCCAAGCCGCCTCCGTGGGCGGCCGGTTGCCATCGGGAGGGCACCGGCCGATCGAGCCGAATCGGTA
>NZ_JBFAYQ010000078.1:0-13267 GCF_040681345.1 Streptomyces sp. NPDC051776 | reverse complement strand
AAGGTCACCGTTCCCGTGGGCGTCCCGGCACCCGGCGCAACAGGGGCGACCGCAGCAGTGAAAGTGACCGCCTCCCCGAACACCGACGGATCGGGGTCCGAGGTCGCCACGGTGGTCGTCGGGGCCCGGCCGACGGTATGGGTGTCCGTGCCGGTGGACGGGCCGTACTCGGCGTCGCCGCCATAGGCGGCGGTGACGGAGTAACTCCCCGCGGGGAGGGTGCTGTCGGTGACCGTGGCCACACCGTTGGAGTCGAGGGACGCCGTGACGACGTCGCCGCCGAGGTCGAATGTGACCGCGCCTGTCGGAACGCCCGTTGCGGGAGCCACAGGAGAGACCACCGCGGTGAAGGTGACCGACTGCCCGAAGACGGACGGGTCGGGGGACGAGGTGACCGTCGTCGTGGTCGAGGCGCCGGTGACGGTGTGGGTGCCGGTCCCGGTGGACGGGGCGAAGCCGGCATCTCCCTGATAGGCGGCGGTAACGGTGTGCGGCCCGGCCGAGAGTGCGCTGGTCGTGACGGTGGCGACGCCGTTCACCAGCGCGCCGGTGAGAGTCGGGCCACCGCTCACGGTGAAGACGACATCGCCCGTGGGTACTCCGGCGCCCGGCGGTAGGGGTGTCACGGTGGCTTGGAAGGTGACTTCCTGGCCCGGCAGTGAGGGATCGGGCGACGAGGTGACCGTCGTCTCGGTCCCGGCCTGCCCGACGGTATGCGTGTCGGTGCCGGTGGACGGGGTGTGCTTGGCATCCCCGCCGTAATCCGACGTGACCGTGAGGCTTCCGGCGGGGAGCTCGCCGAGAGTGAGAACGGCCATGCCGCCCGCCGTCAGCGGCACCGTGAAGATTCCCGCACCCTCGACGGTGAAGACGACGTCGCCCGTCGGTACTCCCGCGTCCGGTGGTACGGACGTCACGGTGGCGGTGAACGTGACGTCCTGCCCGAAGACCGAGGGGTCCGGCGATGAGGTGACCATCATGGCCGTCGCGGCCTGGCCGACGGTGTGCGTATCGGTACCGAGGGACGAGGCGAACGCGGCGTCACCGCCGTAGACCGCCGTTACCAGGTAGTTGCCCGCGGCGGCGGTGTAGGTGTGCGTGACGACGGCCGTGCCGCCGGACAGTACGGTCGAAGTCGTCGCGCCATCGCCGAAGTCGAAGACCACCGTGCCCGTCGGCACGCCAGAGGCGGGTGCGACCGGCTCCACCGTCGCGTTGAACGTCACCGGCTCCCCCACCGCAGAGGGGTCGGGAGACGAGATGACGGTGATCGTCGTCGAAGCGACCGGCTGAGGCTGAACGGTATGGGCGTCGGTACCCGCGGAGGGAGCGAAGGTGGTGTCGCCGCCGTAAGCGGCGCTGACCGTGTGCGACCCCACGGTCAGCGAGTTCGTCGTCACCGACGCCTGCCCGCCGACCACGGGCGCCGTCAAAGTGGGCCCACCGCTGACGATGAAGGCGACCGTGCCCGTCGGCACACCCGAGCCGGGCGCGACCGGTGCCACCGTCGCGGTGAACGTCACCGGCTCGCCCACCACCGACGGATCCGGCGCGGATGTGACGGTGGTCGTCGTGGAGGCGGTCAGGACCGTCTGGGTGATCGTGCCGGTCGAGGAGGCGAAGACAGCGTCACCGCTGTAAACGGCCGTCACGCCGTGTGGTCCTGCGGTCAGGGCACTGGTGGAGACGGTCGCCCGGCCGGCGACCACGGGTGCGGTCAGCGTGGGGCCGCCGCTGATGGTGAAGGTGACGGTGCCGGTAGGCGCCCCGGTGCCCGGCGCGGCCGGGGTGACGGTGGCGGTGAAGGCGACCGGCTGACCGGTCACCGACGGGTTCGGGTCGGACGTGACGGTGGTGGTGGTAGCGGCTTTTGCGGGCAGGCCCGTGTGGGTGCCCGTACCGACCGAGGGGAAGAAATTGGAGTCGCCGTGGTAGGTGGCGATGACCGTTCGGTTGCCGGGGCCCAGGTCGGTGGTGGAGACGACGGCCCGCCCGTTGACCAGAGGCGCCCTGAGGGTCGGACCGCCGACGACGAAGAAGGTGACGTTGCCGGTGGGCGTACCCGATCCGGGTGCCTCGGCTGTGACCGTTGCGCTCAATGTGACCGGCTGGCCGGGACCTGAAGGGTTCGGTGCGGTGGTGACGGTGGTCTTCGTCAACGCCTGGACGACTGCATGGATGGTGGTGCCCTTCGACGAGGCGAAGTTGGCGTTCCCGCTGTAGGTTGCCGTGATCAGGCGCGGACCTGTGGTCAGAGCGGTGGTGGAGACGCTCGCCTTGCCGGCGACGAGGGGGGCGGTCAGGGTCGGCCCGCCGCTGATGGTGAAGGTGACGGTGCCCGTGGGTGTACCGAGGCCGAGGGGGATGACGGTGGCGGTGAGCCCGACCGTCTGCCCGAAGACAGTGGGATTCGGCGTCGAGGACACGAGAGTGAGGGTGCCTGCCATGTGGCCCTCCGAGAGTGTTACCGAGGTGCCCGCTCCTCACAGGGGTGCACGATCCGTGCTGTGCCGGGGAGCCGGAACCGACGCTGGCTGGTGTGAGATATCGGCAAAGCGCCGCTCCGGGGCAGGCGGTGCGTGGCGGCTTTCCGTCCGGTGATGTCAGTAGGCACGGTCTCGGTGCCTCTACGCCATGGCGCTGACGTACAACCACCCGAACGACGGAGCGCGGAACGGCTCAGTCCGGCGTGCAACTGGCGCACGTCAGGTGGCTTGCACGGGAGTTCCGCGAGCGGGCGCGCAACCTGATTCCAAGTCCGGCCCTTCTCCGACGAATTCGCAGCACGGCGTTTCATCGGCCTTCCCCGCCCATGAATTGGATGTGTCCTGTCCGTCCCCTGCACCTTTCTTGGATCACCCCTAACCGGTGCTCCGCGAATCTGGAGTCACTCCCGGCGCAGAGCAAGCGAGGGGAGCAACCGACCCACAGAGCACTGGAGTTGCGATGTTCCGCAGGACCAGCAAGACCGGCAGGAGGGGCATACGTGCCGCTCTCGTCACCGCCACCGCCCTCGTCAGCACCGCCACAGTGGCCGTCGGGGTCAGCGCGGCCACCTCTGACGGCGACGCCAAGACGTCCTCCAATCCCGCCAAGACCTCCGTCAAGCCCGCCAAGCCCGCCAAGCCCGCCGAGTTGCAGATCGCCGCGCTCTTCGACGACTGGAACGAGGCCCTGCGGAGCGGCGACCCGGACACGGTCGCCGCGCGGTACGCGAAGGATGCGGTGCTGCTGCCCACCGCTTCCCCGACGATCCGCACCGACCGAGCCGGCATCGTCGACTACTTCGAGCACTTCCTGAAGAACAAGCCGAAGGGTGAGAAGGTCCGCAGCGTCATCAATGTCCTCGACAAGGACTCGGCGATCGACGCCGGTCTCTACGACTTCCACCTCACCGACGCGAAGACCGGCGAGCAGAGCACCGTCCGGGCCCGCTACACCTACGAGTACGAGAAGCGGAACGGCACCTGGCTGATCGTCAACCACCACTCCTCGGTGCTGCCGCCCGCAAGCTGATCGCCACGCACAGCCCGCCCCCGGGCGCGTCCCGCAGGGTCACGGTTCCACCGTCGTCCGTCACCAGTTGCTTGACCACGGCGAGACCGAGGCCGGAGCCGGCGCGCCCGGTGAGGCCCCGGCCGCGCCAGAAGCGGTCAAAGGCACGGGACTTCTCGGCATCGGACATGCCGGGTCCCTCGTCGAGCACCGCCAGCTCCACCTCGGCGCCCCGACGCTTCACCCGGACGGTGATCGTCCCACCGTCCGGTGAGATCTCCAGGGCGTTGGACAGTACGTTGTCCAGGACCTGGTCCAGGTGACCGGGGCTGGCCAGCACCGGCAGCCGGCCGTCGGTATCTCCTCTGAGCGTGATGGTGACTCCGCGCTCATCGGCGGCCGGCCGCCATACCGAGAAGCGCTCCTCGATCACGTCCCGGAGCGAGAGCGGCTCCGCCGCCTTCACCTTCGCCTCCGCGCGCGCCAGTACCAGCAGGCCATTGACCAGGCGGCTCATCCGTACCACTTCGGCGGTCGCCTGCTCCACGTCCTCCTTGACCAACTCGTCGTCCACACCGTCCGCGATGTTGTCCAGCGACAGCCGCAGTGCTGTGAGAGGCGTCCTGAGCTGATGGGAGGCGTCCGCCACGAAGATGCGCTGCGCTCCGATCAGGGTGTCGAGGCGTTCCGCACCCTGGTTGAGCGTGCGCGCCAGGGTCTGCGTCTCCTGGGGGCCCGTCACGGGGGAACGGGCCGACAGGTCTCCGTCGCTGAACCTGCTCGCCATGTCGTTGAGTTGCAGCAGGGGACGCGTCAGCCGGCGGGCGGCGATCGCGCCGACACCGGCCGCCGCTCCCAGGACGATGGCGGCCAGCGCCGCCCGGAAACCCCAGATGGTCCACAGCCGGTGAGTGAGACTGCTGGTCGAGTACACGATTCGTACGGCGCCGACGACGGCGCCGTTGTCGTTGTCGCCGTCCGCCGCGCGCTCGTGCGCGGGGACGGTGATCACCAGCTGCGGCCCCCAGATGAAGGAGGAGCCCCAGTCCGTCGTGGATGCGTCGTCCTTCAGTGCACGGGTCAGGGCCGCGTCCTGCTCCGGCCGGGGCAGGTGGGCCGCGCACCTGCTGGTGGCGGTCGCCCGGACCTCGCCGGGCGTCTCGTCGCCATACGCCCTGGCCATCTCCTCCAGTGCCTGGCAGGAGGCGTCGTTGCCGTTGCCCAGCAGCAGCGCCATGGTGGTGGCCTCGCGGGCTACGGACAGCCGGGTGTCGTCCCGCAGTTGGGCCGTGAGCGTGAAGGCCACCGGGACGGTGAACAGACCGATGGCGACCGCTACGAGCAGCACGTAGCTGCGCATGAGCTGGCGGATCATGAGGCGCTGCCGCTCTCGTCGCCGTCCTCGTCGACGATGAGCCGGAAGCCCACCCCCCGTACGGCTTCGATCGTTATCGCACCGGCCAACTTCCGCCGCAGCGCCGCCACATGGACGTCGAGTGTTTTTGTCGGCCCGAACCAGTTGGCGTCCCAGACCGCCTCCATGATCTGTTCGCGCGACATCAACGCGCCAGGCTCTTCGGTGAGGAAGGCGAGCAGGTCGTATTCCTTGGGCGCGAGCGAGACCTCCGCGCCGTCCAGTCGTACACGCGCAGCTTTGCGGTCGATGGTCAGGCGGGGCCCGTAGCGGTCGGGGCCGGTCGCCGGGGCGGAGGGGGGCCGTGGCTGGGTGCGCCGCATCACCGCCCTGATGCGCGCGATGACCTCCCGTACGCCGAAGGGCTTGGAGACGTAGTCGTCGGCGCCCAGCTCCAGGCCGACCACCCGGTCCGTTTCGTCGCTCCGGGCGCTGATCACAATGATCGGCACGTCTCCGCGGCTGCGGAGGGCCTTGCAGATGTCGAGGCCGTCGGCGTCGGGCAGGCCGAGGTCGAGGAGTACCACGTCGTACGGCCCCGCGTAGGCCAGTGCGGCCCCGCCGGTGCCGACCCATTCCACCGCGAAGCCGTATCGCAGCAGTCCGCGCCGGAGCGAATGAGCGACCGGCTCGTCGTCTTCCACCAGAAGTATGTGCACGAAATGCACCCTAACTTTTCACGGGTGAGCGTTTCCTTCAGTCGTCATCCGCCTGCCTCGCACGCCACAGAAAAACGGCCAACACACCAGCCCCATCAGGGACTTCGAGAAGGGTCACCCTGACCGGACGATGTCACCTGACGCGTCAGCCATCGGGCTCCGGGGGGCCGAGCGCGCCATGACGCTGCACGGGGGACGGGTGTCAACCCGTGCCCGGGCAATGGTTTCCCTAGACCTTGCGCCGATCGCCGGGGCGGCTACGGAAACATGCATAGTCTAGGATAGGTATACATTTGTGTCCGCTGGTGGAGTTGAGGGTGCACGACGATCTTGTGATGCCGAGCCTCAAGACCTCTCCCCAGCTGTCCGTGACCTTCATGTCCGCACTCTCGGGAATCGAGGACCGCACCCATGCACAGAGAGCCCTCTACCGCCAGAGGGGCCGCTCTGTGACGTGCGCAAGTGCAGGTGGGTCTTGGTCGGCCTGCTCCAGCAGCCCCCCGACCGAGGGGGCAGGGCTCATTGCGCAACTGAGGGCCGGGGCCGGGTCTTCACGCCAACATGGCCTCTTACCGCCGACCGGACAAGCCGCCAACGGAATCCGCACAGAACATAGTTGCTGACGGGGCTGAGTCCTGGCGAAGGACTTGTTTGATGGTGCGCAGGCGTTGCCATGACCTGATGGCACAGGCCTGATCGACCCGCACCGATCACGCGCCGACCTCGAACCACGACCTGACCGAGCAGTCGACGCGAAACTGCGGCCCATGCCGGCCGAGGTCCCGGGCCACGCATTTCAGTCGGGTCCGGCACGGCAAGGCTTTCCCGTTCGGCCCACGGCAGAGATTCCCGGGCTCACAGCGGGATGGAGCAAACGGCCGCCCGATCCGGACTCCGAAAGAACCGTTTCACCGGTCGACCGGTCATGCACCTGTTCACGTCCACGAGTCGGGTTTGCCGTCAGACGGTCGACCGGGGTCATGGGAGTCCGGAGGCCTTTCCTTCTCCGTCCCTTCAAAAACTGTTCGTGGCACCGAAGCACACTGGGCGCCCGCCCCGGCAGCTTTCGGTCGCATGCCACGCCACCACCGATCCACAGATTTCCGACCGAGAACCAGCGTCTCAAATTCAAGAAAGTGCATGTGACCATGTTTTCACCCCCCACAATGCCGGATGGCGACAAGTTGCGAGTTGCAGACGCCGAGGAGCCTGCACCCAGGCGAATACTGCTCCTCCTCGCGATCCTTCCTGTTGCGCAGTTCTGTGTCCTCGTTGCGATTGCAGAGACTTTGGTGACGCTTGGACTGCTGCCCGATCCGGCCCTTGTGTGCGGACTTCTCGTGGGAGGGGTTGGCATTCTGGTCGGAGCGGGCCACAGAGCAAGCAGAGTTTCCGCGGAACTGACGGCTCAGCAGGCCAGACGGAGTGAACGAACCGAGAAGGACCTGGCGCGCCTTTCCGCACGGGTCGAACAAGGCCGCGAAGAGGTTAATTGGGCACTGAACCGAGTAAGAAAGGGGGAAGTGAGCCAACCCTCCGACGTATCCGCTCCCCTGGGTGAGGAAGGTCCCGCCCTCGACGTGCATACGGAACTGGCCCGCGCCCAGAAGGAAGCACAGGAGGCCGTCTTCGCAGCAGCGGCAGCAGCACAACTGCTGACAGATGAAACGGATGAGCAGCAGACACAGCTGGCCCTGGCGATAGTCGCACGTTTGCGCAGATTGGTGGACCTTTCCACCGAGGCGATCAGCGATGCGGAACGCGATGTCGAGGATCCCGACCTGCTTGCCGCGCTGTTCACGATTGACCACTTGACCATGCAGACACGTCGCGCGGTAGAGAGTCTCGCGATACTCGGTGGCGACCTCCCCGACCGTGAACTGGAGCCAATACCAGTGGCTTTGGTTCTGCGAAAGGCCGTTGCGGAGATCGAGTCCTATTCGCGGGTGCGCGTCGTGATGCCGGATCGCAATACTGAGCTGCATGGATTCGCCGGTCCAGTCGTGGTGCACCTGCTCGCCGAACTTCTGGACAACGCAACACGCTTTTCCCCGGCCAGCAGTGACGTCGTGGTGCGTGCGACGCCTGTACCGGCGGGGGTGGCCATCGAGGTGGAGGACCGCGGCCAACCGATGCCGTCCGAACGACTGCATGCAATGAACCGCCTGTTGGCTTCACCGGAATCGGTGGACCTGCAAGAACACATACACGAAGGCCACATCGGCCTGGTACTCGTTGCTCGGCTCGCGGCACGTCATCGCATACGTGTCACCCTGCGGCACAACTTTCTTGGCGGTACTCAGGCAATCGCCGTACTACCGACCCCGCTCCTGTCCCATCCTGGCCGCCCGGAGAGCCCGACTGCAGATGGCCCGTCACGGAGACTGCCCGCAAAGCGCACCACTGCCCCCCTCAAGACGGAAAAGACCTCTCCGGCGAGTCCGGTCACGCTGCAGGAGCGCCCCGACGTTGCAACCGCTCGCAAAGCCGTCGCAGCAGAATCGCCGTCTTCCACCGGAGCCGCCCGACCTGGGCAGGTCTCACCTGCTTCGACCGTTGCCGTCCGTGTCACCAGCTCCGTGAAACCGCTCTGGCAGGCACAAGCCGAAGGCCACGCCGACCACGCCTCGCCGGATCAACGCCCTTGACACACCCATCAGCAAGTGACAGCGGACAATTGAACTGAGATGAATAGACCAAAAAGCGGCCCGGCCTGGACCCGTGCCGGACACAGACTTCGGCCTTACTTGCTCACCGGGGGAAGAACGCGCCCACAACACGTCTTGCAGCGCGACTCCTTCCTGATAGCCCGCTCGGGCCACGGGGGACGCGTTTTCATGCCGGAAATTGAGCAAGTACTTCTGCTGTGCAGTGGTGCACCACGCTCGGTTGCTGAGCTGTCCGAAATACTCGACCAACCTGTCCAGGTGGCGAAAATACTGGCCGCCGACCTTGTCGAGGCGGGAGCCCTGGCGGTTACGGATTCCACCGTGCATCCGCCCTCCGACCGCCACTTGTTGGGAGCAATTCTCGCCGGATTGCGCCGTCTCGAATGACTTCCCTGCGGCGTGAGCCCACGCCGCATCGTGGAAGGGCAGGCAGTTGGCGGTCTCATCCATCGAGTTGCTGAGACCGCTACTGCTCGAGCCTGATGAGTGATCGCCGAGCTGCGGTACAAGTTGGTGAGTTCTTTCTCAACGGCGCGGCAGCCGAGCCGAATTGCGGAGCCGTTCCGGGGGGGCCTCGGCGGATCCTGCTCAAGTGCCCTGACCGGGCACGGATGCGAGCAGCTCTCCGATGGAGTCGTGATGGATCCGGTGGGGCGGAATCCCGATCCCGGCCAAGGTGTCGAAGCCGTTGCGGACCATTCCGGGCGGTCCGGAAAGGTAGACGTCATAGGTATCCCAGAGGCCGAACCGTCCCACAACCTCCGGAAGCAGGCCTCTCAGGGCCCCGGCAGGCGTGGGCCCCTCGGCGACGACGGTGCGGAGGCGGAGCCACGGGTGAGCGTGCTCCAGCCGCAGCCAGGTGTCCCAGTCGTACAGCGCGTGGCCACTGCGGGCGCCGTAGAAGACATCGACCGCGCGCTTGCGGCCGTGCTCGACGATGTCCTCGACGAGCGCCTTGATGGGTGCGATCCCGGTGCCGCCGCCCAGGCACAGCAGGCCGTTGTCGGTGTCATGGTCCACGGTCATCGATCCGAGGGGCGGACCGAGGCGGATGATGTCGCCCGGACGAGCATGGTGGACAAGGGCGTTGGAGACCCAGCCGGCCGGGAGCGCCTTGACGTGGAAGGAGAGCAGCCCGTCGGGGCGGGGCGCGGAGGCGAAGGAGTAGTGGCGCCAGACACGCGGCCACCACGGCGTCTCCAGCATCGTGTACTGCCCCGCTCGGAAAGGGTAGGGCCGGTTCGGCCGCACGGTGATGACCGCGATGTCGGAGGTACGCAGCTCGTGGGAGACGACCTCGGCCTCCCACCAGGCGGGAGCCTTGGCCTCGTCCGCCGCCGCGGAGTCGATCATGATCTGAGACATCGCGGTGTAGGCGCGCACCCAGGCAGCCTCGGTCTCCGCGTCCCAGCTCGATGTGGCATAGCGCTCGAGCGCGAGGATCAGGCACTCGCCGACGGCCGGGTAGTGGTCGGACACCGTGCCGTACTTGCGGTGGCCGCGGCCGAGGCCCACGAGGTACTCGGTGAGGGTTTCCGCATCGTCGACGTGCTCGGCGGCGGTGAGCAGCGCCCGGAGCAGGCGGTCACGCTGGGTGTCCATGGCGGCGGGGAAGAGTCCGCGCACCTCGGGGTGGCGGACGAAGAGCAACGCGTAGAAGTACGAGATGACCTTGTCCGCGATGGGCCCGATCTCGGCCAAGGTGCGGCGGATGAGGATCGCGTCCGGCGAGGGGGATGCGGAGTCGGCGCCGGAGGTGCTCTGCGCCGGGACGTCGGCCGCTTCCGCGCCGGGACCGGTGCCGTCGGGGGGTGGTGCGGGGGTGGTGGTGGCGTCGGGTGCCGCGCTGCGGTCCCACCCGGCGTCGAAGGGTGGCGGGTTCTGCTGGGCGCCGCTCTGCGCTGCGATCGGGGTTGAGTAGGGGCCGGCGGCTTGCACATTCTGCTCCGGCCAGGCCTCGGCCCCGGAGAACGCGGAGGGAGCGGGCTGCGCCGAGTGCGAGCCCTCGTGGGCCCGCCACTGGGGGACGGAACGGTGTTCGTCAGTCCACTGCCGACCAGGGGTCGCACCCTGTGCACGGTGGTGCGTCGGCTTCGGGTGGCGGTCCGGGCCGGGCGTGCCCGCCGGCCATATCGCCCCCACTGGACGGCTGGGTTGCCGGTCTTCTCCCAGCCCCTGTTTCCCGCCCTCGGGGGCCATCCGCCTCCTGCGCGGTGGCGGGGTGAACCAGCCCCATTCGCGCAATGCACCACTCCCCCGGCGCTTGATCAAGTTTCTTAGCACTGTGCATCAACCTCAGCAGAACCACATGAAGGGGACAGAAGCCTCGTGCGGCGATATGCACCGCGAGATCCGTTCCGTGCAGCTTGCCACTCCCGACCCCAATAATGCGACTCCAGTCACACATGACGATATGCCGCATTACCCTTGGTTATGCATCAAGTCCCGCATGCCTCGCGCAGACTCCTCCCGGGTACGCATACGGCGACCCCCCGAGTACGCATACGAGGCGAGCCCACTGACGTGGTCACCGCCACGACCCGCCTGGGGAATTGATGCGCTCCCCGGGGCCATTTCGTGATCGCGCGGGTGAACTGCGTTACACGTGACGCTCATCCCTCCCCCTCCGGGAAATTGGTGATCGGCGCAGCGTGCAGGCGCCGGATATCCCTGCCCATGGAACAGTGGAGGGCAAGAGGTGATACGGGCTGAGCGGCGCATACCACGGTGCATGCCGACGAGAAGGTGGACACGATGAGTCACCTCGTAGTGGCGGGTATCGACGGGTCGGAATGCAGCCTGGCAGCAGCGGATTGGGCCGCGCGGGAAGCCGCGCTCCGTGACGTTCCGCTGCGCCTCGTACACGCCTCACCACCGCTTCCGGGCATCGTCGTCCCCGTCGCGGCGGCGGACACGTGGCATGAGATCGGTGAGCGGATGCTCCAGCATGCGGTCGCCGATCTCACCGACCGGTACCCGGACATCGAGGTACGGGGCGAGCAGATCACCGGCACCCCCGCCGAGACACTCCTCGCGGCGGCACCCCGGCACGGGCTCCTTGTCGTCGGCGCACGGGGGTCAGGCGGATTCGGCGCTCTCGCGGTCGGCTCAGTGGCCCTGCGGGTCGGGGCAGCGGCTCACTGCCCTGTCGTGATGGTCCCCAAGCAACATGCCGACGCCGACGAGGAAGAGATTCCCGCGAACGGCGATGCCGGCCAGTTGGTGCTGGGCTTCGCCGCGCATCACCCGGTGAATGAGACGGCGGACTTCGCGTTCTCGGCCGCCCAGGCGCGCGGTGCCCGGCTGCGTGTCGTGCACGCGTGGGCGCTGCCTGCCGACTGCGTGTCCCCGCGGATGCTGGCTGTGACCGAGGAGGACCGCGCCGAATGGGAGGACCAGGAGGTCCTGCAGCTCACCGACGCCCTGAGCGCTTGGCGGGAGAAGTACTACCCCGAGGTGACGGTCCGGACCGACGTCGTCCTGCTCCACCCTGCGGAGGCGCTCTTGAACACGTCTCGGGGAGCGGACCTGCTCGTCGTGGGCCGCCGGACCGATCCGCTGTCGGCCGAGGGCGGACTGGGGCCGGTCGCCCACGCCGTACTGCACCACACCCGCTGCCCAGTGGCGGTCGTACCGCACGCCGACTGACTGCGGTCCGTACACCTCGCGGTTCAGCCGAAGAACACATCGAACTCGTCGTACAGAGACGGATCGACCGTCTTCGTCCTTCCCTCGGCATCGGCGAGGGGGACGCGAATGATCTCGGTGCCGCGCAGGGCGACCATCACGCCGAAGTCCCCGTCCTTGACCGCATCGACAGCGTGCAGGCCGAAACGCGTGGCCAGCCACCGGTCGTATGCGCTCGGGGTCCCGCCGCGCTGAATGTGACCGAGGACCGTGGTGCGGGCGTCCTCGCCCGTGCGTTCCGCGATCTCCCGGGCCAGCCACTCGCCGATACCGGAGAGTCGCACATGGCCGAACTCGTCCACCTCCCGGTCCTTGAGGACCATTTGCCCCTCTCGCGGGACCGCGCCCTCAGCCACCACGACGATCGGCGCATAGTTGATCTTGAAGCGGCTCTCCACCCACTCACAGACCTGGTCGATGTCGAAGGGCTGCTCCGGAATGAGGATCGCGTTGGCGCCGCCCGCGACGCCCGCGTGCAGAGCGATCCACCCGGCATGCCGTCCCATCACCTCCACCACGAGTGCCCGCATGTGCGACTCGGCAGTGGTATGGAGCCGGTCGATGGCCTCGGTCGCGATGCCCACGGCGGTATCGAAACCGAAGGTGCAGTCGGTGCCGTACACGTCGTTGTCGATGGTCTTCGGCACGCCCACCAGCTTGGTCCCCTGACGGCTCAGCTCGGCGGCCACACCGAGTGTGTCCTCGCCGCCGATCACGACCAGTGCGTCCACGTTGTGCGCGGCGAGGGTGTTCTGCACGCGTCGCACCCCATCCTCGTGCTTGGTCGGGTTCGTGCGGGAGGAGCCGAGGATCGTTCCGCCGCGTGGCAGGATTCCTCGCACGCTGGGGACGTCCAACGGCACGACCTTGCCCTGGAGCGCACCGAGCCAGCCGTCCCTCAAACCGACGAAGTCGAAGGCGTACTCCTGGACGCCCTTGCGGACGACACTGCGAATCACGGCGTTGAGGCCGGGGCAGTCACCGCCGCCGGTCAGTACTCCAACCCTCATGGCCTCCTCCCTTCCGCTGGTCACCCCACATGGTCGATGACCAGCTGCCGACCGGAGTCAGAGCCGGGACCGCCGGCGCTTCCGGGCGATCAAGAACGCCTTTGGGACATCAGTCCCTCTCCCCACCCTCCCTCATTCGATGGGCAGTGCCCACTTCACTGCCGGGTGTCCTGGCCTGGCGGGGAAGGAGCCGGGCGGGCTGTTCGGTCCCGCAGCCGTCCGGCGCGCCGCCCCGCCCCCGGCGGCCGCCGGGGGCATGAATCGAAGTCTCTTTTAATTGAGCCACATCGATCTCTTCAGTAGTATTGACGAGTTGATCTTTCAAGGTGTGAT
>NZ_JBFAYQ010000077.1:0-16520 GCF_040681345.1 Streptomyces sp. NPDC051776 | reverse complement strand
CGAGCCGACGTGCTCTTCGCCATGCTCCGCGACGGCACCTTCTACGACCCCAAGCCCGCCCCCACAGGTTGACGAAACCCATAGGGACACCCCCCGAACCCGGGGAAGACATTGCCGGCTTGGGCCGGTCACTCGGGCAGGCGGGTGGCCAATAGCTGCTTGCCGAACTCCGCACCCTTGCGGCTGTCCGACTGGGCCTTCTGGAACAACTCCACCAGCTCGGCGTCGTTCTGCCGGTGTGCATCCCTGATGTAGGTCTCCATCCGCAGTGCGTTGCTCAGGCACGCCTCGATGTACCAGATCAGGTTGTAGTCCTTGTCCCTGGTGCCGGTGACCTCACCGGTCTCGCTACCGCTGCTCATGCTGAAAGTCCTCCATGGCTTCCGACGTCTGGGGGCCTGACGACCCGGGTACAGCCGTGAGGAGAAGCCGAACCTGGTCGACCGGCTGTCAGGGCAAGGTTCCCTGCGCCGTCCGGCCCGGACCGCGGCTCACACCAACGGCCCCCGGCGAGCGCCCGGATCGGCCCCAAGAATGCTGCGGCGCGTCGAGATTCTCCTGGGCGGCGGCCGAACCGGGCGGGCAGGAGCGGTTCGGTCGGGCCATCCGAGGTCGTGCGAGCGGTCTTCAGGCAGGCGGCGCCCGCACAAGGTGCTGTCGCATCGTCCTGGTCATCACGCGCTATTTGCCACAACGCCGCGGCAAAGGGTTCTCGGATCTGCTGCTTCGTATTTTTCCCGCCGTGGGAAGAGCGCTCGCCGGGCCCGCATCACATGCGGACGTAGTGCTCGATGTCCTCGTTGAAGTCGGTCAGCATCTGATCGGTGAGGGTGGGGCGGGTGTCAGCGATGGCGGAGAGGTAGTCCTGGGTGGTGGCTTGGGTGCCTCGGCGGTCGACGACCTCGCGTTCAAAGGCGGCCTGAGCCCCCTTCCGGGCGGCGAATTCGATGTCGGCGGGGGTGAACATCTCACTGGCTTCCACCAGTTGATGCAGTTCGACACCTTCGGTGGCCGGTCCGAGGTAGCGCTGCCAGATCGCCGAGCGGGCCGCGGAGTCGGGCGGACCCACCGGGATGACGTAGTCGAACCTACCCGGGCGCAAGAATGCGGGGTCGAGGGATCGTACGGAGTTCGTGGCGCAGATCAGGAGGCGTTCATCGCCGTCCCGGAACCCCGGGATGAGCTTGAGGAGTTCGTTGGTGACCCCGTGGCTGGGGTCGACGGCCAGGCCGGACCGGACGCCGGCGATCTCTTCGACCTCGTCGATGAACAGCAGGACCGTTTCCAGCTCTGCGAGTTCGGCGAAGGTCTCCCGCAGTGAGACGGCCAGGCTTCCGGCGCCTGTGGCGGCGATCCGCGAGGGGAAGAGTTCCACGAAGGGCCAGCCCAGTCGTGAGGCGACCGCCTTGGCGAAGCTGGTCTTTCCGGTGCCCGGGGGGCCGAAGAGGATGACGGCCTTGGGTGGTCTCACACCGTAGCGTTCGGCCAGCGCAGGTTCGGCCAGGGGCAGCACGATCCGGCGCTCGATGGCGTCCTTCTCCGGCTCCATGCCCGCCACGGAGCCCCACAGCCCCGGCGGAAGCACCCTCCCGCCGAGTTCCGCGAGGAGCCCGGCATCGCTGGCGGCAATGTGCTCCGCCTTCTCGTAGTAGATCAATCCGCCGCGGGTCCGGTAGCCGGAGTTCTCCAGGGCCTTGCTTCCCGTGGCCCCGGGGGCGAGCAACGCGCCGATCCGGCGCACCCCTTGAGATCGCAGGCGCCGCTCGAGCTCGGCGATCAGGGCGCTGCCGATGCCACGGTTACGCCACGAACCCGACAGTGCCACCAGCGTGATCCAGGCCCGCTCTCCCTGGCTCTGGGCCACGGTCACGCCGACCACCTCATCGCCCACGACCGCCACGACGGCGGACCCGCCGGCGCGGGCCGCGGCCATGACCTCGGAGATGGGGAACACGGGGTGCGAGTCGTCCGCCTGCCGGTCCTGTTCCCACATTTGAATGGCACGGTCGAGATCGTCGTCGTGGAAGTCCCGCAATCGCCACGTCGGCATGTTCGCCACCTTGCGGAGGTCGTGAATGGCTCGGCGATGCTTGGCTGCGCGTCTACGAAGCTTCCTGCCCTCGTCACTCATTGTCCACCCCGATCGAGGGCCCGTCGATTTTTCACCCCTTCCCTTGCCCGGCCCGAAACGGCGCCGTGCAACACTGAACCCGGCCGAGGACATCTGGTCCCTGCTCAAGCGACACCCGGCCGACTCGATCATCCGCCGACCCGGACCTTCCGGCGCGGCGAAGCGCCGCCCGGCTTCACGAATTCGCAGGCGCCGTGCCCGCCGGGAACCGGAGGATGGCACGCATGGTCGTCTTCCGCTGCCGTAACTGTCACTGCGATCTCACCGAACTCCTGCGGGAGGTGCCGCTGCCACAGGAGGACAGCGCCCCGGCACCGTATGCGCTGCCGAAGGGCGAGGAGTGCCCACCGCGGATGCGCCCGGGCACCTTCGCCTACGATCCGCCGGAGGCCGGGGAACGAGTCTTCCGGCCACAGCTCGGGGGCGCAGCCCTGGGCCTCCGCCGTGCCGGACTCGACGGCATCGTCCTGGCCCCGACTGACGTGCACGGCGCCCAACTCACCTCGCTGCGCGGACGGAAGAACGGCTGCTGCGGTCTGGACGGCTGCGACGGCCCGAACCTGGTGTGCCGCTGCTGTATGGCCGAAGTGGCCACCGAGCGTTCGGACTGCTGGACCCCGCGAGAGGTCGTGCTCGTCCCCGCCGCGGTGGAGGCCGTCAACGTCGGTTACCCCTCGTGAGTGATGGGCGCGTCGGGGCAGGGGGCGGCGACGCGGCGGAGGTCATCGCGTTCGGCCTGGTCGACGGTCGGAGACCAATGCAGCTCGGTGCACACACAGTTCGGCGAGGCAGGTGCAGTGCTGCGCCTCGGCGGGTGGGGCGGCAGCCATTGGGCCGGGTTCCGGTCGGCCTTCGACCGGTTCGTCTCGGCCGTGCTGATCACGGGCTGGTCGTGCTTGTGGTTGTGGGTGGGGTGGTGCTGGGGGAATGGATGCCCGCGAGGTGGAGGAGGAGGGATTTGATGTCGGTGGCTTTGGTCGGGGCATGGACGGTGTCGGGACGGGAGCAGATGAGGATGGGGCCCTGGGTTTGGTCGGTGGGTGGGCGTCCGTGGCTGCCGCGTACTGGGGAGGGGTCGAGTGGGGTGAAGGCCATCCGGTAGCGGAGCCCGACTTTCTTGCGGAGAAGGGCGGTGGCTGCGCGTAGGCGTACGAAAGGGTCGTGGGGGTCGAGGAAGAGTTCCGCGGGGTCGTAGCCGGGCTTGCGGTGGATGTCGACTGTGCGTGCGAAGTCGGGGGCGTATTGGTCTTCGAGCCAGTAGTAGTAAGTGAACCAGGCCTCGGGTTCGGCAATGGCGATCAGATCTCCGGAGCGGGGGTGGTCGAGTCCGTGGGCCTTTTTTCCTGCGGTGTCGAGGAGGGTGTCGATGCCGGGTAGTTCTTCGAGGGCATGGCGGGTTGCGGTGATCGTTGCCGGGTCGTGGGGTTGTTGCATGTAGACGTGTGCGACCTGGTGGTCGGCTACGGCGAAGGCGCGTGATGTGGCGGTGTCCAGGTATTCCATGCCGTGCTGGGTGGCGACCTTCAGCAGACCGGCGCGGCGGAGGGCGCGGTTGATGTCGACGGGCTTGGAGACCGGCGTGATGCCGTACTCGGAGAGGGCGACGATGGTGCGTCCCTGGGTCAGGGCGTCGTCGAGCAGGGGGGCGAGTACGGCGTCCAGGGCGGCGGCCGCGGTGTGGGCTCGTGGGTCGTTGGGGCCGTAACGCTGGAGGTCGTAGTCGAGGTGGGGCAGGTAGGCGAGTGCGAGGTCGGGGTTGCGGGTGTGGATGATGTGGCGGGTGGCGTCCGTGATCCACTGTGAGGATGCGAGGCCGGCGCGGGGGCCCCAGAAGTCGAAGAGGGGGAACGGGCCGAGTTTCCGCGTGAGTTCGTCGCGTAGTGCGGCGGGTTTGGTGTAGCAGTCGGCTTCCTTGCGGCCGTCGGCGTAGTAGACGGGTTTGGGTGTGACGGTGTAGTCGGTGTCGGCACCGATGGCGTACCACCAGCAGATATTGGCCACGGTGTAGCCCGGATGGGCCCGGCGGGCGGTGTCCCAGAGTTTCTCGCCGCCGACGAGCCGGTTGTGCTGGCGCCACAGCAGGACTTCGCCCAAGTCGCGGAAGTACCAGCCGTTGCCCACGATTCCGTGTTCGCTGGGGATGGTTCCGGTGAGGAACGTCGATTGGACGGTGCAGGTCACGGCGGGTAGCACGGTCTGCAGGGGTGCGTAGGAGCCCGACTTGGCGAGAGCGTTCAGCCGTGGCATGGAGGGCAGTAGGGCGGGGGTCAGGCCGACCACGTCGAGGACGAGGAGGGGGGCAGGGGTGGTTGGCGGGCTCATTCGACCTCCTCCTTCAGGCCCAGATCGATGAGGTGGTCGCGTACCAGGGCGAGTTCGGCGGCGATTCCGGCGGCGAGCTGTCCGGGGTCGGTGGGGCGCACGGGGGTCGGTAGCGCTTGCCAGGTGTATGTTTCCACCTCCAGGTGGCGGGTGAGGGGGGAGGGGCCGCCCAGGAGCCGTGCGAGGGTGTCGCGCAGCACTGGCATGGTCGAGGTCAGGGGCGGCTCGGGTGGGGCATGGAGCGGCACGTGGAAGTGACACCGCCATGGGCCGGAGACGGGCAGGGGACTGTGACCGGTGAGGGCGTGGTCGAGGTCGTCGGTTCCGTGGATCGTGCCATCGGGGGTGAGCGCGCGGGTCTGGTGGAGGAACCGTGGCTCGGCGTAGGTGGCCAAAGCTTGTGTGACCGAGGGCAGGTGGGGGTCGTCGGCGTGCAGGGCTGCTGAGAGCTGTGCCTTGACGATGGGGATGCCGGCATCCAGCAGGTGGTCGACCGCGGTGGCCGGGTCCTCGAACTGTGTCGCGAGGTGGCAGGTGTCGATGCAGACCCCGACGCGGTGGTGGGGTGGTGCTCCGGGGGCGGTGAGGGCGTCTACGGCCTGGGCTGTGGTCTCCACGACGCAGCCGGGTTCGGGTTCCAGCCCCACGCGAATGCTGCGGCCGGTGCGCCGGTCCATGGCGTCGAGTTGTTCGGAGAGGGCGGCAAGGGCGCGGCGGGCGGTTCGGGCCCGTTCCGGTCCGAAGGGGTGGCGCCATGCTAGGGGCAGCGTCGAGATGCTGCCCTCGATGACGTCATCGGGCAGGAGGACGGTGAGCAGGTGCGCCAGGTCCAGGGTGTGCTTGCCGCGTTCGCTCTGGGTCCAGTCGGGCCGGTAGACGCGGTACTTGACGGCCCGGTCGCCGAACCCCTGGTAGGGGAAGCCGTTGAGGGTGACCACTTCCAGGCCGCGGCTGTGGATGTCGGTTTTCAGGTCGTGCAGTGCCGCGGTGTCCTCGATGAGGGTGCGTGCCACGTGGTGCGAGAGCCACAGGCCGATGCCCAGGGTCTTGCGTCCCAGGCAACGGCGAACGGGTTCGGCATGGTCGTGCAGCATGCGCCGTACTCCGGCGAGGTCCTCGGCGGGGTGGACGTTGGTGCAGTAGGCAAGGTGGATGGTGGAGCCATCGGGGTGCCGGAATCGCACGGTCACTCCCCTCCGCGGAGGATCGAGTTTCCGTGGTGGGTGGCGCCCTTCTCTTCGACGGACAACTCCACTCGGCCGCTGATGCCGAAGAACGCGACCGGATTGCGCCACAGGAGACGGTCGACGTCGTCGTCGCTGAATCCCCCGGCCAACATGGCCTCTGCGACCCTGCGGGTCTTGAGGGGATCGCTGCGTCCCCAGTCGGCGGCCGAGTTCACCAGAATTCGGTCCGTTCCGAACAGACGCAGGATGTCGACCATTCGGCCCTCGTCCATCTTCGTCTCGGGGTAGATGGAGAATCCGAGCCAGCAGCCGCTGTCGGCGGCTTCGCCGACCGTTGTCTCGTTGAGGTGATCGAGTACCACGTGCTCGGCGGGGAGCTGTGACTCCCGCAGTACGGCCAGGGTCCGGCGGAGACCTGCCACCTTGTCCCGGTGCGGGGTGTGGACCAGGGCGGGCAGGCCGTGGTCGGCGGCCAGTTGGAGCTGGGCGGCCAGCGCATGGTCCTCCGCGGGCGTCATCGTGTCGTAGCCGATTTCCCCCACGGCGACCACGCCGTCCTTGAGCAGATAGCGCGGGAGCAGGTCCAATACGGGCGTGCACCGCGGGTCGTTGGCTTCCTTCGGATTGAGTGCCAGGGTGCAGTGGTGGGCGATCCCGTGCTGGGCGGCGCGGAACGGCTCCCACCCCAGCAGGGCGTCGAAGTGGTCGATGAAGCTCTCGGGCGAGGTCCGGGGCTGGCCCAGCCAGAACGACGGCTCGACGACGGCCCGGACTCCCGCTTCGTACATGGCTTCGTAGTCGTCGGTCGTCCGCGAACTCATGTGGATGTGGGGGTCGAAGATGCGCATCAGGACTCCTGGGGGGTGGGGGCGGAGGTCGCCAGTTCCAGGACACGGTGGAGGTCGTGGGGGAGGGGGCGGCCCGCGGCATTGCGTTCCTCCGCGCAGGAGGTCAGCATCCGTACCAGCTCGCCATCGCCTCGCGCGCGGTGTTCCAGTCCGGCCACGGCCGTGACGGGAACGCCGGTGTACAGGCATTTGAGGAGGGCCTGTCGCCAGGAGTGGGCGTCCAGGTACCGGGCGGCGTAGGGGCCCAGGGCCGCCGCAGTCAGGAAGGGGTCGTTCGAGCGCAGCGCGTCCTGGACCAGGGGGAGCGCACCGTCACCCAGGCACAGATACGGCAGGGCTGCCAGCACCGCTCGTCGTTCGGCGCGAGAGCCTTGCCGGTAGAGCCGCTCGACGGTCCGAAGGTCCGCCCGTGCGGTGTGCAGGAGGAGCACTCGGGCCGCGTCCACGAGGTTCTCCGGTGTTTGTGCGGGGGCGCCGTCGTCCGGGGTGGGCGTGGTGCGGCAATGTCGTCCCGCTGCTGCGAAGTGCCGTTCCCACATGGGCGGGGAGTCCGTCACCGGCTGCCCGGCCGCCGGGTCCGGGCCCCGTGCGGCACATGCGAGTCCTTCCTCCAGCCACGCCCGCGCCTCGGCCGGGAGCCGGCGGGAGAGGGCATCGTGGATACGGCGGACGGGGGGATCGACGGTCCACAGTTGCGTCTTCGCCATGCCTTTGCCTCCTTGGGCGGTCTCGGTTCCCGTGCCGGTTGCCCGGAGGGAGCCGGCTCCTTGTGGTGCGGACGCCTCCTTGGGTTCCGGAGGCCTTCTTGTGGTGCGGATGCCTCCTTTAGTTCCGCCTTTGTGGTGCGGACGCCGTGCGCATGCCTTGACCCCCGCCGGTTCACCGCGGGGCGAGGGCCGCGCGGAGAGAGTCCAGTGACGTGGCGGCGTACTGGGGTCCGGCGTGGGAGTGGCGTGGCAGCTCGACGCTGACCAGTCCGCCGAAGGCAATCTCGCGCAGTGCCGCGAGCACGCCCGGAAAGTCGATCTCTCCCTCCCCGATGGGGAGGTGTTCGTGGACACCGCGTCGCATGTCCTCGATCTGGACATGGCGGAGCCACGGGGCGGCCTGGCGCACACACTCCTCGGGCGGCGAGGGCTCCAGGCATTGGCAGTGGCCGATGTCCAGGGTCAGGCCGAGTCCTTCGGGTTCGCCCAGGAGCTTGTGCAGGCGGTGGAAGCCGGAGAGATCCTCCAGGAGGTGCCCCGGTTCGGGTTCGACGGCCAGTGCCACGTCCGCCGCCTGGGCTCGGGCGAGTACGGGCCGGATCGACTCGGCGAGCCGTTCCCATGCGCGTTCCTCGGACGTGTCGTGCGGCGCGGGCCCGCTGAAGCAGTGCACGACGCGCGCACCGATGTCGCCGGCGATGCGCACCGCGGTGTGCAGCAGACCGGTCCGGGCCGCTCGCGCGTCGTGGTCGGGATCCAGCAGGGTCGGCCGGTGCTTGCGCCGTGCGTCCAGGACGTAGCGGGCACCTGTTTCGACGACGACGCTCAGCCCGGTTTCATCGAGCCGTCTTGCGATGTGCCGGACACGTGCCGCCAGCTCTCCGGGCGGGGCGAGGGGATCGAGATGCATGTGGTCCAAGGTCAACCCGACACCGTCGTAGCCGAGTTCGGCGAGGAGGAGCAGGATGTCGTCGAGCCGGAGGTCGACCAGGCCATTGGTGCCGTAGCCGAATCGCAGACCGCCCGGTTGGTGCCGCGTGCTGCCCAGTCCCCTCATGTCGCGCTGAACCTCCTTGCCAGACGCCGGGCCAAGGGCGCCAGGCCGAGGAGAAGGAGCGCCGAAGATCTCCCGCCGTGGCGCAGAGCGAGCGCCGCCTGCAGGGGGATCATGGCGCGGATACCGCCGCCGACGGCCTGCTGGGTGAGCTGCGGGGAGGGATTCAACGCGGCCTGGACGCCAGGTCGGCCCGCGGTGGATGCGTAGAGGAGGACGGCCCCGGCCATGAGCGCTCGGGTCGCTTGGTGAGAGAGGGGTGCGGTCCGGGTGAGGGGTACGGCAGACCTTGCCCGGTGCCCCGCACCTCGCTCGTTCCCCATCCGACCCCCCCGAAGGGCATCCCCGCGGCCGAGGACCGCTGAGACCGTGGCGGTCGTGGCGAGGGCCGCCAAGGGCGCGGAGGTGGAACCGCCGAAGGCCTCGCGGCGCGAGAGCAGGGTGGTCGCCAGGGTGTGGGAACCGAGGATCGCGGCCGACCGCCACGCCGGGGCCGGTGGCCGCGGCAGTGCGCCGGCGGACTCTCGCACGGGCCCCGCCGCGAGGGCTCCCCGCCCTCTCGCGGCGTGGCCGGAAGCCACAGCACCGAGCAGCAGATCGAGTGAGCGCGCCGCGGCCATGGCTGCCGGGCCGGCGGCGGTCTGCTTCAGGCACAGGTCGTAGGCCCAGACGGTGCCGGTCAGCGCAACCGCCGTGATAAGGGCCGGTCTGCCGGCGGACGCGGCAGTGGCCAGGCCCGCGACCGTGAGGGCGCCCGCGGCCGTGAGGGCGGACGCGGGGCGGATACGGCCGGACGGCAGCGGGCGAGAAGGGCGCTCGAGAGCGTCGATTTCGCGGTCGGCCCAGTCATTGAGAGCCATACCGGCCGTATACAAGCCAAGTGAGGTGCCCGCAGCGAGGGCGGTGCCGCGATTGGGCGCTACCGCTGCGGTTGCCGCGCCGCAGAGAGCGTCTCCGGGCACGGAGAACAAGGCGGGGAGCCGCAGCAGTTCGGCCCAGGCGGCAGCCCGCTCTCCGGGCGGTTTCCGGGTCCGCGGCGCCGGGCCCGCCGTGGCCCCGGAGCCACGGGCGGCCTGGACCCCGTCCGCCCGCCGCTCGGTCGCTCGCGACTCCTGGGACGCACCGAAAGCCGACTGCGGGGGCGTGCCGCCCTCGGCCCGGCGGGCCCCCACCGGGTGCTGCGGGGCATGACGGGCCTCCGTGCGCGGGGTACGGCGGAACGCGCGGAGCCACTGCGAGAACCCCCCTCCGGTGAGTCCGGAGCCGTCCCTCGTACCGAACTCCGGCGCGGCTTCCCGGGTCATCCGGGGCTCCTGAGGCGGTTCGCGAACGCCAGCAGCGCGTCCCACTGGTCGGAGAGCGCGGCCGAAGCACCGGGATCGGGGTCCTTGAAGAAGAAGCCGAGATCCGGGAGAGGCCCGGAGAGGCCCGATGCGTGCGCTGCCGCAGTGAGTCGTACGAGGTCCAGGACCAGGGGCGCGGCGAGCACGGAGTCACAGCCCTGCCAAATCGTCTGCAGCACCATCCGGGTGCCGAGAAAGCCGTCGAAAGCGACGTGGTCCCAGGCCGTCTTCCAGTCGCCGAGCGCCGGGACGTCGTCGATGTGCAGCTCTCCGTCCGGTCGGCACCCGAGGGTGTCGGTGAGGACCCGGGTCTTGCCCGCATTCTTCGCGGCCGCGGCAGCCGGTTCCGCGAGCGCCGCACCGTCCCCTCCTCCCAGCAGGTTCGTGCCCGACCAGGCCCTGACGCTCAGGGCCCGCTGGAGGAACATCGGGGCGAGCACCGACCGCAGCAGGGTCTGCCCTGTCTTGCCGTCCCTGCCGACGTAGGGAAGACCCGAGGCGGTGGCGAGGTCCGCGAGGGCCGGATGGTGCAGCCCGGTGGAGGGGGTGAAGTTGACGTAGGAGCAGCCGGCGCGAAGGGCGGCTGCGGCGTAGAGAGAGCTGGCGGGCAGGTGCTCGTCGTCCGGTGACGGGGCCGGCTCGGTCGAGGCGAGGTTGACCACGACCGTTCTCGCCAAGCCCTTCTCGCGCTGAAAGGCGGTCATGTCCTCGGCGAAGGCGGCGATCAGCTCTTCGTCGTCACGCTGTTCATCCCGCAGGGGCCCACCGGGGCGGATCGCGGAGTCGGCGGAGCCCAGTTCGCCCGCGACGGCCGCCGGCAGGCCATGCGGCAGCACCCCGCCGAAGGCCAGTTCTTCCGCTCGTTTGGGGAGGGGGCAGACGGCGGTGTCGTGGCCGCCGAAGACCAGGGACTCCAGAGCCGGCAGGGCGCACCCGGCAAACCCCGCCGTCTCGGTGACCATGCCGGTCGGCTCGTGCAGCCCCGCGGTGAGCGCCGCGCAGCCTGCCACCACGGTAGTGGCGACGGAACCCCGCGCGCCGATGAGCCACACACCCGTCCCCTCCCGGGGCGTCTGCCGCCGGCCGCTCACGATCGCACCTCGGCGGATCGGCGCGAGGAGAGTGAAAGGGCACCGTGCACAGGTGATGGACTGTTACGACGAGCGGTCTTCTGCACAGCAACTTCCCCGTTTCCTCGGTGGCGGGCACGGATCCGGGACGGGCGGCACCGGGCTGGGCGTTGGCGGCTGCGTGAGCCACGGCCGGCGTCCTGGATCCGCGGACCACCCCAGTTGACCGTGCATCCCGCGCGGCCGCCTCCCCTCGGACGGCGTGGGCGGCCGGATGCCGAAACGGGGGACCCCTGCCGCGCCGCACCAAGTCGGCTCCCGGCAGGCCGCCGTGTTCTCCCTCCAACGAGTGCACTCCCTCTGGTCCGTTTGGCGGGAGGGCTCCGACCGGACCGCACGAGCTCTCTCCGCCTGTCCGCGCGAGCACACCGGTGATGCATGGCTCGGCACTGCGCTGCAGGTCGGGCGGGCGGCGGTGTCGCTGAGGAACTCGATGTGTGACTCCATGAGGGTGTGGACCACTTGAGCCGGACAGGGAGGTCCGGACCCACTTCTTCCTGAAGGGAACAGCACGTGAGCGCATTGAGTGCAGGGACCAGAGCGCGGAGGGTGTCCGTTTTGACCTGCCTGGTCGGCGGCCTGCTCGCCACCACGACCACGGCAGTCCATGCGACGGAACCTCCCCCCGGCGAGGCGGGAGGCCGTACCGCATACGAGGTGCGGATGAGCGACGAAGGGCTCCGCGCCCCCGCGTCGGTTCCCGCCGGGCCGGTCCAGCTCAACGTCTCCTCGGCCGACGGCAATGAACACGCACTGGAAATCTTCCAGCCCCGTCGCGGCACACCGGTGCGGCAGGTACTGGACGACCTGCGCGGCACCTCACTGGACAACCCGCCCCGCCAGGTGATCGAGGCGGCCAGGCGCGTCGACCGGGAGTCCGAGTTCTTCGGTGGTGCCCAGGTGCAGCGCAACCGCCCGGTGCGGATGAGCGTCACGCTCTGTCCCGGCACGTACCGGTTGGTCGACCTCACTCAGGTGCTTGAAGGCCCCGCTCGCACGCAGAAGCTGCGCGTCACCGGCAACCACGCCGCGTGCAACGACACTTCCGCCCGGAAGAGCGGCGCCAAGGCCACGGTCAGACTGGTGCAGACCGCGAACGGCCCCCGCTTCCGGTCCCCGGACACCCTGCCCGCCCGGGGCGCCATCAGGTTCATCAACGACACCGACCAGGGCGGTGAGATGCTGCTCCAGCGCCTCCGCCCCGGTGCCACGACCGCCCAGGTACGCAGGGCGCTGGAAGAGGGATGCACGGAGCCCCGGTGCCCCTTCGACGGCCCCGCATTCGGACTCAACGGCATGTCCGCGCAGAACGAGGCGACCCTCCTGGGCCCCGGCGGCGGCACTGTCCCCGCGCCGCCGGCCCCCCGCCCTCCGGGGGCTCAGCCGGCTCGGTACGTCCTGATGTCATCCGCCCCGGACATCAACGTCGGTGTCGCCCAGACCCGGCTCGGGGCCTGGCGCATCGTCACCCTGCGCTGACCGTCTCCCGTGGGTGCCGCGGCAGCCTCGAGCTGTCGCGGCACCCGCACACCACCGGTGCGACCGCTGGGCGCCACCCCGCTGGGCGACGATCCTGCCGTCCGCCCGCACTCCGCACGGCAGCCGTAGGCGTTCAACCGGGGGAGCGTTCGTACTGCCGCCGCAGCTCGCGGAGTCTGCGCTCACTCAGCCGGATCGGCCCGTGCGGTCCCGGATAGGTCACCTCCGTCACGGGCCCCACGTCGTACCGGACCTGATCGGCGATGAGGTAGCCCGCCCTCCTGGCGTTGGCCACCGGGTCCAAGTCGCCCGGACCGACGGCCGCCCGGCTCACTCGCGCGGGGAGACGGGCCACCACATCCGCGCACACCTCGGCGGCCCTGCGGGCCGCGAGCCCGCCGCGGTATACGTCCGGATGCCAGGGCGAGTCGGAGATCCCGCGGACGACGAGCCAGGGAACGCCCGCGGTGGCGTTGGCGAAGGCGAAACCGGCGCCCTCGTTCTCCTCCGCATCGCTCTGGTACAGCATGTTCTGCGCCTCGATCCAGTCGAGGTTCTCCGTCCAGACCGGTCCTTCTCCGACCGTGCCGACCAGGACCCTGCCCCCAGGCGGGGCCGACGGGGCGGGGCCTTGGTCTGCCGTTTCGCCGCCGGATGACCCGGGCCCGCGGTCGGCGGCGGCACGGACGAGGTCCCTGGTGGCGGCAAGAGCCTTGATGTACACCCAGTTCCTGTCGACGGGCTGCGCCTCCGCGTCGAAGTTCGCCGCATCCGAGGGCGTGGGGTATCGCTTGCCGTAGCCGTCGATGACGGCGCCCTCGAGATTGGTGTTCTCGGTGACGTGCATCTCCATGGCGGGGTAGGGCTCTTGGCGGTTGTCACGCCGATAGTGGACGGCCTCCTTGTCGACCACGTAGCCGCTGAGCACGACGTCACCGATGTGAACGCGTGCGTTCTGCGAGCCCGCAGTGCCGGAGAAAAGCGTCGCCCGGGGGCGGAAGGTCTTGTTGAGAATCCATGTGGCGAGCTCCGCACCCGAGTCCAGCGAACCGCTCGCCACGCTGACGACGGGGCGGCCCCGCATCGTCCCGACGTAGAACCGGTAGCCGTCGATGTCGACGTGCCGCTTCACGTCCATGCGAGCCAGCACGGCGGCTTGTTCTACGGGGATGGCACTGACGATTCCTACGGGTGCCGGACTTTGCCGGTCGCCGTGCCGCGCACTTCCCGCAGACGGGTGCTCCGAAGCTCCCGTGAGCAGTAACACGAGCATGGCCGCGGTCGTCAACGACAACCGTCGGTCCCACGGACCGGCCACACGGGAATTGACGAGCACGTGGACTCCTTCTGCATCGGTCGTTCGGGCCGCCATCGGGCGTGGTGCCCCGCGTTCGCCTTCGGCGCCTAGCTTCGGTTCCGACCGCAACTCCGTTGCGGCGGCACTGCTCTGCCGCCGGAAAGCGCAGGGCCTGGGTCACGGTAATGGGCCCCGATCCCCGCGCCGATACCCTCGTATTCGACACGCCCCTTCTCAGGCCAATTGGGGCACTGCCGAGCGCCGGAGCATTGCGCATCTCTGTACCGTGTGACGTCAGCACCGCCACCACTGGGGGTGCCCCTTCCCGTACCCCGCCGTTTTTCGGGCGGGTGCCTTGCGTGCGGCCGGGGCCGATCAGGCGGTGCTCGACGCCGGGGGCAGGCGTTCGTCGACGAGGAGTTCCCGGGCGTGCAGCCGCAGGAGGTCATCGAGTTCCGGATTGCTCTCCGGGTTCCATTCGGTGACCAATTCGGTCAGTTCCTCGGTCTGGGCCCTGACCATGTCCTGGCTGAAGCTCTCGCCCTCGGCGGTGAGCCTGACGACTCCCCTGGCATTCACCTCTGCAAGACCTCGCGCTTCCAACGCCGTGAGATACCCGCGCAGTTCGGCATCCGGGATCCGCGTACGACGAGCCAGTTCGTCCGCGGTAGCCGGCCCGTACTGGACGAGCCTGAAAAGTGTCCAGCTCTCCATGGGGGAGATTCCCCCGTCGACCTTCTCGACGAGCTGCCGGTGGAGTTCGCTTCCCGTCTGCCAGCCGGTAATGACCTCCAACAGTCGCTGCATTGCCTCCCGTGAATCGCGTGCCGTCGGCAGGACAACCGAGCCGTCGCGGGTCCGGAGGGCGCCCGCGGTGCGCCGGAGCGGTGTCTCCCGGATGAGTACGGACAGGATGAGGACGCAGGCAGCCACGGGAATCGCGGTGAGGAAGATCGTCTCTATGACGGACACATATGCGTCGATGTAGACCGACCTGGCCCGCCCGGTCAGTTCATGGAGCAGGCTGGGGTTGCCCTCCGTCCACCGCTTTTCGTTCGTCGAGGGGAATTCCCCCCGGGCAGCGGCGCGGGAGAGCCGCGAGGTGAGAACCCGGTTGAGAATCGCCCCGAACAAGGCCAGTCCGCAGGCCGCGCCGACGTTCCGCAGGTAGCCGATTCCCGACGTGACGGCCCCCAGATCGCGGTAGGGCGCCCCGTTCTGAGCGGCCACCAGAGCCACTTGGGAGATCATGCCGAAACCGATGCCGAGCACCACCAGATAGAGGCAGGCAGTGATCGATGAGGTGTGCGTGTCCAGGAAGGAGCACAACGTCACGCCGAGGGTGAGGAACGCCGAGCCCACGACAGGGAACACCTTGTAACGCCCCCAGCGTGAAATTGCCCGGCCGCTCAGCGTGTAGCACACGAGCGAGGCAACTGTCACCGGCAGCATGTGGAGGCCGGCCACGGTTGCGGACGTACCCTTGACCAACTGGAAATAGACCGGGATGTAATTGACCAGGCCGATCTGGGTCCAGAAGAAGAAGAAACTGATCATTCCCGGGACGATGAACGCCCGGCGGCTCAGAACCTGTACTGGCAGCACAGGACTGGTGGTTCGGCTCTCCAGCCGCCAGATGACCGGGAGCAGCGCCAGGCACAGGGCGATGAGGCCCATCACCGGCGCGGAAGGCCACGGAAAGACGACCCCGCCCCATGTGAGGATCAGCACGAGTGCGACGGAGAAGGTTGCGACAAGGAAGATGCCCGCGTAATCGATGACCGGCTTCTTCGGGGCGGGCGCGATGCGGAGCCCGAAGAGTACGGCGAGCAGGCCGAACACTCCGATCGGAAGGTTGAGGTAGAAGGCCCAGCGCCATGAGACACCGTCGACCAGCACGCCGCCCGCCAGCGGCCCGATGACTCCTGCGAGAACGATGCTGGCGGCGAAGTACACCTGATACCGTCCCCGGTCCCGGGGACCCACGATGTCCCCGAGAATCGCCTGGGGCAGGACCAGCACGCCGCCGCCGCCCAGGCCCTGCAAGCCGCGGAAGACGACGAACTCCGCCATTGATTCCGACTGGCCGCACAGAAGAGAGCCCAGGAGGAACAGGGCGATGGCCGCCCTGAGCACCTTGGCACGGCCGTAGAGGTCCCCCAGTTTGCCCCACACCATCGCTGAGGCCATCACCGCGAGAAGGTACGCGGTCACCGGCCAGGACAGGTGCTTGAGGTCGCCCAGATCTCCGGCGATCGTCGGGAGGGCGGTGGCCAGGATGGTCGTGTCCAGGGCACCCATGAACGACACGAGCATCATGCCGGGAAGAACCCAGCGAACTTTCAGGCCGTCTGCCGGCTGCGAGCGTCCGGGCCATCTCCTGAGCCGGCGCAACACCGTGGTCCTCAGCGCTCTCAGCCCGTTCTTGGCTCGCAGGTCGGTCGCCGGCGCCTCGCCAACACCGTTCCCCGACCGTCGATGCGCTTGCCCGGTCCGCGGACGACCTCCGGTGGACCCTGCTGTGCCCCGCGGTCGGTGTCGACGCGTGCGAAGCCGAGGTCGGCATGGCCGGGCGACGCATTGGGATGCGCGGTCGGTGTCGGTCGAGGCCCTCCCACCAGTCGCCGTCCCAGCTGCTCGAGCGTGTCGTCGGCCGACGCGTCCGTGCCCACAATGTCCGCCTCAATGAGTCATGTTCGGTTTCGAGGTGGCCTCACGATAGGGCGCGGAAACGTGCGCTGGCGGGGAACACGCGAAAGGAGACCTGACTCAGCCGTGCGCCTTCGCCCGTCCACCCGAAAAGGCCAAGAGGCGACCCGCTGTGGAGCAATGACGTTTCAGACAGAATCCAGGCGGTTCGCGCTTCACGGCCGATTCGCCCGGGAGTCAACTCGGGCGGGTGTCCGCTGGTGCGCCCGGGGTGTTTCGGGCCTGGGCACTCTCCCGCGGCAGCCTGGTGACGGTCAGCGCACACGCAACGACGACAGCGATGGCCGCGAAGACGAATGCGTAGACCGTCGCT
>NZ_JBFAYQ010000076.1:0-16672 GCF_040681345.1 Streptomyces sp. NPDC051776 | reverse complement strand
CTCAAAACCCGCACCCTCTACGACGAAGCGACCGCCTGGTCGCACCACGCCCAGCCCCACGCCGCTTGACACCAAACGACATGGGGTGTCTGACCCGACACCGCATAGTGATTCAGGGAGCTCCGGCGCACCGCGCCGGAGCTCCCCTGGTCAAGTGCTCGCCGCCGGCGGCTGCTCCCACATGCCTCGCCACGGGCCCCTCAGCAGGCCGCGCGTCTCGCCTCCATCCGCAGCCGGCTTTTACTGCCTGGTCCACTCGGGAGGCACGGCGCTCGGCTGTTCCGGGCTCAGCATCCCCCGGCCGATCACGCGGGTGCGGACCTCCCGTGGGCCGTCTGGGGGGAACGCCTGGTGATGCCATGTCCGGACGGGCCAGGCGCCGTTGAGGAGAGTTCAGGGGGTGGTTCGGAATGTCGACTCCGTCCGAGAGGATTGGTTCACGGTGACGGGGATGCTTCCTTCAACCAGCACGTCATGACCGACGGTGGCGGCGCCCACGCCACCGGCGGCTCCGCCCCCGGAGAGGTGGTCCAGCGGAACACTGCTCAGAAGGGTCGGCAGAACAACAACTGTGCCGTCCCCAACGGCACCTTCATCAACGAGGTTCGCTGCGCCAATCTGGACCGATCATTCAACAAGCACACTCTGGCCAAGGGCGGTGGCGCCCAGAGCGCCAGTGGCTCCAGCGGCGTCGCCGTAAGCCAGCAGAACACCGCGGAGGAGGGTCGGCAGAACAACGACTGTGCCGACCCCAACGCCGTCACCGCGATCGGCAGCCGGCTGGAGGGCCGCTGCGCCAACCTGGACCGATCATTCAACAAGCACACCCTGGCCAAGGGCGGCGGCGCCCACACCACGGGCGGCTCCGGCACCACCGGCAGCGTGACTGAGCAGAACACGGCTCAGGAGGGCAGACAGAACAACACCTGCGCCAACCCCAATGCCCTCACCGCGACCGGCGGCCGGTTGGAGGGGCGCTGCGCCAACCAGGACCGCTCCCGAAACAGGCACACCCTGGCAAAGGGTGGCGGCGCCCTCACCACCGGCGGCTCCAGCGGCTCCCTCGTGGGCCAGCAGAACACCGCGCAGGAGGGACGCCAGAACAACAACTGCGCCGACCCCCACGGCACCACCATCGTCCTGGACGGCGGTCAGCTGGGGGGCCGCTGCGCGAACCAGGACCACTCACTCAACAAGCACACCCTGGCCAAGGGCCGGGGCGCCGAGGCCACCGGCGGCTCCGCCACGGACCTCGGCGGGGCTCAAGTGGAGCAGCACAACACTGCGCAGAAGGGCCGGCAGAACAACACCTGCGCCGACCCCAACTTCGGCCTCATCGGCGTGGACGGCGGCCAGGCGGAGGGCCAGTGCGCCAACCAGGACCGCTCCCGCAACAAACACACCTGGGCCAAGGGCGGGGGCGCCAAGGCCACCGGCGGCGATTCGAGCACCCTCCTGAGCCAGCAGAACACCGCGCAAGAGGGCCGGCAGAACAACGCCTGCACCGACCCCAACAGCTCCATCATCATCGCGACCGGCGGCCGGCCGGAGGTCCACTGCGCGAACCAGGACCGCTCAGTCAGCAAGCACATCTGGGCCAAGGGCGGCGGCGCCCACGCCACCGGCGGCTCCGGCACCACCGGCAGCATGTCCCAGCAGAACACCGCGCAGGAGGGCCGGCAGAACAACACCTGCGGCAACCCCAACGACACGGACATCACCCTGACCGGCAGCAGGGCCAAAGCGCGGTGCGCGACGATCGACCACTCAACCAACGTGGGCGCCAACGAGATCAACGACGGAGCCCACGCCACCGGCGGCTTCGGCACCACCGGCAGCGTGTCCCAGCAGAACACCGCGCAGGAGGGCCGGCAGAGCAACAACTGCGGCAACCCCAACAGCCTGACCCTGACCGCCTCCGGCAGCCGCACCCAGGACCAGTGCGTAGCCGTCGACAATTCGGAGAACATCGGCTCCGCCCACCAGTGGACACGGGCGCACCACGCCGCCGTGCCTGATCGGCCCCGCCCCGCCCGAGGCGCCGGGCGGGGCGGCGTGCCTTTCCGGCACACCGTGACCTTCCGGGCGGCTGGGTAGCCATTCAAGAGTCCGTTTCATCAAGCAGCCTTGAGTCTGGCTCAGCTACTGATGTCACTCGATCCCACCGGCAAGGGGGCAGGCCCGCGCGTAGGCGGACAGAAATACGCGAGTCACATTTCGGGCCCGTTCCGCCGCCTGCAGAAGCTGGTCGAAATCCGTGCCATGAAGTCCCGGATCACGCTCCGCTCCACCGTCGGCTGCGCGAGCGGCCAGACGTTGCTGGCCGTCCATCCGCGGGCGGTCGGCCGCGAGCACGCGTGGGGGACGAGACCACTGGGACGTCTGCCCACCGGCGCCCCTCGTCGCAGCCAGCTTCTCAGGGCAGAGAACGGGCCCTGCAAGTCAGCAGCGGTCTGCCCCGTTCGGTGAACAACCTCACCAGTTCGAACGCTGGATGTTCAGTGATCCGCGTATCGCTGCAGTACGTCGCTGGTGTGCTGGAGCTCCTCTACCAGCCGGGTGGCATCGATGAGTAGGACTCCGAACGGCTTGGTCGGGTCCTCGAGCGGCAAGTTGTCCTGCTCGGCCTGTTCGGCCACCCGCCTGTGGTGGTGCTGGACTTCATTCGCCAGCCCGCGCAGCTCTTTCGCCTGTTCGCGAAGGACGCCCTCCTGCAACGTGCCCAGGATGGCGCTGATGCGTGCGACCGACGCGAGGAATTGGCCGTAGCTCTCCATGAACGGCAGGTGGCGATGGTCCTCGGCGTCATGCTGGCATTGACCGGGGCTGCGCGTAGGGGAGGCCGCTCGGGGGAGGCATTGTTTCAGCGCTTCCAGCGCCGCGCTGTATCCGTCGAGGCCCGTACGCCTGGGGTGTCGGTGCAGCAGTCGACGGTGGTCGCGGACGCTACCGGTGACGATCGTTGATACGGGTGCAAGATCGGCAGCCGTACGCAGTGTCGCGTTCATAATTCCTATTAGATTGACAGATAGATTCGCCGATCATATCTGAAAAACAAAGGGAGCATGGCTGGATGGCAATCGAATCGATCGATCCGGCCCCCTAGGGGCCTTGATCGCGTGTGAGGGGCCCGGACTTGTACAGCCTGGGGCTGCCGGGCGAGCGGCCGTGCCGGCTCCGCAGCGTCCTGCTCTCAGCGACGCATGAGGTGTCAAAAAAGGAGAAGTAGGGCATCCGGGTTCTAATGATCACTCCCCATGCCCGCGCGATGGTAACCGGCGTTCAAGCCGAATTTCCGACTGCGGCGCTGCTTCTGCCCCTGCGAGTTCCACCCCCGTCGGCAAGCGTGTTTCGATAGAAAACGGCGGAACACAACTGAATCATGCCCCCTGTCCCTGACGAGCAGTCAACCTTCGGGGCGCAGCAGGCCGCGCTCGTAGGCCCTGGTCAGCCGCTGCGGCACCAGATGGACGGTGCCGTTCACCGTGATCGGCGCGAGCTGCGGGGTGGTGGCCTTCCACTGGGCGCGACGGTGGCGGATGTTGCTGCGGGACATCTTCCGCTTGGGTACGGCCATGTTCGGGTCCTCTCTTGGCGGGGCCACCCCAGGATATTTGAAAATGGCTTCCATTTTCAAATCCTCCCCGCCCTCGGCGGGGAGGGCTGCCGCACGTTCTCGCGGGGTGTTCTGCTGGACCAGGTCTGCACGTGCACCTGAACCGCCGCCTCGGGCGGGCGCGCCATCCGGGGTATGGGTGTGTTTGCTGAAGGCGCCATCCTTGTTCCCGCAGCGCGGCGGCGCTCACGCCGCCGGCGGCCTCCACCACCGCGGGCTCGGAGCGCCGCCCCCAGCGCAGTCGGCACCGGAACGACAAAGTCTTCACGGTGTGAGCGATCACGAAATTCCCCAGGTGAGACGGGTTCTGCGTCACGTAATTCCCCACCCTCGCGGTCACGTAATTCCCCATGGGGACGACGGGTGGCGGAGGCCATAGTCCTGGCCGTCGGCAAGGCGGACGCTTCCTCGATCAGTGGTTCGAGGTCGAGGGAAGCGCACGATGGCAAGGAGAACGTTCAACGTGGTCGATGTGACCGAGATCTGCGTCCACTGGTATGCGGGCCGCTCCAAGAGTGAGCTGGCCGCGTCGCTGGGGCTGGACCGCAAGACGATCCGGAAGTACCTGGCCCCGGCGGAGACCGCCGGGATGGCCCCGGGCGGGGCGGCGATGACCGGGCAGGACTGGGCCGAGCTGATCAAGGGCTGGTTCCCCGAGCTCGCCGACAGGCGGCTGCGGCAGGTGACCTGGCCGGAGATCGACAAGCACGGCGATGACATCAAGAGCCTGCTGGGGACGGTGACCGTCTCCACGATCCACCAACGACTGCGGGACGAACACGGGCTGACCGCGTCGGTGTCCAGCTTGCGGCGGTGGATATCGGCGACGCTGCCCGAGGACACGAGGAGGTCGCAGGTCACCGTCCTGCGTGACGAGGTCGAGCCGGGCCTGGAGGCCCAGATCGACTACGGCTTCCTCGGCCAGTGGATCAACCCGCGCTCGGGGAAGCGGCACCGGATCTGGGCGTTTGTGATGATCCTGGCCTGCTCGCGGCACATGTTCGTCCGCCCGGTCATCCACCTCGACCAGCACGCCTGGACCGAGGCCACGGCGAAGCGTTCAAGTTCTTCGGCGGTGTCACTCAGCGGCTCGTGCCGGATAACCTGAAGACCGGGGTGGACAAGCCCGACCTCTACGACCCTAAAATCAACAAGGCGTATGCCGAACTGGCCGCGCACTACGGCGCGTTGGTGGATCCAGCTCGCTGCTCTGAAGCCCAAAGACAAGCCCCGCGTCGAGCGCCCTATGCCCTATATAAGGGATTCGTGGTGGCGGGGCCGGGAGTTCGTCTCCCTCGAGTACATGCAGGCCGACGCCATCCGCTGGTCGGGCGAGGTCGCCGGTCGCCGGCAGTGCCGGCCGCTGGGCGGGGCGTCCCCGCTGTCGGTGTTCGAGGCCGTCGAGGCCGAGACACTGCTGCCGCTGCCGAAGACGCCGTTCGTGCTGGCCCGCTGGTCCACCGCGACGGTCGGCCCGGACATCCACATCAAGGCCGGCCGCACCCTCTACTCGGTGCCGTGGAAACTGATCGGCCAGCGCGTCGACGTCCGGTCCACCGCCGGCTTCGTGCAGATCTTCCACGAGGGCGAACTGGTCAAGACCCACGCGGCACTTGAGCAGGGCAAACGCACCCACAGCAGCGACTACCCGCCCGAGAAGATCGCGTTCCATATGCGCACCCCGGTCTGGTGCCGCACCCAGTCCGTCCAGGTCGGCGCCGCCTGCAAGGAGGTGATCGACGGCCTGCTGGAGGTCAACGCGCTCTACCGGCTCCGCGCCGCCCAGGGCGTGCTCGGGCTGCGCAGGAAGTACGGCGACGCCCGCCTGGAGGCTGCCTGCGCCAAGGCCGCCCTCGTCGGCGACCCGTCCTACCGCACCATCAAGCGCATCCTCGTCGCCGGCACCGAGACCGAACCCGCCCCCGAGACCAGCGGCGACGGCGGGGCCGCGGCCTTCCTGCACGGCCCGACGCGGCTCTTCTCGACCGCGACGACCCCCGACATGACGAACGACGACTGTGATGACCACCGTCACGACGAAGGAGTGGCGTGATGACCATCATGGACACCGCCCTGCGTGACGCGCTGCGGACGCTGAAGCTGTCGGGCATGCTGGAAACCCTCGACGCCCGCCTGGCCCAGGCCCACGGCGGCGAGCTCGGCCACCTCGAATTCCTCCAGACGCTCTGCCAGGACGAGATCACCCGCCGCGACACCGTCGCCTTCCAACGCCGCCTGCACCGGGCGAAGTTCGACAGACCGTCACCCTGGAGGAGTTCGACTTCACCGCCTCCCCGAAGCTGCCCGCCGCCCAGATCCGCGACCTCGCCGCGCTACGTTGGCTGCACACCGGAGAGTCCGTAATTTTGTTCGGACCGGTCGGCGTCGGGAAGACACACGTCGCCCAGGCACTCGGCCACCTCGCCATCCGGCAGGGCGCCAACGTCCGCTTCGCGAAGACCAGCCGGATCCTGGCGGACTTGGCCGGCTGCCACGCGGACCGCACCTGGGACCGCCGCCTGCGCGAGTTGGTACGTCCCGACGTGCTCATCCTCGACGACTTCGCGATGCGCCAGCTGACCGCGGCCCAGGCCGACGACCTCTACGAGCTGGTCTCCGAGCGGCAGGGCCGGTCGCTGATCCTGACGAGCAACCGGGCCCCGAGCGACTGGTATCCGCTCTTCCCCAACCCCGTGGTCGCCGAGTCGCTCCTGGACCGGCTGATCAACACCAGCCACCAAGTGATCACGAACGGCCCCAGCTACCGGCCCAACAAGCGGCCCCGAGGAGGCGGCACCGACAAGACAAGCAAGCCCTCGATCAAGTAGACATGGACGAGGAACAGCGGCATAGGTCAGCAGGCTCTGACCCACCGCGCTGCATGCAGCAGCCGTGCATACATCCCGCCCGGAACATCACAGATCTGCGATGTTATGCAGCGCATACGAACCGACAGCGCGTACGGCTTGCCGCCCGGCACCCATCGGCCCGCTCGTCCGGACGCCGCCAGTGGCACACGTCACATGAGCGTTTAGCCCGTCTGGGGGTTTGGGCGAACATCTGCGTGACGTGGGTTTCTTGTCTTGCGTTGGCCGGGTATCCCGAGGGTTTCCGTCTGGCGAGGAGTGGTGGGGTGCGTAGGGTTGCGGCCGCGACAGCGGTGGTCATGGCGATGGCGGGTGTGACGTCCTTCGGCGCGGGTGTGGCCTTCGCAGACAGCGGTCCGGGAGGGGCCACCGTCACCGGTGGTTCGGCTACCGGGTCGGACCTGATCCAGGACAATAGCGCCCAGGAGGGCCGGCTGAACAGCTTCTGCGGCCAGCTGAGCAACGCAGACCTCTCACCGGAGGGGGTGCGGATGAGGGGGCGGTGCCTCAACCATGACGGGTCCGTCAACGCCTTCGCTCACACCCGGTCCAAGGGGGCGCACGTCGAAGGCGGTTCCGGCGCCGCCACCGAGTTTTTTCAGCAGAACATCGCGCAGAAGGGCCGGCTGAACAACGCCTGTGCGGACCAGAACGACTTCATGCCCGACACTCTCGAGGGCAGTCGGCTGGACAGTGACTGCCGCAACAAGGACCGTTCCCTCAACAAGCACACGCTGGTGACCAGTGGTGGGGCCCGCGTCGAAGGCGGCAGCGCCGCCACTGGCGTGGAGCAGCAGAACATCGCGCAGGAAGGCCGCCTGAACAACGCCTGCGCCAACACAAGCGACCTCGACCCCACCATCGAGGGCAGCCGGCTGGACAGCGACTGCCGCAACCACGACCGATCCTTCAGCAAGAAGGTGCTGGTCAAGGGCGGGGGTGCCCGTATCGAAGGCGGCAGCTCCAGCACCAGCAGGGTGGAGCAGCAGAACATCGCGCAGGAAGGCCGCCTGAACAACGCCTGCGCCAACTTTGAGGACTCCGACTTCAGTGTGAACCCCGGCCGGGTGGACACTGATTGCCGCAACAAGGACGGTTCCTTCAGCAAGAAGGTGCTGGTCAAGGGCGGGGGTGCCCGTATCGAAGGCGGCAGCTCCACCGACGCGAGCGTGCAGCAGCAGAACATCGCGCAGGAAGGCCGGCAGAACAACGCCTGCACCAACCATGAGGACTCCACCTTCGATCTGACCGACGGTCGCGTGGACAGCAAGTGCGGCAACAAGGACGGTTCCTTCAGCAAGAAGGTGCGGGTCAAGAGCGGGGGTGCCCGCATCGAAGGCGGCAGCTCCACCAGCACCGTGGGGGAGCAGAACGTCGCGCAGGAAGGCCGGCAGAACAACGCCTGCGTCGACGGCAGGAGCGCTGACTTTTCTGTGGACCCCGGCCGGCTGGACAGTGACTGCGGCAACAAGGACGGTTCCTTCAGCAAGAAGGTGCTGGTCAAGAGCGGGGGTGCCCGTATCGAAGGCGGCAGCACCACCGAAAGCGAGGTGCAGCAGCAGAACATCGCGCAGGAAGGCCGGCAGAACAACGCCTGCGTCAACTTTGAGGACTCCGACTTCACTCTGACCGACGGTCGGGTAGACAGTAAGTGCGGCAACAAGGACGGTTCCTTCAGCAAGAAGGTGCGGGTCAAGAGCGGGGGCGCTCGCATCGAAGGCGGTTCCAGCACTGCTGGAGTGGCGCAGCAGAACTTCGCGCAGGAAGGCCGGCAGAACAACGCCTGTCTCAACGGGACCGACTTCGACTTCACTTTGACGGGCAGCCGGCTGGACAGCAGGTGCGGCAACAAGGACGGCTCCTTCAACAAGCACGTCCTGGTCAAGGACGGTGGAGCCCGCGTCGAAGGCGGCCCAGGCACCGACGTCGATGTGTTCCAGTACAACGTCGCGCAGGAAGGCCGGCAGAACAACCACTGCGCCAACTTCAACGAACCGGTCACATTCGACGTGGACTCCGGTCGGGTGGACACTAGGTGCAGCAACAAGGACGGCTCCTTCAACAAGCACGTCCTGGTCAAGGGCGGTGGAGCCCGCGTCGAAGGCGGATCCGGAGCCGGCAGCGAGATGTTCCAGTACAACGTCGCGCAGGAAGGCCGGCAGAACAACGCCTGCGCCAACCTCAACGGTGGCGACATCACGCTGACCGACAGCCGGGCGGACAACCGCTGCAAGACCCTCGATGAATCTACGAACGTGGGTACGAAGGAGTCCGACGGCGGTGCCCTGGCCGAAGGCGGATCCAGCACAGACGACCTCTTCCAGCAGAACACCGCCCAGACCGGACGGCAGAGCAACCACTGCAGCAACCCCAACAACCTCACCGCAACCGGCAGCCGCGCGCAGTCCCACTGCACCGCCGCGGACCGCTCCACCAACATCGCCACGATCAACCGGTAACCACCCCGTCGTGATCCAGCCATCACCGCTGCCCGCTGCTGAAGACCTTCAGTAGCGGGCAGCGGCACGCCGGCCCGGCCCTACTCAAGGAACGAGCGCTCACCCGCCCAGCAGCACCACCAGCTGATCCCAGCCGGCCGCTCCTCTTCCGGCCCCGCGGCGGCATCGTGCCCCTGGCGCTTCGAGGCGGCCGGCCGGTTCGCCGCACGTCCCGCGTTCACTCTTTTTGAGGTCGGTAAAAGGGTGCTTGATGCGCGCCGGTATTCAGTAGTCGACGTCCAAATGGTCGATGTCGTTGATTGCGACATCGATGAGTCCCATGGCGCGGACACCGCCGTCCTGAAAATACACTTCCTTGAATCCTTCAGCGACGATTGCCCGCATCTCCTGGTCGCTCGCTCCGGCGTCGCGGGCGTCGAACAGCCGTTGCGCGTAGGCCGGGGGAAGGCGGACCGTCAGGCGTCGGAAAGGCGTTGTCAACTTGAGCTGGCGGTCTTGGGGGTGGAATGATCGTCGGGTTTGTTGATCACTGGGGAGTGGTTGGCTCGTGGAGACCGGTATTGCGCTGTCGTACAAGGGGTTCCGGTTCCCGGCGGAGATCATCTCCCACGCGGTGTGGCTGTATCACCGCTTCCCGCTGTCCTTCCGCGAGGCCGAGGAACTACTGCTCGCGCGCGGGATCACCGTCTCCCACGAGACGCTCCGGCAGTGGTGCGAGAAGTTCGGCCCCCAGTACGCGGCAGCCTTGCGCCGCCGTCGGCCACAGGCCGGCGACAAGTGGCACCTCGATGAGGTGTTCATCAAGGTCAACGGGGTGCGGCAGTACCTGTGGCGCGCGGTCGATCAGGACGGACACGTGCTGGACATCCTGGCCCAGTCCAGGCGGGACGCGAAGGCCGCGAAGCGGTTCATGGCCAAGCTCATGAAGAAGCAGTGCCGGGTACCGAGGGTGCTGGTCACCGACAAGTGCCGTTCCTACGGACCGGCTCACCGGGATCTGATGGGCTCGGTGGAAAACCGCTCCCACAAGGGCCTGAACAACCGGGAGGAAAACTCGCACCAACCGACCCGCCAACGCGAACGCGCCATGAAGGGCTTCCTCTCACCCCGGTCGGCCGAGAAGTTCCTCGCCGCCTTCAGCCAGATCTCGCCCCATTTCCGACCCCGACGCCATCTGATGGCCACATCCGAGTACCGGGCCGAGATGACCATCCGCTTCACCACCTGGGACCACATCACCGGCGTCACCGCCCTGCCCAACGCCGCCTGAAACAAGCCCCGCCAACAGCCCAATACGCCCTGACATACCCTCAGCCGACCACACCCCCGACAAGTTGACAACGCCCCAGCATGGTGGCTGTCGCGATCTTGTGTGCCCGCACCTGGGTGCCTCCCTTGCGCCTATGTGTGATGACCCAATGCCGTCTCCTTTCTGAACTTCACGGTGTTCTTTCCGTTATGGGCGCGTGGTGTTCCTCACCCCAACGGCCTCAGCCTGTGCAGTTCTGCGCCTGATTGTGGTTGCCGGGCCCGCTGGTGAATTCTGAGCTCCGGAGGAATTCAAAAGATTTGTCGGGGGTACTGAAGGGTTTCTCATCCTGATCGCCAGGCGGTCTCGATGGCGTGAACGGTGGCGAGGGTCCGGCTGATCCGGTGCGATGTGCCGGTTCGGTGTCAGTGGGGGTGTGTCAGTGATGGTGTGTCAGGTGGGGGTGACATCCCCTGGTGGGCGGTTGTTCCCGGACCGGGGGTGCTGTCATAGGGCGGTATCTGCTGTTGATGTGACTGTCATGGACCAGAACACCTTGTTGGGTTCCGCTGTCACGAAACGGTCCTTCTGATCCATCCGGGGCCCGGGCACTCACCGTTGTCGGTATCGGTGGGTGGATGCGCGAGGGGAACGGGTGGGAGAGAAGGAAGGGCTACCGGCGGTGTCGCGTGCCGCGCCACCGGCGGTGTCGCGTGCCGCGCTTCGTGGTCCGGCGGTGCGCCGGCTGCTCGCTGTGCGGTTGCGTGGTGAGCTGACGTCCGGCCATGTCCGGGTAGCGGCGGACGCGTTGGGGTGCCGGAGCGCACGGTCTGGCGGTGGCTGGCCGCGGCCGAGCGCGATGAAGCCGCGGCCGACGAGCCGGGGGCACGAGCTCGGACCACGACGAGGTTCACGATCATCCCGGAGGTCCGCGTGCTGCTGGCGTTGCGGAAGGGGAACGTTGCCGCGGTGCAGCGTGAACTCGCTGCCCGCGGCCGCCAGCCGTCCTGCTGCTGATGCCGGTGGAACAGGCCGGTACAGGTCTGCCGCCGGGTGCGGGAAACGGGGTAGCCACTCGCGCGGACCGCCGCCTGGGCAGGAAGGGTGGCGCGCTTCTGCCGCAAACAAAACAATGACGGCTCCACACCTGTCCCTTGGTGTGGAGCCCTCGTATGAATCGGCCTTGCTCAGCTTGAACTCGATACTTGGTGGGTGGGGGCCGGGACACGCTGCATGGCACCCGAGTGGAAGATGCCCAAGCTGTCACACTCGCCATTCCAGTCCGAGGTCGGCGAGTGCGGCGAGCTTGTCGTTGGTGAGTTTGGCGCGCCTCGTCTTGGTGTTGGAGAGGAAGACTCCGAGGCGTACCTCGGTGCCGTCTTCGAGCCGTTCTACGTGGGCCCTGGGGACGGTCACAGTGGCTGTTCGGGCTTTGTACTGTGCCAGGGCAGCCAGGCCCCGCTCGAACGCTCCAGAGCCGCGCCTGGACGCCTTCACAGGCGCCTCCTGTTCCGGTGGTAGCGGCTGGAGGCCGAGCTCGGTCAGGAGCTCGCGCTGCCCGTCCATCAGCCCTTCCCAGACCGAGTGCTGACGCTGCCGACAGAGCCATTTGCCGATGTCCATCCTGTGGACGGTCACGCGGGGCGGGACCTCGACCGTGCCGGTCTCCTCGCGCAGCAGCTCGCGCCCGGCGGCGTAGTGGCGTTGCCAGTCCGCCGGCCAGGCCGGGTTCCAGTGCTCGTCCACGTCCGCCAGCGCCTGCTGCCACCCGGGCCGGTCCTCCAGCGCGCCGGGCCGGCGGAGGTTGGAGAGCCACTGCCCGATGGGACGGTCCAGCGCCGTCGCGGTGCGGGGCGCGCACAGGGGCCAGTGTTCCTCGTAGTAGGCGCGCGCGGCTTCGAGGTTCTCTCCTGGAAGCGTTCGTCGGCGAGGGACCAGACCATGCCGAGCTTCTCCAACCGGCGGGCGCGGAGCCCGTTGGTCTGCCCGGTCCCGTAGGCGCGTCGCTGTTCGGCGATCCACTGCCCGAGGGGGTAGGCGCCTTCTTTGTGCCCGTACGGGACCCGGGCGTGGCCCTCGCGTTTTGTGTAGGTCTTGAGTTTCGCCCAGCCGCGGGCCCAGTCCTGCTTCTCGGTGTCGCTCACGTTGAACGACACCCAGTCCGCGACCATCACCGGATCCTGCGGGGCCGCAAAACGCAGCAACAGACGGGATTCCTCCTCACCAGTCTTCCGGCGCGGTAGTTGAAGGTCACGACGACCACGCCGGATCCGGCAAGAACGGGGCCGTCGTAGTGCGGCATCGATGAGGCGCCGTAGGCCCACTGACCGCCGTAGATCCACACCATCACGGGCAGGCGCGCGGTTCGGGGGGTCCAGACGTTTCACCGTCAGGCAGTCCAGGCCGTCGCCGGGCTGCCACACGGCTGGAACTCCCGGTGCTGGCGGTTGTTGCGGCGGCGTGCTGCCGAAGGCGTCGGCTTCCCGTGCTCCGTCCCAGGCCGCTGCAGGCTGGGGCGGTTCGGCTGTTGGGGTGGGAAACAAAGCGGGGCCATGCCAGGGACGGGCACGCCGGCGTTGAGGAGAGGAAAGGCTTGGCTGGTTCACGTTGACGCAAAGGGAGGCTCGGAGTGCGGGTACACAAAGTCGCAACCGCCACGATGGTGGTCTTGGCCATGGGCGGATGGGCGGCACTGGGCTCCGGGACGGCGTTCGCCGGCACTGGCCCCACAGGAGGGAAGGCGAAGGCGCGGGCGACCGGGGGTTCCTCCACGGGCTCGGATGTCTTCCAGCAGAACATTGCGCAGTCCGCCCGGCAGAACAACAACTGCAGCAACCCCAACACGGGCGATGAGACGACCTCGCTCACCGGTAGCCGCGCAGCGGGGCGGTGTGTGACCAGCGACGGCTCGCTGACGGCGTTCTCCCGCATTCAGGCCGGCCGCGCGGACGCCGAAGGCGGCTCGGCGCCGGTAACCCCGGTCCAGCAGAACATCGCGCAGCGCGGCAGGCAGAACAACAACTGCAACAGCGTCAACACAACCATCACCGTGACCGGTGGCCGGGTGGAGGGCCGCTGCACAGACCAGGACCTCTCCTACAGCAAGCACACCCATATCAAGGGCAGGGGCGCCCTGGCCGAAGGCGGCTCCGCCACCCTCGACCAGATTGACCAGCAGAACATTGCGCAGGAAGGCCGGCAGAACAACAACTGCAACACCACCAACGACCTCTCGAACATCGCCCTGGATGGTGGCCGGGTGGAGGCGCGGTGCGGGAACAAGGACCGCTCATTTGGCAGGCACACGCATGTCAAGAGCGGCGGCGCCCGGGCCCACGGCGGCTCCAGCACAACCAGCTTCCTGGACCAGCAGAACGTGGCGCAGGAAGGCCGGCAGAACAACAACTGCACCAACCCCAACGGGGACGCGTCCATCGCCCTGGATGGCGGCCGGGTGGAGGCGCGGTGCGGGAACAAGGACGGCTCGTTCAGCAAGCACACCCGTATCAAGGGCGGTGGTGCCCGTGCCGAAGGCGGCTCCAGTACGAGCAGCTCCGTGGAGCAGCAGAACGTGGCGCAGGAAGGTCGGCAGAACAACAATTGCAACAACCCCAACAGCACGGACATCACCGTGGATGGCGGCCGGCTGGGGGGCCGCTGTGGGAACAAGGACGGCTCGTTCAGTAAGCACACCCGTATCAAGGGCGGTGGTGCCCGTGCCGAAGGCGGCTCCAGTACGAGCAGCTCCGTGGAGCAGCAGAACGTGGCGCAGGAAGGTCGGCAGAACAACAATTGCAACAACCCCAACGGAGCGGACATCACCGTGGAAGGTGGCCGGCTGGGGGGCCGCTGTGGGAACAAGGACGGCTCGTTCAGCAAGCACACCCTCATCAAGGGCGGTGGTGCCCGAGCCGAAGGCGGCTCCAGCACAGCCTCCAGCGTCGACCAAGAGAACATCGCGCAGGAAGGTCGCCAGAACAACACCTGCAACCTCGCCAACAGCACCTCGGATATCGAAGTAACAGGTGGCCGGGTGGAAACACGTTGCGGGAATAAGGACGGCTCGTTCAGCAAGCACACGCATGTCAAGGGCGGTGGTGCCCGAGCCGAAGGCGGCTCCAGCACAGCCGGCTCCGTCGGCCAGCAGAACATTGCCCAGGAAGGCCGGCAGAACAACACCTGCAACCTCGCCAACGACGACTCGGGCCTCGACCTGGAGGGCGGCCGAGTAAACGTGCTTTGCGGGAATAAGGACGGCTCGCTCAGCAAGCACACCCACCTCAGGGGCGGTGGCGCCCGTGCCGAAGGCGGCTCCAGCACCGGCGGCGGCGTGTTCCAGCAGAACATCGCCCAGGAAGGCCGGCAGAACAACACCTGCAACAACCCCAACAACGACGATGACCTCACCGTGACGGACGGCCAGGTAAGAACCCGTTGCGGGAACAAGGACGGCTCCTTCAGCAAGCACACCCACCTCAGGGGTGGTGGTGCCCGTGCCGAAGGCGGCTCCAGCACCGGCGGCTCCGTCGGCCAGCAGAACACTGCCCAGGAAGGCCGGCAGAACAACACCTGCAACAACGCCAACGACGACGCCGACCTCACCGTGACGGACGGCCAGGTAAGAACGCGTTGCGGGAACAAGGACTTCTCGATCAACCGCGAAACCCGTATCAAGGGCGGCGGCGCCCGAGCCGAAGGCGGCTCCACCGGCGGCTCCTTGAATCAGCAGAACACCGCTCAGGCAGGCCGCCAGAACAACACCTGCAACAACCCCAACAGCGGGGAGTTCGTCCTGACCCAAAGCCAGCACCGAGTAGGCTGCCAGACCGTGGACGGCTCCACAAACTTCCACACCACCGACACCCGCGGCCGAGCCCAGGCCGAAGGCGGATCCAGCACAGCCGGCTTCTTCCAGCAGAACACCGCACAGTTCGGCCGCCAGAGCAACAACTGCGCCAACCCCAACAACCTCACCCTCACCACCACCGGCAGCCGCACCCAGTCCCAGTGCGTCGCCGAGGACCGCTCCACCAACATCGCCACGATCAACCGATAACCACCCGGCACAGCGACCGCTCCACACGGTCCCGGACCGGGGATTCAGCGCCCGCGCCGGACGCAAGCAAGCAGAGCGCCCCGAGGGGCACGAAATGGCCTAGCCAGGTGAAACCCCGCCGGTGGCCCCTCGTTGAACAGAACCCAAAAATCTTCGCGGGGAATGCCCGCCCAAGACCCCAGCCAGTGGGCGCACTCACCACCGGCTGGGCCCAGGGCCTGTGTCCCGAGCAGCCGATCGGGACACAGGCCCTTTGGCCGTACCGAGATCCCGGCAGCACGGGTTCGCCTTCGGAGTATCACGAAAGTGGCCCTGTCTCACATCCGGTGACCGATCCCGGGGAGTGTCTAATCAACGACCCTGGCTCACATTCGGTGGTAGCGGAGGGTGACGTTACCCGAGGAGGATTCGGTGGCGGAGCAGGGTGAAGCCTGCTCTGCCGTACATCTGCCGCGCGATCAGCTTGGTCTTCGTGTCGTCGTCCGCGTCCCATCCGGTGTCACGATCGCCGTCGAGCACGTCGTTCACCCCTTGTCCTCGGTGAGGACCTCGCGCGTGTCGTTCATGGCCTTCATGATGCCGCGTCGTCTCCTGCCCATGAGGGCGGTTTTCACCGCGGCGGTGAACAGATCGCCGCGCCCTGGATCGATATCCCTGGTCCGGATGTTTCCCGTGCCGGCTGAGGTCTCTGGGCGGGTGGGCTCGGCTGGTGCTGTTGGGCGGTGAGTGCTTGTTCCTTGAAATAGGGCGAGGCCGGCATGCCGCTGCCCCTCTTGCTGAGGGTGTTGTGCCTTCGGCAGGAGGGGCAGCGGTGGTGGCTGGGTCACGGTGCCGGGGTGGTTACCGGTATTCGGTGTGGATGTTGGTGGAGCGGTCTACCGCGGTGCACGAGGTGTGCGTGCGGCTGCTGGTGGTGGTGAGGGTGAGGTTGTTGGTGTTGGCGCAGGTGGTGTTCTGTCGGCCTTCTTGGGCGATGTTCTGCTGGAAGAGATCGGCTGTGGCGCTGCCGCCGGTGGCGCGGGCTCCTCCGCTGATGGTTTTGCTGTGGGCGTTGGTGGAGTGGTCGACCTGCTTGCAGTTCACCGCGTACCGGTCGCCCTGGGTCAGGGTGATTTCCGTGTTGTTGGTGTTGCCGCAGGCCAGGTTCTGTCGGCCTTCTTGGGCGATGTTCTGCTGGCCTACCTCAATGGTCTCGCCTGCGGGGCCGTTGGTGTTGCCGCCGTGGGCGCGGGCGCCGCCGCCTTTGACATGGGTGTGTTTGTTGAACGAGTGGTCCTTGTTCTTACAGCGCACGTCTACCTGGCCGCCCGCGTCCAGGTCGATGTCCCCCTCGTGGTTGGCGGTTGCGCAGACGGTGTTCTGCCGGCCCTCCTGGGCGGTGTTCTGGTGGCCGAGGTCAACGTCGCCGGTGCTGTCGCCGCTGCT
>NZ_JBFAYQ010000075.1:0-17509 GCF_040681345.1 Streptomyces sp. NPDC051776 | reverse complement strand
CCTTCCTGGGCGGTGTTCGTCTGGTCCACACCGAGTGTCGCGCTACCGCCCTCTGCTCGTGCGCCGCGGCCCTTGGTGAGGGTCTTGTGGTTGAGCGAGTGGTCCTTGTTCCCGCACCGGCCGGTGACCCGGCCGCCCCCCTCCACGTCAAGGTCCGAGTCGTCGTTGCGGTTGTTGCAGTTGTTGTTCTGCCGGCCTTCCTGAGCGGTGCTCTGCGTGCTCACACCGACTTCCTCGCCTGCTGCGCTACCGCCGTCTGCTCGGGCGCCGCCACTCTTGGTGAAGGTCTTGTGGTTCAGGGAGTGATCCTTGTTCCCGCAGAGGCCCTTGACCCGGCCGCCCCCAGTCTCCACATCGGAGTTGATGTCCGAGTCCTCGGTGGCGTTGTTGCAGTTGTTGTTCTGGCGGCCTTCCTGGGCGGTGTTCTGCTGGTCCGCCTCGAGTGTCGCGCTACCGCCGTCTGCTCGTGCACCGCGGCCCTTGGTGAGGGTCTTGTGGTTGAGCGAGTGGTCCTTGTTCCCACAGAGGCCCTCTACCCGGCTGCCTCCAGCCTCCAAATCGGGGTTGATCTCCGAGTCGTCGTTGGGGTTGTTGCAGTTGTTGTTCTGCCGTCCCTCCTGGGCGGTGCTCTGCTGGTCAATATCGCTGACTGTGCCGTTCCCGCCCCTGGCTCGGGCGCCGCCGCCCTTGGTGAGGGTCTTGTGGTTGAGCGAGTGGTCCTTGTTCCCACAGAGGCCCTTGACCCGGCTACCGTCCAAGAAGATGTCTGAGTCGTTGTTGGGGTTGTTGCAGTTGTTGTTCTGCCGTCCCTCCTGGGCGGTGTTCTGCTGGTTCACGTCAAGATCCGTACCGAAGCCGCCCTGGGCTCGGGCACCCCGGCCGGTGGTGAGGGTCGTGTGGTTGAAGGAGTGGTCCTTGTTCGCGCAGCGCGCTGCTACCCGACCGCCCCCACCGACCTCCTCCTCCGTGGCGGAATTGATGTCCGAGTCGCTGAGGTTGTTGCAGTTATTGTTCTGCCGGCCTACTTGGGCGGCGTTCTGCACCTCCGTGTCGTTCTCTGTCCCGGAGTCTCCGCTTTGGGCTCGGGCGCCGCCGTTCTTGACGAACGTGTACTTGTTGAAGGAGAGGTCCTGATCCGCGCAAAGGCCCTGCAGCTGGTCGCCGTCCAGGTCGATCACCGAGTTGTTGGGGTTGTTGCAGTTGTTGTTCTGTCTGCCGCGCTGGGCGGTGTTCTGGTCGAACAGGTTGGTGCCCCCCGAGCCGCTTTGGGCGATGGCGGGACCGTTGCGGATGCGGGAGAACGCATTCAAGGAGCCGTCGGCGGTGACACACCGGCCCCTGGCCCGGGCGCCTCCGGTCAGTGTCACATCCCCGTCGTTGGAGTTGCTGCAGTTGTTGTTCTGCCGGCCTTCCTGCGCAATGTTCTGCTGGAAGAGGTCCGCTCCCTCCCCGGTGGTGGATCCTCCCTCCGCCCGCGCCTTCGCCTTCCCCCCGTGGGCGGGGCGGTGGCCCTCGTCGGCCCTCTTCGCCTTCCTCCCATGGGCAGGGCTGGTGTCAGCGAAGGCTGTCCCGGACCCTGCCGCTACGCCCCATCCGCTGACTGCCAGGACCAGCATGGTGGCTGTCGCGATCTTGTGTGCCCGCACCCGGTGCCTCCCTTGCGCCTACATGTGATGACCCAATGCCGTCTCCTTTCTGAACTTTCACGGTGTTCCTTTCGTTATGGGCGCGTGGTGTTCCTCACCCCAACGGCCTCAGCCTGTGCAGCTCTGCGCCTGAGTGTGGTTGCCGGGCCCGTTAGCTGCGCTCGGCTTCTATTTTGCGAATCTGAGTGGGAGTGTCACTGGTCTGTGTGGGGTGTCACCGGTCCCGTTGTGCTCTTTTTGAGCTGGGGTGATGTGTCTGCTGGTGTCGTCGGGGTGACGTGGTTGCGGTGTCATCGTGGTGACGAGTGGCTGCCGCTGTGGTTCAGATTCCTGAGCGGTGGGGGAGTGTAGCGCTCGGGTATCCCATGCATGGCGGAATTGCAGGTATATCCCGGAATCGTGTGAACTGACTTTTTGTGTCCTGGTGTTGGCGGGGGGACCGTGCCTTTGGTGAGAAGGGGTACGGGCGTCGGTGCCAGGGGAGGGGTGCGGCATGGCCGGGGCGAAGTGGTTCGACACCGCGGGTGCGGCCGAGGCGGCTTTCGTGGTGGGGGAGCGGAGACTGGGGCGTCGGCAGGCCATGTCACGCCTGCTGGCCCTGGACGGGCGCGGGGAGTTGACCACCGCGCATGTGCGGCTGGTGGCCGCCTCGGCGGGGGTGTCGCTGCGGACGGTGTGGCGGTGGGTGGAGGACGGCCGTCAGGGGCGCCTGGAACCGACCGAGCGGCCTCGGTTCCGTATTGATGAGGTGCTGCACGCGCGGCTGGTGGCGTGGTGCGGGAACGCGGCCGCGCTGCACCGGGAGTTGGTGGCTGAGGCGGCCGTGGCTCGCGCCAAGGGAGAGGATGCGCCCGAGGTGCCGTCGTTGGCGACGCTGCACCGGGCGATCCGTCTGGATCTGAATCCGGGGCAGCGCGCGGCGTTGAAAGGCGGGGAGCGGGCCAGGCGGCGCCACGATGTGCATCTGCGGCGCCCCCGCCAATGGCGTAATGCCTGCTGGGAGGCGGATCACAAGCACGTCCCGGTCGAGGTCGACCTGGAGGGTGAGTTGGTGTTCCCGTGGGTGACGTGGTTCATCGACTGCGCCACGAACGCGGTCGCCGGAGCGGCCGTCACACCACATCAGCCCTCTCGGGACGCGATCTTGGCGGGTTTGCGGATCGCGTTGTCGCGGGACGAGCCGGACGGACCCTACGGGCCGATCGGTGGCCTGCCGTCCCTGGTGCGGATCGACCGCGGCGCCGATTTCCTCTCGCACACCGTCGCCGAGGCCCTGGGCCACTTCGCGGTGCCGGTGCAGGATCTCCCGCCGTACCGGCCGGAGCTGAAGGGGACAGTGGAAAATCTGAACAAGTGCGCCGAGAAGATGTTCTTCGCTGCGCTGCCCCGCTACACCCACGCCCCGTCCCTCCGGCTGCGCCCGGGCGCCCGAAGTCCCTTCATTCAGGAGACGGTCCCGCTGCCGTTCACCGAGTTCGTCCGCCTGCTGCTTCAGTGGACCACGTGGTGGAACACCGAGCACACCTCCCAGGCCCTTTCCGGGCGTACGCCGCTTGAGGCGTGGCGGGCCGATCCCACCCCCATCGAGGACGTGGACCGCGACTTGCTGCGCCGGTTCACGCTCGCCGACGATGGCCGCGTACGCACGCTCACCGCCAGCGGGGTGCGCTGGAAGAACCGCTACTACGTGGGGGAGTGGATGCATGGTGGGGCGGAGGTGGGCACGAAGGTCCACATCCGCTTCATCCCGCACCACGACCACGAGATCGAGGTGTTCGACGCCGCCTCCGGTAAGCACCTGGGCCCGGCACATCTCGCGGATGAGGCCACCGTTGAACAGCGCAAAGCCCACCGTCGCCGCAAGGACGCCGAGAAAGGGCGCCTTGCCCGCGCTCTGTCTGCCGCTTCCAGGCACACCCGCACCCGGTACGCGGCGGTCACCGAGGCGAGGCAGCCGAAGCGGCTGGGCACGTTGAGTGCGGCCGAGGCTGACCGGGAGCTGAGCGAGGCGCGGCTGGGCGATGCGGCCGAGTGGGCGCTGCCCGATCTGATCGCACCTGCCCTGCCGCCATCGCACTGGCGGACCCCGGCCGCGCTGCGTACCAAACAGGGCGACAGCCTCAATGCGCCCGATGAAGGGGAGGACGGATGACCGGCACCCTGCCTCCGGATGTGGGGGATCAGTACCTGTCGCTGCCGGACGCGCACATTGTTACTACCCGCGCGCTGCTGACCGCCCGGGAGAACCTCGCCGACACCATCGAGGCGCGGGCCATGATGTGCGTGTACGGGGATGCCGGGTTCGGCAAGACGCTGGCGGTCAACACGTGCCTGCGCGAGCTGGAACCCGGCGAGGAGGTACGGCGGATCACCTTCCGTGCGCGGCCCACGGCCCGTGCGGTGAGGCACGAGATCTTCGCCGCGCTCGGCCTGAAGGGCGATGCGCCGGGCGCCCCGTCGGAGTTCGACCGGCTCCTCAAGGACGCCCTGGCAACAAGGCCGCGCACGCTGGTCGTGGACGAGGCACAGTGGCTTAACTCCGAGGTGTTCGAATACTTCCGCTACCTGTGGGACGACTACGGCACTCAGCTTGCCCTGGTGTTCGTCGGCGGCCAGGGCTGCTATACCGTGCTCCGTAAGGAGCCGATGCTCGCCTCCCGGATCTTCATCTGGCAGCGCTTCAAGCCGCTGAGCCGCCAGGAAGTACTGGAGGTGATCCCGCTGTTCCATCCGGTGTGGGAGAACGCGAAACCAGACGACATCGCCTTCGCCGATGAGCATGCCGCGCGCGGCAACTTCCGTAACTGGGCCTGGCTGACCGCGCAGGTCAGGATCGGATTGAGGCGACTGAAGCGCGAGCAGGTGGACACCGAGGTGCTGCGGTGGGCCTTCAGCCGCCTGGGAGAGAGCTGATGAGCCGCGCCACCCCGGCACCTTCGCGCGCCCGATCGGCAAGAGCACCGGCCACCACACCAGCACCGGCCCCAAGGCGCGCGCCATCTGCCGTACCGCGGCACTATCTGTCGCTCCCACACGCAGTCACGGTCGAGCTGACCGTCCTTGAGCTGGTCAAGGACGGTCTTAAGAAGGCGGTGGCCGAGCAGGCGTTCATGTGCGTGTACGGGGACGCCGGTGTCGGCAAGACCTTCGCTCTCGACACCGTGCTCGCCACCGGGGTGGTTCCCGCCCGCCAAGCTCGCCTTGGCCGTCTTGTGCCGCCTCCCGCCCCCACCCCGGCCGCCCTGCGCTCCCACCTCGCCGACGCCCTGAACCTGACCGACGCACACTCCGAGAATCCGGGAGTCTTCGATACGGCCCTGCGCAAGACGCTGGCCGCCCGCGACCATCTGCTCGTGGTGGACGAGGCCCAGCGGCTGGATGCCGCGTGCTTCGAGTACCTGCGCTACCTCGTCGACGACCCGGACACCACGGTGGCAATCGTCCTGGCCGCCGGCGAGCACGGCCTGGCGGTGCTGCGCCGTCAGAAGATGCTGGCCTCCCGCACCGCCGTGTGGCTGAAGGTCCCCGCGCTCACCCCGGACGAGGTGCGCTGGGCGATCCCGCGCTTCCACCCGCTGTGGCAGCACAGCGACGACAGCGCTCTTGAGCACCTCGACACGCGCTTGTGTCACGGCAACTTCCGCCGCTGGGCCCAGGCCACCCACCACGCCCTGCGCCTGCTGCGCCGCCCCCGGGCGGACCATAGCTTCTCGGGACGCGCCGTGTTGGAGGACCTGCTGGATGCCCGCCTCCTCCCGCATACCGATGCCCGGTGACCGCCCCCGCCCCCGGCCGCCCGCGCGGACGTGCCGGTGATGCTGGTCTGCGACGTAGACGGCGCGCCCGTGCTGCGCGCCACGCTGGCCTGCTCCGCTCCGGCGGCCGACCGCATCACGGTGGACATCACCCCCAGCACCCGTCCCCTGCACCAGGCCAGGGACATGCTGCCCGCGCTGGGTGTTGCCCGGCGCTGAAAATGCCGACGAAGCAGGCGTTCACGGTGCCGACGAGGATTCAGGCGAAACGGGCGGCATCGTCGGCGAGGTGTCGCTCTCGTCGGCACGGTGTCGCACGGATGCGTAGGGCAGCCCCCGTCGTAGCGGCGGCGCTCTGTCCGGCCGCGCCGGCGTCGGTGTGCGGGCAGGCGGCAGCCGGGACCGGCGGCGACGGTTCAGCCGGTCGGGGAGGGCGCGAGCAGGCGGCCACGGGTCAGCAGCGCGATCCGCGGCCACATCTCGCGCGGCCCGTGGCCGAAGCGGCGGTGAGCGGCCACGGCGGCGGCCACCAGCGCCTCGACGGCGTGCGCGAGCGGGTCCCCGCGGTCCGTGGCGGGCAACGCGTCCGGATCGAGGGCGACGACGGCCTGGACACCAATCCACCGCAGCTGCTCGGCGGTGGATCGCGCCCGGCGCAGCCAGCCGCGCACGGTGCCCTCCGGGGCGCCGAGTTCGGCGGCGATCTTCCGGTGTCCGTGCCCACGCACCGCGCCCACCAGGGCCTGGCCCAGGAAGCACACCGTGTACGCGCGGCGGGGCAGCAGGCCGGCGTCCAGCACCACATGCGTGCGGCGGCAGCCGGTACACCGGGCCCGGTCCGGCCGGACCGCGACCAGGCCGCCACCGAGGTCACGAACCGTCCGGGGCCGGGCCTGGCCCCAGGGCTTGAGCGCAGCACCGCAGTCCGGGCACCACATGCATCCGGCGGCTCAGTGCCTCCCGGGCCGCCGCCCCGTCCGCAACCTCGATCATCGTCCATCCCGTCAGGCTCCGGCCCGGCAGCCGAGCAAGGAAAGGGGCACCCCGTGTTGCACCCTGGCGCTCAACACCCCAGCGGCGCAAGAGCACCAAGCGGCCCCCGGATCACCGGCACCGCGCCGACGAGTTGCCCCGCTGCTCCCTGGCCGTACCACGGGCTCCGGGCTCGTGGCCTGGTTCATCGGCAAGGTGCCGCCGCCTACGAACCGATCCGCACGCCGATCCCATCGGCACACTCAACGCCCCGTCCGTGCCCGCGATATCGGCATCTTGAGTGTCGTCCAACACGCTGGGCCGCGCCGACTACCAGGTCACGGGCGCGCCGATGATTACCGCCGCGCCCGCCCGGTGGGCCGCCGCCTGCAAGGCACATGCCCGCGTACTCCACCCGGACCTGCTCTTCGCCCTGGACCTGTAACCGCCGCTCGTCCGCGCCCGGAGGCCTGCGTGACCAGAGAAATCCGCTTTCCGCCCGCCCCGCCCTTCACGGTGCTCCTCGATCCCGACGATGACGCCGCCATCATGCGTGCCGCGCCGGCCGCCCACCATCTGCGCAGCGGCCGCATCACCGTCCACCCCACCCCCGGGGCACGCAGCGCGACGCTCGCTTTCGACATCCTCGCGGCCCTCGGCAAACCCCCTGTGCTTCCTGGGAGCTGGGCGGGTGCGGGCCCGCCCGCCTGGAATATCGCCGGCGCATGGATCCTCACCCTGCCGGTCACCCGCCTGCTCCTGCTGCGCGCCCACCTACTGGATGCCGAGGGTTGGCAGGACCTGCTCACCCTGCGCCGCCGCACCGGCCTGCACCTGGTGGCCGTCTGCCACCAGTCAGCCATGCCAGCCGTGATGCGGGCCGCTCTGCGCGAGGTGGAGCACACCTGCATCCCCGTCCACGACCCCCGCGCCGCCGAGGTGCTCACCCCGGCGCCCCCTACCCCGCCCCCGAACGTCCGTATCGACGAAGGCCGCTGGATCACGCTGCCCTCCCTGGCCTACCTGGACTACTTCCCGCAGGCCGATTTCCCCTCCTGCCGCTGTACCCCCCGCCACACCGGCCACCGCACCGGACGACACCGCCTCGCCCTCCCCGAGCCATCCGCCTACGCGCTGGCTCAGATCACCCATCGCCTGGCCACCCGCACCGCCCACCCCCAGCTCACCGCGGCCCTGGCCACCGCCGTCTTCACCGCCGCCCCCGCCGATCAGCTCGCCTCCGTCCACGTCGGCCACCTCAGCGCCGACGCCGCCACCCTGGCCCTCCACGACCCCCAGGGCGCCCGCCCGACCCCCATCGGATACGGCTGCACCACCTACCCCGTCCCGCCCTGGGCCAGGCCCTTCCTTAAGGCCGCGGCCAACGTGCTGCTCCTGTCCCCGCCCGGCGCCGGCGAGGCGCGCCTGCTGGCCGGTCTGCCACGCACCCGGCTGTCCTTGACCGAGTTCGCGGAGCACTGCCGGATGCGCCCGCCCCAGCCGGCCAAGCCCCGCCCGCGCCGGAGGTCGAAGCGTCGCGCTGCATCTCCTCCTCGGGTGCGGTGGTTCGACGGCCTTGTCCCGGACGCCTACGAATACGCCGCGTATGAGCGGTGGCTGAACCCAGAAAGACAGTGATGCGGGCGCCCACACAGAGACCGGGCAAGAGCGCCGGCGCGGCCGCTCCTGCCAGGATGCCGGACACCCCCCGGCTACCCGACCGGGCGCCCGCCGCTGTGCCTGCCGGTCCCCGCCCGGCTATACCAGCTATACCGTGTTCGGCGCCTGGGCCCATTGCAGACCGAGGCCGGCCAGCCGCTGAAGCTGTTCCGCGCTCAGCTTCGCCCGCCTGGTCTTGGTGTTCGACAGGAACACTCCGTGTGAGGTTCGGCTGTGATGTCACTGGGGTGTTCGGCTTTGTACGTCACTGACGGGTAGGTGTATTGGCGCTGCCCAAGGGCAGTTGGATCGGTCGATCATGGTGACAGTTCCCCGGGCATTGCAGTGACGTGAAGCCGTATCGGTCAGTGTCATATTCGCCGTATCTCCTTGGCCTTCCTGGTCTTCACGGAGTCGTCTGGGCGTGCGGAGTGTGTCCGGCGGTTCTTGGCGCGCGACGCCGGCGTCGGCACCGGAGCCTGGCTGGTCGAGATTCCCGCGGCAGTCCCGAGGGTCACTAGCACGTGCGTCTGTCCAACTTGCGGGAAACGGTCTGCTGTCAACCGTCCGGGTGAGTGGCTGGGTTGGAGGCGAACGCGCGGTCCGTAGCCTCGCATCAGACGCATCCGTCACACACGCATGCGTCTGCCTGAACTGACCTGTGCGCAATCGTCGTTCGTTGTTGGAGGCTGTACGTGATCGCCGTGCCGTTGTCCACTCGCCCGCTTCGCGGGTGCCAGCACCGGTGACAAGGCTGGACGGCGCCCCGGAGCCTGCGGAGGCGGGGTTGGGCCGGCACCGGGACGAGTTGCGGCCTCCCGCGGTGCGGCAGCTGCTCGGGCTGCGTGAGGCGGGGGAGTTGAAGACGGCTCACGTGCGGCTGGTCGCCGAGTCGGTGGGTGTGAGCGTGCGGCAGGTGTGGCGCTGGCTGGCGCAGGCGGAGGAGACCGGAAACCCGGAGAAGCCGGAGCGCAGGCGTTTTCGGATCACCGACGAGATCGTCGAAGTCCTTGCCGACCACCAGGGCAACGTCAAACGCGCCCATGAGCATCTGGTGCGCGTCGCGAAGAAGGCGGGGGAGAAGCCGGTGGGGCTGACCACGCTGCACGATGCCATCGCTCGCGACCTCGATCCCGGTTTCATGGCGGGTCTGCGGGAGGGCATTCCGGCCGCCCGTGGTTTCGATCCCGCGTTCCGGCGGCCGGCGGTGGCCCGGAACCAGGTGTGGGAGGGCGATCACAAGCAGGCCCCGACCGTCGTGATGATGCCCGACAAGAAGCTGTCGAAGGCGTGGGTGACCTGGTTCGAGGACCGCGGTACCAGCAACGTGATGGGTTGGGCGGTCACCGCCGGTTCCGCGCACCGCGGCTCAGTGCTGGCGGCCGTGCGGGCTTCGGTGCTGAGAGAGGATCCTTACGGGCCGGCCGGGGGGGCTGCCGGAGCTTGTACGGGTCGACGGCGGCGCCGACTTCCTGTCCAAGACGGTGCTGCGGGCCTTCGGGCTGCTCGGTGTTCCTGTGCACCGGGTACGCAGCGCCCGTCACAAAGGCGGTATCGAGCGGCTGAACCGCACCAGCATGACCCGTTTCTTCGCCGACCTGCCCCGCTACACCAAGGCGCCCCTGCTTGATCACCGCCGACGCCTCGGCGAGACGGACCCGCCGTTGACCTTCGAGGCGTTCGTCGGCCTGCTGCGCGAGTGGGTGCACGAGCACAACACCAAGCACGTTGTGAAGCGCACCGGGGTGACGCCGCTTGAAGCGTGGCTGGCCGACCCCACCGAGATCCGGCCCGAGCCCACCCCGGCCGAGCTGCGTGCGTTCATGCTGGAGAGCGATCACCGGCCCCGGAAGATCACCAGTCACGGGGTGGAGTTCGCGGGCCGCTGCTACATGCCGGAGAACGGTGCCGGCCGGATCGGGGTTGAGGTGCGGGTGCGGTGGATGCCGCACCACAGCCATGAGATCGACCTGTACCCACAAAGCCAAAGGCCGGGAATGGTCAGCGGTGAGGATCGGGGACGACTTCCTCCCGCCCAAGGACAGCGACCAACTCGATGAGACCGGTCAGCCGGTGCCGGGACCGATCGACGACGCCGAAGCCCGCCTCGCCTACGTCGCCGTCACCCGCGCCCGCCACCGACTCGACCTCGGCGGCCTCTCCTGGATCCACGACCACCCCAATGCGAGTCCTCACCCTAGGTGAGGGGAAACCGAACCACGGCCAAGTACACAGGAGTAGCGACGACCTGATCGGAGGCGGCGCCCGGCGACCACTTCGGGATGTTGGCCTGCTCGAACTGGCCAAGAGGACTCTGGCGCCTGGTGGTTGGCGAGGCGTTAGATTGTTCGACGCTTGTGTGATCATGCATGCGCTGAGTGTTGACGGTCTGGTTGGCGGGGGTTGTTCGGGGTGGGGAATCGGCCGACGGATTGGCATGTCCTGGATCTGGAGGGGGATCCGGTTCCGGGTGATCCGGAGCGGGTGAAGTCTCTGGCGCGGCGTCTTCATGATTTCGCTGATGATGTCGGGGATGCGTTGCGGCAGATCAAGGGCATGGCTGGGGATGATGCGCTGCTGAAGTGGGCGGGGAAGTCCGCTGATGCGTTCACCGCGGAGTTCGAGGATGTTCCGAAGAATCTGCGGAAGCTGAAGAAGTCCTACGACTTGGCCGGCGACGCGCTGGCTGCGTACTGGCCGGACTTGGACAAGGCGCAGGACGACTCTCGCCGCGCGTTGGAGAAGGGCCGTGAGGCGCGCCGGAATCTTTCCTCGGCCAATACGCGGCTGGAGACGGCGAACGGGTGGGTGGACCGGGCGTCGAAGAAGGCCAAGGAGTACGAGGACTCGGGCAAGAAGAAGGACGTTCCGCCTCCGGATGAGAAGGATGTCCGCGCCGCGACCCGTAACGCCACGAACGCGAAGGATGAGCAGCGCGACGCGCAGACGGCCGTCGACAACGCGCAGAACGCGCTGGATGCGGCGAAGAAGATGGCCGCGGATGCCAAGAAGCTGCGTGAGGACGCGGCGACGAAGGCGAAGAAGAAGCTGGAAGAGGCTTCCGACGCGGGTATCGAGAACCGGAGTTGGTGGGAGGACGCGGTCGACTGGGTCTCGGACAACTGGGACACCATCGTCGCCGTCTGCAAAGTTGTCGTCGCGATCGTCGGCATCATCGCGATGATCATCGGCGGCCCCATCCTGGCCGCCATCGTCATCGTCGCCGCCCTTGTCGTCCTCGCCGACACGATCAACAAATACATGAAAGGCCAGGCCAGCCTCTGGGACGTTGCCTTCGCCGCCCTGGACTGCATCCCCGGCATGAAGGGCCTGACCACCCTCGGCGGCCTCGCCAAGGGCATGAAAGCCCTCGGCAAGGGCGGCTTGCGTGCCATGCGTCAGGGCCTGAAGGGGCTGGCCAAGGGAGCACGACGTCAAGCCGACGACGCCGGCTCCCGTGCCCACTCACGCGCGGACGAGGCAGTGGAATCCGGCTGCTCCGACCCCGTGGACATGGCCACCGGCAAGATGTATCTCTCCCAGACCGACCTTGTCCTACCCGGCAGCCTCCCCCTCGCCTTCACCCGCCGAGTCGAATCCGGCTACCGGGCCGGCCGCTGGATGGGACCGTCATGGTCCAACACCTGCGACCAGCGCCTGGAGATCGACGAGAGAGGCGTCGTCTTCGTCACCGAGGCCGGCCTGCTGCTCACCTATCCGCACCCGGTCGGACCCGGTGCTCCCGTTCTGCCTGACGACGGGCCGCGTTGGCCGCTGGAACGCACGGAGGCGGGCGGCTACACCATCACCGACCCCTCAACAGGCCACGTTCTGCACTTCCTTCGCCCCGAGCAGGGCGAAGCTGCGCTCCACCACATCAAGGACCGCAATGGGCGCACCATCACCTTCCTCTACGACGACCTCGGCGCTCCGACCGGGATCGTCCACAGCGGCGGCTATCACATCAAGATCACCACAGAGGAATGGCGCATCACCGCGCTCCACCTCACCGGAGCAGCTGACAACGGCACGGATGTAGAGCTGATCCGCTACGGCTACACCGACGGCGATCTCACACACATCACCAACTCATCCGGCACTCCGCTGGTCCTGGCCTACGACGACCGGCTCAGAATCACCTCGTGGACCGACACCAACGGCCGCCGGTACGACTACACCTACGACGATCAAGACCGCTGCATATCCGAGGGCGGATCCGAAGGACATCTGGCTTTCACCTTCGACTACGACACCGTCGACCCCGCAACAGGCCACCGGATAACCACGGCCACCGACTCCCTCGGCCACACCACCCGCCCTCATCAACGACGCCCTCCAAGTCGTTGCAGAAGTCGACCCCCTGGGTCACACCACCCACACTCGGTGGGACCGCCACGACCGAATCCTGGCCATCACCGACCCCCTGGACCGCACCACAGAATTCGACTACGACGAAGCCGGCCGACTCACCCGCGTCCTCCGCGCCGACGGCAGCCAGTCCCACACCCGGCACAACTCTCTGGGCCTGGTCGAGGAGGCCATCGAGCGGACGGCGCGACCTGGCGTCACACCTATGACGATCACGGCAATCCGACCACGGTCACCAATCCCGCCGGAGATACCACCCACTACACCCACGACGAGTACGGCCACATCACGTCCGTCACCGACAGTCTGGGCAACACCACCCGCATCCGGTGCAACACCGCGGGACTCCCGGTCACCGTCACCGACCCGCTGGGCGCCGCAACCCGCTACCGCTACGACGCGTTCGGGCGCCTCACAGCCGTCACCAATCCCCTGGGCGAGACCAGCCGCCTGCACTGGACCGTCGAAGGACGCCTCGCCGCACGCCTCGACCCGGGCGGAACCGGAGAATCGTGGACCTACGACGGTGAAGGAAACTGCACCACCCACACCGACCCACTAGGCCACACCACCCACTTCGAGTACACCCACTTCGACCTGCTCAGCGCCCGAACCGGGCCTGACGGCACCCGGCATGAGTTCAGCCACGACACCGCGCTCAGGCTCATCCAGGTCGCCGACCCTCACGGCCGCACCTGGGACTACACCCACGACCCCCTCGGACGACTGCTCGCCGAAACCGATTTCGACGACGCCACCGTCACTTACACCTACGACGCAGCCGGCCAGATCCTGACCCGGACCAACGCCGCCGGACAGAGCACCCGCTACGTCCACAGCCCCGTCGGCAACCTCACCGAAAAGACCGTCGACGGCCGCCCCACCACCTACACCTACGACCCCGCCGGCCGCCTGCTACGCGCCCGTGGACCCGGCGCCACCCTCGCCTACACCTACGACTCGCTCGGCCGCGTCACCGCCGAAACGGTCAACGGACGAACCCTGACCACGTCCTGCAACGCCATCGGCCAGCGCACCCACCGCACCACACCCGCAGGCGTCACCACGACCTATACCTACGACACCGCCGGAAAACGCACCGGCCTCACCATCTCCGGCCGCACCATCACCCACCAGCGCGACCCCCTGGGACGTGAGACCACCCGCCACATCGGCAACGCCCTCTCCCTCACCCAAACCTGGGACCAGACAGGGCACCTGACCCAGCAAGCACTCACCCCGGCCCACGCCCACCGCCCCTCCAGCGCCGCCAGTACACCTACCGAGCCGACGGCCTCCTCACCGCAATCGACGACCAGCTCACAGGACGCCGCACCTTCGACCTCGACATCACCGGCCGCGTCACCTCCGTCAACGCCCCGAACCGGCCGGAGACCTGCACCTACGACGCGACCGGCAACCAGACCCACGCCGATTGGCCCGGCCACCCCCAAAGCACAGAGGCCCGCGGCAGCCGCGACTACCACGGCACCCGCATCACCCGAGCCGGAGACATCCGCTACGAGCACGACCCCCAGGGCCGCATCACCCTCCGCCAAAAACGCCGCCTGTCCCGCAAGCCGGACACCTGGCGATACACCTGGGACGCCGAGGACCGCCTCACCACCGTCACCACACCCGACGGCACCCTCTGGCGCTACATCTACGACCCCCTAGGACGCCGCACCACCAAGCAACGCCTCGCCGACGACCAGCAAACCGTCCTCGAAGAAACTCACTTCACCTGGGACGGAACCACCCTCACCGAACAGACCACGCACACTCTCGGCAGCACCGAAGCCCTCACCCTCACCTGGGACCACGACGGCCTCACCCCCCTGACCCAGACCGAGCGCAAAACCCGATCCGACGCAGATCAGGAAGCATTCGACGAACGCTTCTTCGCGATCATCACCGACCTCATCGGCACACCGACCGAGCTCGTCGACGAATCCGGACACATCGCCTGGCGCACCCGCACCACCCTGTGGGGGATCACCACCTGGAACGCCGACGCCACCGCATACACACCCCTGCGCTATCCGGGCCAGTACTTCGACGCCGAAACAGCACTCCACTACAACCACTTCCGCACCTACGACCCCGACACCGCCCGCTACCTCACCACCGACCCGCTCGGCCTCGGCCCTGCACCCAATCCCTCCACTTACGTCTTCAACCCCTACGCCTGGATCGACCCCCTGGGCCTGGCCGCGTGCGAACCGGCCGACGTCACCTGGGGCGACAGAGTCCAGTACGGCGACCCCGGACCGGGCGGACGCGCCACCGGAGTCCACGCAACTCTCCGTCCCGACATGATGGGCGGGAGAACAAGGCCGCAGTACGACCCACCCGGCTGGCAGAGCGGCCAGGGCTACAACCGGGCTCATCTGCTGGGCGCACAACTCGGCGGATCGAACCGTGACCCCAGAAACTTCGTCACCATGCACCAATACGCAAACACGCCCGTCATGCGCGACATGGAGAACCAGGTCCGCGCCGCCGTGGACCGTGGAGAGACCATCCAGTACAGCGTGACCCCCCTCTACGATGGAAACAGCGTCATCCCGCGCGGTGTGACCATCGAAGCCCACGGATCCAACGGCTTCCAGTTCACCCCACGAGGATCGAGCGCCCCGACCAACAGCGTGACCATCCTGAACGTCCCCAGAAGGTGACCGGCCGCCTGCCCGCAAGCTGAACACGAGAGAGAAGAACTGCTTCCCCGATGACGCCTTCGCTCACCCGCCTGACGCAACTTGTACCGCCCGCCGTCACACCCGAGCCCAAAGGCTGGAGCCTCGTCGAGAACGAGCTCGGAACAGCCCTGCCTCAGGACTACAAGGAACTCATCGACACCTACGGCGGAGGACTCTTCGACGGCGTGCTCTGGCTCCTGGAGCCCGGATGCGCCAACAAGCACTACGACATCCTCACCGAAGCCGAAGAGCGGACCGAGGCCTTCGAACTCCTCTGGAGCCACGGAGAAGCCAAGCCCCCAGAGCTGGAGCGAGAAGGAACCAGGCTCATCCCGTGGGCGAGCACCGAGAACGGCGAATTCCTCTACTGGCTCGCCCGCCCCGGCGAAGAACCGGATGACTGGACTGTGATGGCCAACGAGGGGCGTGGCCCCGAGTGGGAACACCACAACATGACATGCGTCAGCTTCCTGCTTTCGGCACTGACTGGCGAGGTGACCTCAGAGATCATCTGGGAGCTCCCGGCAGCCGACCACAGCTTCCGCCCCAGCGCTGAGTTCGTGTGACCCCTGAACCGCGACCCTGACTCACTTGAGCACTGACAGGTCGTCCTCGGGTTCGGGTGGGCGCGCGTCGGCGAGTTCGAAACGTATTGCTCGGCGTCGGGGCTGCTTCGCCATGCACGTCGGAGGGGCGCCGTTGAGGGAGTCTTCGGTGAGTTGGCCGGGCGCCAATGGTGACGACGCTGACCTTGCCGAGGGTCTGGTCGCGACGCCGGACCGCCTGACTGCTGTCGGGCTAGCCCGATCCTCCGTACCTGATGCGCATCGAGTCCAGAGCACAGCACCTCCCCGTCGGCAACCGGGGCAACACGCCTGCATGAGAAATGCTTTGAAGGGTTCGAACGGCGGTTCATAGGGTGATCATGCGCATTGGATCTCCCATGCGCAGGTTCTCGAAGGGGGATTTTCGAATGGACCGTGCAAAGTTAGTCGGCCTGGGTCTCGCGGTTACGGCCACGGTTGGGGTTCTCGGGGGGACGGGGACGGCGACCGCTTCGACCGACGGTCAGGAACGGCTCCAGGCCGATCCGACGTACAAGATCCTCAAGCATTTGGACTACCGCGGTCCGGGACAGGCCTCGCTGCGGCTGGGCTACTACAGCTCCGGCGCGGACAAGGGCTTCGGGTGGACCAAGGTCGTACGGAAGCACAACATCACGAAGTACGCGGCCGTGGAGTACATCGCGAAGTCCCCGAAGCGGGACCACGTCGGAGGCCAGTCGTACCGGGAGACCGGCTACGCGGGGAAGTACAAGTGCCGCAACGGCGTGTGCCACCTGGTCAAGCAGTACAAGGTGCTCCTGACGGTCAACCAGAAGAAGCTCCGTGACGGCCAGGACAAGGGCGTGATCACGCAGTACTGCGTAGGGATCGTCCGGTGCCCGAACTGGGTGACCAAGTCGCTGTCGAAGGCCAACCGCAGGGCCGTTGCGACGGAGGGCAACGAGAAATATGTCGGCGCCTACGAGCCCCACGTCCGCACGCAGCGGGCCACACAGGTGAAGGCCGGCGTCAACGAGAAGCTGGCGGCCAGCTATGAGCCGCTCAGGCGGGAGACTGCCGCCCGCTGACGGCGCACCACCGTTACGTTGACAACAGCCATCCGGCGGATCATGCTGCCCCCGGGCACTCAGGCCCTGACCAGGTCTGGGCCCCCGGGGGCGGCTCCCTCTCCCGAAAAAGGCAGGACACTCGCGTGGCTTCACCCGACAGCACTTTCCTCACCCGCGCATCGGAGTCCGTCTTCGACCTCGGCCTGGACGGATTCCGTCTCGGCGCCCTCACCCTCCAGGGCCGCCGCCTGGCCGTGATCGACACCGGTGCCGCGGGCGACCCACCCTGTTATGCCGATGGCCCCCCGCCCGTCCCTGGACGGGAAGGACGGCGCGAGCACGATTGGCAACCCGCCGCCGATGCACCGGCCTGGATGCAGATGGCCTGGCTCCTGGAAGACCTGGCCACCTGGGTGCACCCGTTGGCCGAGGAACACATCACCCTGACGGGGATCGAAGCCCCCGAGTCCCAGTGGTGTGATGTCCTGCTCCGTGACGGCGACACCGCCTACCGCGTCCGCATCCTGCTCACCGGCCGGGACGAACCGCTGGACTTCCCCGGCATGTACCTGCGCGACATGTTCACGGAAGGTCGCCACCGCGACCACCTGATGGCCGAGGAACCAGGCGACCTCCCCGTGGTAGACCTACGCTCCGTCCTCTGAGCAGGCAGGGGCCACGTAGCCAACAGTGCTGGCTCCTAGGGAGCGTATTTGGTCGTGATCAAGGGGTGGCTCGCGTGAGGTCCTTGATCCAGATCATCGAGGCGCGGAGGTGTAGGCCGGCAAGGTAGCT
>NZ_JBFAYQ010000074.1:0-18082 GCF_040681345.1 Streptomyces sp. NPDC051776 | reverse complement strand
CCCTCCCCACCCTCCACGACCTCCAGCAACCGCGACGCCTGCGCCCGCAAAGCCCCCTCACCCCGCGCCGACACCGGCCACACCACCAGGCCACCACCGGACCCCGCACCACCGGAAACACCCGGCTCCCCGGCACCCTCCCCGACCGCCCCCGCCGCCCCGGCCGCCTCCTCGACGATCACATGCGCATTCGTGCCGCTGACGCCGAAGGCGGAGACGCCCGCGCACCGCGCACGCCCCTCCGTCTGCGGCCAGTCGCGCGGTTCGGTCAACAGGGCCACCTCGCCCGCCGACCAGTCGACATGGGACGACGGCTCATCGACATGGAGGGTGCGCGGCAGCGTCCCGTGCCGCATCGCCATGACCATCTTGATGACACCGCCGACTCCGGCAGCGGCCTGGGTGTGACCGATGTTGGACTTCAACGAGCCCAGCCACAGGGGCCGTTCACGACCCTGCCCGTACGTGGCCAGCAGCGCCTGCGCCTCGATCGGGTCGCCCAGCGTCGTCCCCGTGCCGTGCGCCTCCACCGCGTCGACGTCCGACGCCGACAACCCGGCGCTGCCCAACGCCGCGCGGATCACACGCTGTTGGGACGGGCCGTTCGGTGCGGTCAGGCCGCTGCTGGCGCCGTCCTGGTTGACCGCGCTGCCACGGATCACGGCCAGCACCCGGTGACCGTTCCGCCGCGCGTCCGACAACCGCTCCAGCAGAAGCAGTCCCGCCCCCTCACCCCACCCCGTACCGTCCGCGGCATCCGCGAAGGACTTGCAGCGGCCGTCGGGGGCGAGCCCGCGCTGCCGGCTGAACTCGGTGAAGGTCACGGGGGTGGACATCACGGCGACACCCCCCGCCAGCGCCATCGAGCACTCACCTGCCCGCAGTGCCCGGCAGGCCAGGTGCAGTGCGACCAGGGACGAGGAGCAGGCCGTGTCCACCGTCACCGCGGGGCCCTCCAGGCCCAGGGTGTACGCGACACGGCCGGAGGCGATGCTGCCCGCGCTGCCGTTGCCGATAAAGCCCTCGAGGCCGGGCGGCGGAACGTCGAAGCGGGAGCCGTAGTCGTTGTACATGACGCCGACGAACACGCCGGTGGGGCTGCCGCGGAGGGTGCCCGGGTCAAGACCTGCCCGTTCCAGGGCCTCCCAGGAGACCTCCAGGAGGAGCCGCTGCTGCGGGTCGGTGCCGAGGGCTTCGCGCGGCGACATACCGAAGAAGCCGGGGTCGAAGTCGGCGGCGTCGTGCAGGAAGCCGCCCTCGCGGGTGTAGCAGGTGTCGGGGTGGTCGGGGTCCGGGTGGTACAGGGATCCCACGTCCCAGCCTCGGTCCTCCGGGAAGGGGGTGATGGCGTCGGTGCCGTCGGCGACGAGCCGCCACAGGTCCTCGGGGGTGCGGACGTCGCCCGGGTAGCGGCAGGCCATGGACACGATCGCGATCGGTTCGCGGTCCCTGGCCTCGAGCTCGCGCACGCGGGTGGTGGTGCGATGCAGGTCGGCGGTGACACGCTTCAGGTAATCCCGCAGGCGATCTTCGCTCACAGCTCTGCCCCCAGGATCGGGTCACGCACCAGGGCGGACCTGATCGGGGGCAGGCCCGCTGCGCTCGGAACGGTCAACAACACCGGATCTCCTCAGGCTCGGACACCGCGCACGCTCCGCATGGCGTCTCGAACACCTCGAACCCGCTCAAGTCTGGGGGCGCGCGCACGGTCCTCGGCCGCTTGACCTCCGACTCTGAAAAATCCCCTAGTAGGCCCAGGGGCCCGCCGGAGGGGTCGGGCCCAGGCAAATCCCTAGAGTTGCGCGCGCTTTCTGGCGTTCGATTCACCGGTCGTGCTGCGCTGGGCCCGCTCCCGGCCCGCCTCCCGTGCGGCCTGCCCTAAGAAGGGGGTTCCCGATGACAGCCGTGCCCGCTCCGCCGAGTTCCGAGGCGTCCACACCGCCCGAGGTGGGGCTCGACGGCGGTGCGACGCTGCTGGCGTGGCTGCGGCGGATGCGGGACGAGCAGCCGGTGTGGCGCGATCCTGCCGGTCGCTACCACGTGTTCCGGCACGAGGACGTCCAGCGGATCACCGCCGACCCCGCGACGTTCTCCTCGGACACGGTGAGCCGGTTGTCAGGCGGCGAGCGGCAGCCGCCCGGCGGCACGCTGCTCCTGCTGGACCCTCCCCGGCACGGCAAGTTGCGGCGGCTGGTGAGCAAGGTCTTCACCGCGAAGATGATCAACGAGTTGACTCCGCGGATCACCGAGGTGGCCACCGAACTCCTCGACGGCCTCGAGGACCGCGACCGCTTCGATCTGGTCGACGCCTTCGCCAATCCTCTACCGGTCATCGTGATCTCCTCCCTGCTCGGTGTGCCGCCCTCCGACCGCCCCCTCTTCCAGGTGTGGGCCGACAACCTGCTGACCGTGGACTGGGAGACCCCTGAGGGCGCCGAGGTTCTGGGCAGGACCGTTCAGGAACTGGACGCCTATCTGCGGCAGCACGTCGCCGAGCGGCGGGCGCGCGAGCACGACGACCTCATGAGCCTTCTGGTGCGGGCCGAGGTGGACGGGGAGAGCCTGAACGACGACGACGTGGTGAGCTTCGCCGCCCTGCTGCTGCTCGCCGGCCATGTCACCACCGCCGTACTGCTCGGCAACATGCTGCTGACGCTGGACCTGGAGGAGGGGCTCCTCGCCGGGTTGCGCGCGGACCGCGAGGCGATCACGCCGTTCACGGAAGAGGTACTGCGCTGCCGGCCACCGTTTCTGAAGATCGAACGGGTGCCGACGTCCCGGGTGGAGATCGCCGGGGAGAAGGTGCCGGAGAACACGATGATGTTCCTCTGGCTGCTGTCCGCCAACCGCGACGAGCGCGTCTTCCCCGAGCCCGACAGCTTCCGGCCGGGCCGGGCCAACGCCAAGCAACTCGCCTTCGGTCACGGCATCCACTACTGCCTGGGCGCCCCGCTCGCCCGCCTCGAGGGTCAGATCGCGCTCAATCTGATGCTCGACCGCTACGCCGGCATCCGGGTCGACCACGACCGCCCGCTGTCCTACTTCGACAACCGCGTCAACGTCTTCGGTCTTCGGCAGCTGCCTCTCATGGTCCGGCGGGCCTGACAGGCACAACCGGGCGACGGAACCGACCAGACGGAGGATTCATGGCCTACCAGCCGAAACCACCAGTGATACCGACCGACCGCACCTGCCCCTTCGACCCCGACCCGGAGTACCGCAGGCTGCGCGAGGAAGAGCCGATCAGCCCGGTCACCTTCGACATCGCGCCGGGGCGCAATGACGGCTGGCTGGTCACACGCCACGAGGACGTGCGGGCCATCATGACCGACCCGCGGTTCAGCCACCGGGCCGAGCTGCTGGCGCTGGTGGCGTCGCCGCCGTTCGAGGTGGAGAACTACGACCCGCAGCCCTCGGGTCCGGGCTCCTTCGTGCGCATGGACGCGCCGGACCACACGCACTACCGGCGGCTGCTGACCGGCTTCTTCACCGTCCGCAAGATCCAGGAGTACGAGCCGACGCTGGCCGGGATCATCGACGGCGTGCTGGAGGAGATGGCCGGGCTCGAGCCACCGGTGGACCTGCTGCCGGCGTTCATCAAGAAGGTCGTCCACCGGTCCGTGCACTCGGTGATGGGAGTGCCGGAGGAGGACATCGCCGAGCTCGACGAGCATTTCTCGGCCATCATGCGGATCGATTACACCGTCGAGGAGTTCGTCGAGCACAACACCGCGCTGGACCAGACGCTGGCGCGCATCGTGAAGGACCTGTTCGCCGAACCCAACGACAAGCTGCTCGGCAAGCTGGTGAAGACCGGTGAGCTGACCGAGGAGGAGCTGGCGAACATCTCCTGGATCACCATCGGCGGCGCGCTCGACACCACCCCGAACATGCTGGGCCTCGGCACCTTCGCGCTGCTGCAGCACCCCGAGGAACTGCAGAAGATCCGCAAGCGGCCGGAGCTGATGGAGCGGGCGGTGGAGGAACTGCTGCGCTACCTGACGATCTCTCATATGGGTGCGAGCAGAGTGGCGTTGGAGGACGTGGAGATCGGCGGACGCACCATCGAGGCGGGGCAGACCGTGGTGCTGTCGCTGCCTGCCGCCAACCGGGATCCGGAGCAGTTCGAGGACCCGGAGACGTTCGACGTCACCCGGCCCTCCCGCCGCCACCTGGCCTTCGGTTTCGGCATCCACCAGTGTCTGGGGCAGCATCTGGCCCGGGCGACGCTGCGCATCGGCTTCCAGAAGCTGTTCGACCGCTTCCCGGACCTCCGGCTGGCGGTCGAGCCGGAGGAGATCCCCCTGCGCGACAAGGCCATGCACTACGGCGTGTACGCGCTGCCCGTGACCTGGGGGTGATTTGGCACGCACGCGCGGCCGCGGACGGTAGCCGGCCTCACGCCGTCGCGGCGAGGGGCGGCCCGCCGTCTCTGCATGCGATCGGCGGGCTGTCGTCCGCCTCATGGGTTCGGCGAGCTTTCGTCCACCTCATGGGTTCGGGAAGCTGTCGTCCGCCGAGTCGGCATTGAGGTGGGAGAAGCGGGGCCAGAGGACACGCCAGGGCCGGCGCTCGCCCTCGCAAACCCATATCGGGACACCCCAGTTGAGGTTACGCACGTTCTGCCGGTTGGTGACCGTGCCGCGCTTGCGCACGCTCGTGAAGAACTGCCGCAGATAGCGGGCATCGCCGCCGACGAAGACGACGGGCGCGCTGTCGTCGGCCGGGCGCCGCAGGTACCAGTAGCCGCGGTGCCCGCTGTACGGGCGTGGCAGGCCGAGCGCCGGCCCGTACCGGTCCAGGGCACCCGCCTGGTCGTACCGGTCGGTGATCAGCAGGGCCCGGCGGCGCTGGTCGGCGGGCAGTTCGCGGTGGACGCGGGCCACCGAGGCCGCAAGGTCGGGCCAGCCCACGCTCTCCTTTGCCAGCCCGTCGCTGGACGGCCAGTCCCCGCTGGACTCGGCGAGCCGCTGGACCGGGTAGACGGGCAGCAACTGGACCGCAAGCGCCGCCGAGACCGCATACGCCACGACCGTCGCCCAGGCGCGGGGGCGGGTGGGGCGCAGCCGCTGCAGTCCCGTGGCGGCCGCCGCCCACAGGACGGCGAAGAGCCCGGCGACGTAGTACGGCCGCCCGTGGACGACCAGGTAGACGGCGCACAGCCCGGCGAAGGTCAGGCCGAGGAACCGGTAGGGGCGCACCTCACGGGCGGACAGCAGCCTCCACAGCCCGTAGCCGAGGAGCAGAGCGCCGACCAGTCCGGCGGTCGTGAGCACGGCGGGCAGGAATCCGGCCTGGCCTCCCCCCTCGGCGGCGACCTCTTGGGAGATGACCTTGGTCATGGCGAGTTGGGGCCAGCCGTTGCGGACCTGCCAGAGCAGGCCGGGCACCGCGGTGAGCAGAGCACCAAGCGCCGACACCCACAGCAGGGGGCGGCGCAGCAGGTCCCTGGGGCCGGCGAGGACGACGGCCACCAGCAGCACCGCCCAGAAGGCGACGCCGAGGAACTTGACCTGGAGAGAGACCGCGGCGGTCAGGCCGATGAGGATCAGCAATCCGTCGCGCCGGGTGCGCACCCACCGCACCAGCAGCCAGGTGGTGAACGTCGTGAGGAAAATGTCCAGCGTGGCGGTGATGAGCAGATGGCCCATCTGCAGCATGACGGGCGAGACGGCGTAAGCACCCGCGGTGGCGATCTGGGCGGGCCGTCTGCCGCCCAGCTCGCGGGCGGTCAGGGCGGCCGTCAGTACGCCGAGGGCCGTCGCGGCGGCGGCCGGCGCCCGCAGCCACACGAGTGAGCCGTGGGAGGCGCTGTCGATCGCGTGGGCGAGCAGGGGTAGCAACGGCGGCTGGTCGGCATAGCCCCAGGAGGGATAGCGGCCCGCGACGAGGAAGTACAGCTCATCGCTGAAGTAGCCGAAGCGATCCGCGGTGAGCATCAGCAGGGCCGTCGTCGCGCAGGCGAGCGCGGCGACGGGCAGCACGGCCAGGGGCGGGAGCGGATCCGTCGAGGGGGCGGGGAGGGCCCGCGGGCGCGCGGCGGCCCCGGACCGGCCGGGTCCCGCGTCGCGGTGCACGGCGTCGTCCCGGACTGTGGGGGGCATCGTGGCGTCCTCGATCCTGTCGGCCAGCGGCGGCAGACCACCGCGGATCCCTGATGGACGAACGTACGGCGGCCGACCGGTGCCGGATCGGTCGTTCCCCTGTCTCCGGGGCAGAGTAGGGGCGATTCCCTAGTCTTCGACGCCTTCGATGGCCGTCGCCGCGGGGCCTGTGCTGGTGTGGAGTTCCGTACCGCCGAAGAGCGCCACACGCTCCCGACCCGGTCCGGCCTCCGCCGACGGCCGGACGCGGACGGAGGGCCGGGCCCCCGCCCCGGCACGATCCCTCAACCGATCACGGAAAGACGACAGTCGAGTGATGGACCTTCAGTACATCCGCGGAGGGGCCCGAACACCGCTCCGCCCGATCAGGACCGGCATGCCATGACGGCGGCGATCATCGCGGACGGCATCCGGAAGCGGTACGGGGACATCCAGGCCGTCGACGGGGTCTCACTGAACATCGAGACGGGCGAGTTCTACGGGATCCTGGGCCCCAACGGCGCGGGCAAGACGACCACCCTGGAGATCCTCGAGGGTGTCCGCGAGCCCGACGAGGGCCGGATCGAGGTGTTCGGCAAGAGCCCCTGGCCGCGCAATCCCGCGCTGCTGACGCGGATCGGCGTGCAGTTCCAGGCGTCGTCCTTCTTCGACAAGCTGACCACCCGGGAGACGATCCGCATCTTCGCGTCGTTCTACCGGGTCGGTCCCCGGCAGGCGGACGCGATGCTGGAGCGTGTCGGCCTCACCGAGTTCGGGAGCGTGTCGGCGGACAAGCTCTCCGGCGGCCAGGCGCAGCGGCTGTCCATCGCCTGCGGCCTGGTGCACGATCCGGAGATCGTCTTCCTGGACGAGCCCACCGCCGGGCTGGACCCCCAGGCCCGCCGCAACCTGTGGGACCTGCTGCGGCTCATCAACCAGGAGGGCCGCACCGTGGTCCTCACCACGCACTACCTGGACGAGGCGGAGATCCTCTGCGACCGGGTGTCGGTGATGGAACACGGCAAGGTGCTCAGGACCGGCGCACCTGCGGCACTGATCCGTGAGCTGGATGACATGGTGCGGGTGAGTGTGGAGTCGGGGCTGATCCGGCAGGAGGCGATGCAGGACCTGCTGGAGTGGGCCGGTGTCGAGGAGTCCGTCGTCGAGGACGACGGGGTGTCGTTGTCGGTCTCCACCCGTACACCCGGGCCCGTGCTCTCGATCCTGGCCGACCAGGGAGCCCTGCGTGGCCTCGAGGTACGCGGGGCCACCCTGGAGGACGTCTTCCTCCAGCTGACGGGACGGGAGTACCGCGCGTGACGACGGAAGAGACCACGCAGCCCAGAAAGCTGGCGATCCCCGTAGCCGCGCCGCCACTGCGGGAAGAGGTGCCCACGAGGGGACACTCGCGGGGGCATACGGGGGGTCACACGGGTGGTAGGCATGCCCGAGCGCGAGGGACCAAACCCGAGCGGCTGAACCCGGTCCGCGAGTTGTCCCGGGCGATGATCCTCAGCGTGCTGCGGGACAAGGGCACCATCTTCTTCCTGCTGATCTTCCCGATTCTGTTCCTTCTGTTGTTCGGCACCCTGTTCAAGAGCAACGGCACCGCGCACATCAAGGTGGCGCAGGTCGGCAAGGTGCAGGTGCTTGACTCCCTGTCCAAGGCCCAGGAGAAGCAGCTGGCAAAGGCCGCCACGATCACCAAGGTGGGAAGTGAGTCGGACGCCCTGGAGAAGGTGCGCCAGGGCGACTTCGACGCGCTGGTCGAACAGAACGGCAAGACGGTCGTCCTGAGGTACAGCGCCGCTGACGGCGTCAAGGGCGCCTCCGCCCGCGCCACGCTCAACGCGGTGCTGGACAAGGCGAATCTGGCGGTGACAGGGAAGTCGGCGACGTACACGCTGAAAGCCGGTCAGGTCGAGGACGAGTCGGTCAAACCGATCCAGTACCTGACGCCCGGTCTGATGGGCTGGGCGGTTGCCTCCAGCGCGGTGTTCAGCACCTCGCTGACGCTGGTGACGCTGCGCCGCAAGAAGATCCTCCAGCGGATGCGTCTTTCGCCGATCCGGGCCTGGGAGGTGGTGGCCGCCAGGATTTCCATGACCATGATCATGGCGCTTTCGCAGACAGCCCTGTTCCTGCTGGTGGCGACGCTGCCGTACTTCGGTCTGCAGCTCACCGGCAGCTGGTGGCTCGTCGTGCCGTTGGTCATGTGCGGAACGCTGTCCTTGATGGCGCTGGGCCTGCTCATCGGCTCGGTGACCAAGACGGAGGAGTCCGCGGGCGGCCTCGCCCAGCTCCTGGTGCTTCCGATGTCCTTCCTCTCCGGGTCGTTCTTCTCGCTGGACAACGCCCCCGACTGGGTGCAGGTGGTCTCGTATTCGATGCCGCTGCGTTATCTGGTGGCGGGCAGCGAGGCGGTACTGAGCCGGGGCGGCGGTCTGACGGACATCCTGCCCACGATGGGCGGCATGCTGGGCTTCACGGCCGTGGTGACTGCGCTGACGCTGCGCTTCTTCCAGTGGAACGACACCTGACGAGCCGTCACCTGACGAGCCGTCACCTGACGAGCCGTCCGCCTGAGGCGCCGGATGCGCAGCGGGGCCCTCCGCCTTGCACGGTGGAGGGCCTCGGGTCTTTCTCGAAGTCGTCAACTCCCGGCGGGCGGTGCGGTTCAGCAGTCGTCGAACTCCGGTGGAGCGCGGGTGCAGTTCAGGTGCCTCGGCAACTTAGTCCGGCTCGGTGCCGTTCATAGACCAGCTCGTCACCTCCGGGCGGAACTCAGCGAAGTTTCATGTATTTCTCGTCAACTCCGGCGGGGCTCGGTGCAGTTCAGGCACGCAAGCCGGATGGCCGTCAGGTCTCGGTGCGTGCCGCAACCGCTCCGGAGCGCAACAGCCCGCAGTGCAAGCTGGGAGAGTCTCACTGCCCCGCGGCAGCCCGAACCGCGTCGACCAGCTCCGCCTGGCGCAGGATGTCGTCGCCCGGGGACTTGAAGTCCCCGCCCTCCAGGGCGGTTCGGGCGAACGAGGCCACCAGCGCGGCGAATTGGTGCGCGGCCGGGAGAGTGCGTTCCTCCACGTGGTCCTGGCGTCGCAGCCGCAGTACGGGCCGCAGTGCGGGCGGAGCGGTGAACGCCCGGTCGAGGGTGATGCTGCCCTCGCTGCCCCAGATGGAGCACACGCACCGATACGAACGGTCGAAGCCGAAGGCCAGCTGTCCGGTGCGGCCGTTGGCAGGATGTCCGACCAGGGCGGCACCCGCCACGTCGACCCCGACGACCGAGTCGTGGTGGAGAGCCGCGCCGCGGACCGCCACCTCAGGGCCTAGGTAGAGGGTGGCCGCGCGGAGGGTGTAGACACCGGCATCGAGGAGCGCACCGCCGCCCAGAGACGAGTCGTACCGGATGTCGTCGGCGGCGAGCGGAGGGAACCCGAACTCCGCGGTGAGATGCCGGGGTTCACCGATCGCGCCGCTGTCGATGAGGGCCCGTACGGCATCGTGCTGTCCATGGTGGAGGAAGGCGAAGTTCTCCATCAGCAGGAGGCCGGAGGCGCGGGCCGCGCCGACCAGCGCGGCCGCCTCCGTCCCGCTCACGGCGAGCGGCTTCTCCGCCAGGACGTGCTTGCCCGCCGCCAGTGCCCTGCCGACCCACTCGGCATGCAGGGCGGGTGGCAGCGGTACGTAGACGGCGTCGATGTCGTCGCGGGCCAGCAGCGGGGCGTAGCCGGTCAACGCCTCGCAGCCGAAGCGGCGGGCGACGGCCTCGGCCTTCTCCCGCGTGCGGCTGGCCACCGCGACAAGCCGCACCGCCGGGTCGGCGACCAGCGCGGGGATGGTGTTGCGCTGGGCGATGGCGGCGCAGCCGAGGACGCCGACGTTCAGGACACGGTCCGCCACGGTGTCGTTCTCCTTCGGGGTCGTCTCCGTCCGGTTGCCGATCCGGTCCTCGGTCCGGTTGTCGGCTCGGTCGTCGATCCGGTTCTCCGTCCGGTTGTCGGTCCGGTGGTCGGTCCGGTTGTCGACTCGGGTGTCGGCTCGGTCGTCGATCCGGTTCTCCGTCCGGTTGACGGCCCGGTTCTCCGTCCGGATGGTCGTCACGTGCTCCATCACGCCGACCCGAATCGCTTGTCGATGAAGTCGAAGAGATCGTCGTCGCTGGCCGCGTCGATCTGTTCCTCCACCCCCAAGGCCGTGACCTCGTCGCCCGCGTCGTCCGGCGGGAGTCCGGCGCCTGCGGGTGCGGGAACGTCCAGACGCGACAGCAGCCCGCGCAACCGGCCCGCCAGCGCGGAGCGGACCGCCTCGTCGGCGGCCACCTCCTCCAACGCGCTCTCCAGCCGATCGAGTTCGGACAGCATCGGCTGAACGGCGGCCGCGGCGCCCGGCGCTGTCTCCGCCCGCAGATGCCGGGCCAGCCCGGCGGGGGTCGGGTGATCGAACAGCAGGGTCGCCGGCAGGCGCAGCCCGGTGGCGGTGTTCAGCCGGTTCCGCAGTTCGACAGCGGTCAGCGAGTCGAAGCCCATCTCCAGGAAGCCGCGTTCGGGGTCGACGGCGTCGGAGTCGGCATAGCCGAGGACGGCCGCCGTGTGGTCGCGTACGACGTCCAGGAGCGCCGCGAACCGGCCTTCAGCGTCCAGATCCGCAAGCCTGCGGCGCAGCAGCTCCGCGGGAGTCGTGCCGTCGGCGGTCCCGGTGCGCCGCCGCGCGGCCGACTTGACCAGGGAGCGCAGCAGTGCGGGGACCTCGCCGTCGGGCGAGCGCAGCCCGGCGGTGTCGAACCGCGCCGGTACCAGCACCGCCTGGTCGGCGGCCACAGCCGCGTCGAACAGTGCCAGCGCCTCCTCCGACGGCATGGGGACGACTCCGCCGCGCGCCATCCGCTGCAGATCGGCCCGGTCGAGCTTGCCCGTCATCGCCGAACGCCGTTCCCACAGCCCCCAGGCCAAGGACTGGGCGGGCAGGCCCTGCGCCCGCCGCTGCTGGGCGAAGGCGTCGAGGAATGCGTTGGCAGCCGCGTAGTTGCCTTGTCCCGAGCCGCCGAAGATCCCGGCGAGGGAGGAAAAGAGCACGAAGCCGGACAGTGGCTTGTCGCGGGTGAGTTCGTGCAGGTGCAGTGCGGTGTCGACCTTGGCGGCCAGAACCCGGTCCAGCCGGTCCGGGGTCAGGGAGCCGATGACGCCGTCGTCGAGTACGCCCGCGGTGTGCACCACGGCGGTCAACGGGTGGTCGGCGCCGACCGTGGCGAGCAGCCGTTCCAGGGCTTCCCGGTCGGAGGTGTCGCAGGCGACGAGATCGGCACGGGCACCGAGTCCGGTCAGCTCGGCCACGAGTTCGGGGGCGCCCGGCGCGTCGGGGCCGCGGCGACCGGCCAGCAGGAGGTGCCGTGCGCCGTACCGGGTCACCAGGTGGCGGGCGATCAGACCGCCCAGCGCGCCGGTGGCACCGGTGACCAGCACCGTGCCGTCCGGGTCGAGCAGCGCTCCGGCGGACTCGGCGGGCTCGGCGGTTCCGGCCAGGCGTACGCGGACCAGCCTCGGCGCCCTCAGCTCGCCCTTGCGCAGGGCGAGTTGCGGCTCATCGTGTCCTGCTGCGGCCGGGGGCAGCGCACGGTAGGACTCCTGCGCACCGTCCCAGTCGAGGAGTACGAACCGCTCCGGGTTCTCCGACTGCGCGGTTCGCACCAGCCCCCAGACGGCCGCGGCCACCGGGTCGGGGGCCCGGTCACCGTCGTCCACGGACACGGCGTGCCGGGTGACGAGCACGAGCCGGGTGGCGTTGAACGTGTCCTCGGCGAGCCAGCCCTGCAGAAGTCGCAGTGCCCGACCGGTCGTGCGGCATACCGAGACCGCCGGGTCGGCGGAGTCAGCCCGATCCGCCGGGTCGTCCGGACCGGCCAGGTCGGCCGGGCCGCGTTCCTCCGTCGGGCCGGCGTCGTCCTCCGCGAGACCCGGTACGGCGGCCAGCACCGTGTCCGGAACGGGGACCTCGCCGGCGGCGACGGCCCGGGCGAGGGCCTCCAGGTCGGGGTGGTGCGTGACGGTGAGTCCGGCGACCCTCAAGGCGCGGCCGATCCCCGGGTCGTCGTCGCCGTCCAGGACGGCCCAGCCGCTGACGGCCGGGCGTGCCGGGGCGGTGGCCGGGGTCACCCACTCCAGCTGGTGCAGATGGCGGGCGGCGGCGCGGGCATCCGCGAACTGCCCGGCGGGCAGCGGGCGCAGGCTCAGCCCGGTCACCGTGGCGACGGCGCGTCCCTCCGCGTCGGCGAGCCTCAGCGTGACCGTGTCCTGGCCGGCCGGGCTGAGGACGACGCGGAGTGCGCCGGCGCCGGGGCTGTGCAACCGTACGCCGGTCCAGCTGAACGGCATCAGACCGGTGCCGTCAGCGGTGGCAGAGGCCAGGCCGACCGTCTGCAGAGCGGCATCCAGCAGGGCCGGGTGCAGCCCGTACCGGGCGGCTTCGCCGGCTGCCTCCGCAGGCAGCTCGACCTCGGCGTGGATGTCGTCGCCGGCCTTCCACGCCGCCTTCAGGCCCTGGAAGGCGGGGCCGTAGGCGAATCCGTTCGCGGCGAAGCGGTCGTACAGCCCGTCCACACCGACAGGTTCGGCATTCTCCCCCGGCCACACCGTCAGTGGGGCGTCCTCGCCCGGGGCGGCGTCCGGGGCGAGCACGCCGACGGCGTGCCGAGTCCAGGGCTCATCGTCGGCGGCGTCATCGGGCCGGGAGTGGACGGTCACACTGCGACTGCCCTGCTCGCCGGGCTCCCCGACCGTCACCTGGAGGTGGACGGCGCCCTGTTCGGGCAGGACCAGCGGCGCCTCCAGCGTGAGTTCCTCGACGGTGCGGCTGCCCACCCTGTCACCGGCCAGCAGGGCCATCTCCAGGAACGCCGTGCCCGGCAGGATCGCGGTGCCGGACACCATGTGGTCGGCCAGCCAGGGATGGCCCGTCAGCGACAGCCTGCCGGTGAGCAGGTAGCCGTCCCCGCCGGCCAGGGCGGTGCCCGCGCCGAGCAACGGGTGGTCGCCGGCCGCGAGGCCGGCCGAGGCGAGGTCCGGCGTGCCTGGCGCCGCGTCCAGCCAGTAGCGGTCGCGCTGGAACGCGTACGTCGGCAGGTCGGCCCGGCCCACCGTGCGGGCCCCGGCGAAGACGGCCCCCCAGTCGGGGCTCATTCCGTGTACGTGCAGGGTCGCCAGCGCCGTGGTCAATGCCACGTCCTCCGGCCGGTCGCGGCGCATCAGCGGCGTCACGACTGCGGCGCTCTCCGGATCGGCCAGGCAGTCGCGGGTCATCGCGGTCAGAACGCCGTCGGGGCCCAGCTCGACGAACACGTTCGTCCCCTGGCGTTCCAGGGTGGCGACGGCGTCTGCGTAGCGGACCGTCTCGCGTACGTGCCGCACCCAGTACTCGGCGCTCTCCAGCTGCCCGCCGTCGGCGGGTTCGCCGGTGAGGTCGCAGATGACGGGTACGGCCGGAGGCGCGTACGCGATTTCTCGGGCAGCGGCCTCGAACTCCGCCAGCATCGGCTCCATCCGCGGCGAGTGGAAGGCGTGCGAGACCGTCAGGCGCTTGGTGCGCAGCCCGGCCGCCCGCCAGGCCCCGGCCAGCTCCTCCACCGCGTCCTCGTCCCCGGAGACGACCACGGACTCCGGTCCGTTGACGGCGGCGACGGCTACCCGGCCCTCGTACGGGTGCAGGGCCTCGGCGACCTCCGCCTCCCCTGCCCGTACGGACATCATGGCGCCGCCGTCCGGCAGTTGCTGCATCAGCCGGCCGCGGGCGGCGACCAGGCGGCAGGCGTCGGCAAGGTCGAACACCCCGGCCACGTGAGCCGCGGCGATTTCGCCGATGGAGTGGCCGACGACGACGTCCGGACGCAGCCCCCAGTGCTCCAGCAGCCGGAACTGGGCCACTTCCAGGGCGAAGAGCCCGGCTTGTGTGTAGGCGGTGCGGTCCAGCAGCTCGGCGTCGGGGGTTCCTGCCGCTGCGAACAGCACCTCCCGCAGCGGCCGTTCGAGTTCGCGGTCGAGTTCGGCGCAGACGTCGTCGAAGGCATCCGCGAACACGGGGTGAGCGGCGTAAAGCTCGCGCCCCATGCCCGGGCGCTGGCTGCCCTGCCCGCTGAACAGGAAGGCGGTGCGTCCGGAGCGGCGGCGCACACCGCGGACCAGGCCGGGCGCCTCCCGCCCCTCGGCCAATGCCCGTACACCGGCGACGAGTTCGTCCCGGCCGCTTCCGATCACGGCTGCGCGGTGCTCGAATGCGGCGCGTCCGCGGGCGAGCGAGTACGCGATGTCGCCGGGCGAGGCCTCGTCCTCCCGGTCCGGGTCCGTGAGGTGCGCCACCAGGCGGGCCGCCTGCGCGCTCAGGGCGGGGGCGGTGTGGCCGGAGAGCACCCAGGGCAACACGGTGCCGGAGCCGGCGGGAAGGGGCGTCGACGGCAAAGGCAAGCGGGGCGTCTCGGCAACCGGCTGCGGGTCCGTGCCGGAGGGCGGCTCCGGGGTCTCCGCGGGCGGCTGTTCCAGGATCACGTGGGCGTTGGTGCCGCTGATGCCGAACGCCGACACCCCGGCTCGGCGCGGACGACCCGTCTCGGGCCACTCCGTCGTCTGCGTCAGCAACGACACCGCGCCCTCGGACCAGTCGATCTGCGTCGACGGACGGTCGGCGTGCAGGGTGCGCGGCAGCAGCCCGTGCCGCATCGCCAGCACCACCTTGATCACACCGCCGACACCCGCTGCGGCCTGCGTGTGCCCGATGTTGGACTTCAGGGCACCGAGCAGCAGCGGACGGCCGGACGGACGGTTCTGCCCGTACGTGGCCATCAGCGCCTGCGCTTCGATCGGGTCGCCCAGCCGGGTGCCGGTGCCGTGCGCCTCGACAGCGTCCACGTCCGAGGCCGAAAGGCCGGCGGAGGCCAGCGCCTGCCGGATGACCCGCTGCTGTGCGGGACCGCTGGGCGCCGTGAGCCCGTTGCTGGCTCCGTCCTGGTTGACGGCTGAACCGGCGAGCACCGCGAGTACGGGGTGGCCGTGGCGGCGGGCGTCCGACAGACGCTCCAGCAGCACCACGCCGACGCCCTCGGCCCAGCCGGCGCCGTCGGCGGCGTCGGAGAACGCCTTGCAGCGCCCGTCCGCGGACAGTGCCCGCTGTCTGCTGAATTCGATGAAGGTGTCCAGTGAGGAGATCACGGTCACACCGCCGGCCAGCGCCATCGAGCACTCACCGCCGCGCACCGCCTGCGCCGCCATGTGCAGGGCCACCAGCGACGAGGAGCACGCCGTGTCGACGGTGACGGCCGGCCCCTCCAGACCGAAGGTGTACGCGATCCGGCCGGAGGCCACGCTGCCCGCGCTGCCGGTGGCCAGATAGCCCTCGAAATCCTGGGGAGCGCGCTGCACCCGGGATCCGTAGTCGTGGTAGTTGGAACCGACGAACACGCCGGTCCGGCTGCCGCGCACCTCTGAGGGGTCCATGCCGGCCCGTTCGAACACCTCCCAGGAGGTCTCCAGCAGCAGCCGCTGCTGCGGGTCGACGGCCAGCGCCTCGCGCGGGCTCATGCCGAAGAACTCCGGGTCGAAGTGGTGCGCGTCGTACAGGAATCCGCCACCGCGGGCATAGAAGGATCCCGGGCGGTCCGGGTCGGGGTCGTAGGCGCCCTCGATGTCCCAGCCGCGGTCGTCCGGGAAGGCCGACACGGCGTCGCCGCCCTGCGCGAGCAGCCGCCACAGCTCCTCCGGGCTGCTCGCCCCGCCCGGGTAGCGGCAGCTCATGGAGACGATCACCACGGGATCGTCGTCGACCGCGCCGGGGCCGGACGGCGCCACAGAGGAGGGCTCGACGGCCTGCGGGGCCGTTCCGAAGAGGTCCTCGTGCACCTTGCCCGCGAGCGCGGTGGCGGTGGGGTGGTCGAAGACCAGCGTCACGGGAAGCCGCAACCCGGTGGCCTCGGCGATGGAGTTGCGCAGCGCGACCGCGGTGAGCGAGTCGAAGCCGAGGTCGCGGAAGGCCCGCTCCTCGTCGACCTCCTCCGCACCGGCGAACCCGAGCGCGGCCGCGGCCAACGTCCGTACGAGGCCGAGGACTTCCCGCCGCTGCTCTTCATGCGGCAGAGGCGCGAGCCGGGCCGTGAGCGCGTTTCCGCCGCCGGTGTCCTCCCCGGGCGCGGTCCGAGCCGCCAGGGCGGCGCGCACCTCGGGCAGGTCGGCGAGCACGGGAGCGGTGCCGTTGTCGTGGGCGAACGCATACGTCTCCCACCGCACGTCGGCCACCGCCAGCACGGGTTCCGCGCAGGCAACGGCTTGCTGAAGCCCTGTCAGGGCCAACTCCGGTTCCATGGCGGGCATACCGGAACGGGCCAGCCGCTCACCGGTCTCGCCGGACGCCAGGCCGCCACCGTCCCAGGCACCCCACGCGACCGACGTCGCGGGCAGCCCGTCGGCGTGCCGCTGCCGGGCGAGCGCGTCGAGGAAGGCGTTGGCAGCGGCGTAACTGCCCTGGCCCGGACCGCCGAGCGTGCCGGCAAGTGAGGAGAACAGCACGAACGCGGACAGTCCCAGATCGCGGGTCAGCTCGTGCAGATGCAGCGCCGCCGCGGTCTTGGGCCGCAGTACGGTCTCGGCGCGCTGGGGGGTGAGGGCGTCCAGCACGCCGTCGTCCAGGACTCCCGCCGCGTGCACAACCGCCGTGAGCGGCTCGTCCTCCGGGACGGCCGCCAGCAGCGCGGCGAGCTGGTCGCGGTCGGCGGCATCGCACGCGGCTACGGTGACGCGCGCACCGAGACCACTCAGCTCCGCCTGTAGTTCGGCCGCACCGGGCGCGTCCGGACCACGGCGGCTGACCAGCAGCAGATGCGAGGCCCCGTCGCGGGCCAGTCGGCGGGCCACGTGCGCTCCCACTCCCCCGGTTCCGCCGGTCACCAGGACGGTGCCGCCCGGCCTCCAGTCGCTGGGAGCGGGGTCCGGCAGCGCGGCCCGCACCAGGCGCCGCGCGAAGAGCCCGGAAGCGCGTACGGCCACCTGGTCTTCGCCGACGCCTCCCGACAGCGCCGTCACGAGCCGGGTGGCGGCACGATCGTCCAGTTCCGCCGGCAGATCGACCAGTCCGCCGAAACGCTGCGGATACTCCAGCGCCGCGATGCGGCCCAGCCCCCACGCCTGTGCCTGAACCGGTGCGGCAAGCCGGTCGGCGCGGCCGGTGGACACGGCGCCGCGCGTCGCGATCCACAACGGCGCGGCGACCCTGGCGTCCCCCAGCGCCTGCACCAGTGCGGTGTTGAGGGCGAGCCCGTTGTCGAGCGGACTGCCGGGGGCGTACGGCGACTCGTCGAGTGCCAGGAGGGACAGGACGCCGGCCGGGCGGAGAGTGTCGGTACCGCTCTGGGGATCGTCGGTTTCGATCAGGGGGCCGTCGGCACCGCCGACGGCGGTGCCGAGCAGAGCGGCGAGCCCGTCGCGGTCGGTACCGGGGGCCACGTCGACGGTCATCACGTCGGCGCCGTGGGTTTGCAGGGTGGTGGTGAGGGCAGTGGTGAGGTCGGTGGTGTGCTCGTGCGGGACGACGAGCAGCCAGGTACCGGTGAGCCTGGCCGCCCGCGTGTCCCGGCCGACCGGCTTCCACACCACCTTGTACCGCCATCGGTCCACCGCAGAACGAGCCACCTGCCCCTTGCGCCAACTCGACAACACGGGCAGCACACCGGCCAGCGACTCATCAACCTCCGGCAACCGCAACGTCTCGGCCAAAGCCCCCAGATCCTCGCGCTCGACCGCCTCCCAGAAACGAGCGTCCACATCCCGGCCGGAATCGATGGAAGCACGGGCGGGAGCGGTCTTCTCCAGCCAGTAGCGGCGGTGCTGGAAGGCGTAGGTGGGCAGCGGCACGGTACGGGCACCTTGTCCCGCCAGGACCCTCGTCCAGTCCACGGGGATGCCCCGAACCCAGGCCTCGGCCAGGGACGTCAGGAAACGAGCCGCACCACCCTCATCCCGACGCAA
>NZ_JBFAYQ010000073.1:0-19293 GCF_040681345.1 Streptomyces sp. NPDC051776 | reverse complement strand
GTCCACTTCCGTAACGGGGACCGCAAGGCCACGGCCCTCCGCGTCAGCCACGCCTTCCATTCCCCGCTGATGGAGCCCATGCTCGCCGACTTCCGCAAGGTCGCCGAGAGCCTGACGTATGAGCGGCCGAAGCTGCCTCTCGTCTCCACCGTCACCGGCGAGACCGCCACCGCCGACGCGTTGATGTCACCGGACTACTGGGTGCAGCATGTCCGCCGGACCGTCCGGTACGCCGATGCCGTCCGGACGCTCGCCGAGCGGAACGTCGGCCGCTACCTCGAACTGGGGCCGGACGGCACCCTCACCGCCCTCGCCCGGACCGCCCTGGACGACCCCGGAACAGCGGTACTCGTACCCGTGCTCCGCAAGGACCGGCCCGAAGCGCCGAGCGTCCTCGCGGCGGTGGCCCGGCTGCACGTCGACGGCCTTCGCGTCGACTGGACGGCACAACTCCCCGACACCGCACCGGTGTTGCTTCCGACATACGCCTTCCAGCGGCGCCGTTACTGGCTGGACGCGTCCGGGCAGCCCGGCGATGTCACCGCCGCGGGGCTGGAGCGGGCCGAGCACCCGATGCTGTCCGCCGCGGTGAGCGTCGCCGACACCGGCGGCCTGGTCCTAAGCGGACGCCTGTCCACTCGCGGCCACCCCTGGCTCGCCGATCACCAGGTGCTGGGCCGTACCATCCTGCCCGCCACGGCCTGTCTCGAACTGGCCCTGCACGCCGGTGAACTCGTCGGCCTCGGCCATGTCGCCGAGATGACCCTGGAAACCCCGCTGGTACTGCCCGAACGCGGCGCCGTACAGCTCCAACTGGCCCTCGGCGCTGCTGACGAGGACGGGCGACGGCCGTTCGGCGTGCACTCGCGGAGCGCCGACGCCGACCCCGGCGACCCATGGACCCGCCACGCGCAGGGCCTCCTCGCCGAGGACACGGGAGCGCCGCCCCCGGAGACCGGAGCCTGGCCGCCGCCGGACGCCGTACCGGTCGAGCCCGGGACGGCGGGGGAGGGCGACTGGTACGAGCAGTTCGCCGCCGGGGGGTTCACCTACGGGCCCGCGTTCCGCGGACTCGGCCGCGTCTGGCGGCGTGACGAGGACGTTTTCGCCGAGGTGGCGCTGCCGGAGAGCCACCGCGGCGAAGGGTCCCGCTACGGACTGCACCCAGCCCTGCTGGATGCCGCAGTGCAGACCCTGCTCGTCGGTGCCCTGGAGGGTGCCGGCGACCAAGGGGCTTCGGTGACCCTGCCGTTCGCCTGGACCGGAGTGTCCCTGTACGCAACGGGGGCGAGCGCGCTGCGCGTTCACCTGGCGCCCGCGGGTCGCCCGGACGCGTACGCAGTGTCCGTCGCCGACCCCGAGGGGCGGCCGGTGGCCACGGCGGACAGTCTGGTGCTGCGCAAGGTGGGCGCAGGACAGATCCCCGATACCCCCGAGGCCCGTACGGCGGAGGCCCCGCCGAACCTCCTCGTCCAGCGCTGGCGCCCCACCGAGCCCCAGCCGGCCGCCCCGGCCAGAGAAACCGTGCGCTGGGCGCTGCTCGGACAGGGCGACGGCGGCCTCGCCGAGGTACTGGACGCCTCCGGGGTGCACCTGGAGTGCTACGCCGATCTCGATGCGCTGGCGGCGGCCGTCGATACCGGTACCGCCGCGCCCGAGGTCGTCCTCACCGCCTGCACCGCTGCCGATGCGCCCGCTCCCGAGGCCACAAGGCGGCTGCTGGACACGGCCGTTGATCTCGTACGGCACTGGGTCGACGACGAACGGTTCTCCGGCTCGCGCCTGGTCCTGGCCACCCGGGGGGCCCTCGCCGCCGCCATGGGGGAGGACGTGAGCGACGTGGCGGCCGCCGCGCTGTGGGGGCTCATCAGGTCCGCCCAGCTGGAGCATCCCGAACGCCTGCAACTCCTCGACCTCGACGCGGCCGCCGAGAGCGGTGACGAAGCCGCCCGGCGTGCCGTCCCGGCCGCGGTCGCCGCCGCCCGTCCGCAGTCAGCCGTGCGCGACGGAGTGCTGCTGGTCCCGGACCTCACCGTACAGGCGACGGCCTCCGGTTCCGACGCCGCCCTCGCAACGCCCTTCGATCCGGACGGCACCGTCCTCGTCACCGGAGCAACCGGCGCCCTCGGCTCCCTGGTGGCACGGCACTTGGTCACCGCGCACGGGGTGCGCCGGCTGCTGCTGGCCTCCCGGCGCGGGGGGGACGTGCCCGGAGCCGAGACCCTGGTCGGCCAACTGGCCGCGCAGGGCGCCGAGGTGACCCTCGTCGCATGCGACGTGGCGGACCCGGCCGGCGTCGAAGACCTGCTCTCCCGCGTCCCCGACGAGCACCCGCTGACGGGTGTCGTGCACACCGCCGGGGTCGTCGACGACGCGACGCTGACCTCGCTGACCGACGCCCAGGTCGACCGTGTGCTCCGTCCGAAGGCGGACGGGGCGTGGCATCTGCACCGGCTGACCGAGGGGCAGGGCCTGGCGGCGTTCGTGGTGTTCTCCTCGGCGGCGGGGACGTTCGGCGCGGCCGGCCAGGGCGCGTACGCCGCGGCCAACGCCTTTCTCGACGGACTGGCCGCGCACCGCCGGGCCCGTGGGCTGCCGGGCACCTCGATCGCCTGGGGGCTGTGGGCGGAGAAGAGCGGTATGACCGCCGGGCTCGGCGCCACCGACCGGGAGCGGATGGCGCGCGGAGGCATGCTGCCGCTGACCGCCGAGGAAGGCCTCGCGCTGTTCGACGCCGCCCTCGCCGCACCCGACGCGGCCGTGGTCGCCGTGGCCCGGGACGCGCGGAAGGGATCCCGTACGGGGACGCGCCGTCCGGTCGCCGCGACGACTCCGGCCGACGGTGGGAAGTCGCTCGCCGCACGGCTGGCGGGACGTGCCGGGGCGGAACGCCTCGCGGTTCTGCTCGACGCGGTCCGGGAGCAGGTCGCCGCGGTCCTCGGCCACGACTCGACCGACGAGGTGCTGCCCGAGCGGGCCTTCGCGGAGCTGGGCTTCGACTCCCTGACCGCCGTGGAACTGCGCAACCGGCTCGGTTCCCTGACCGGCTTCCGGCTGCCCCCGACGCTGGTCTTCGACCTCGACACGCCCCAGGAGCTCGCCGCCGATCTGGCCGAGCGGTTCGCCGTGTCCACGCCCGGCGATCACGGGGCACCCGGTGGGACCGGGACGGGCGGCGAGCCGGGGACACAGCGGGCCGGCAGGCCGGAGGACACCGTGGGAGCACTGTTCCGCACCGCGTGCGAACAGGGCCGCATCGACGAGGGGTTCGCTCTCCTGCAGGCGGTCGCCGAATTGCGGCCCGTCTTCGAGTCCCCGGCCGACCTGACGGGACCGGTCGGCGGGCTGCGGCTCGCCGCCGGGGACGAGGGCGCCGCGCTGGTCTGCTTCAGCTCGTACGTGGCGCTGGCCGGTGTGCACCAGTACGCGCGGTTCGCCTCCGCGTTCCGCGGTCGCCGGGACGTATGGGCGCTGCCCACGCCCGGCTTCGGGCGCGGCGAACCCCTGCCCGCGTCGCTCGACGTGGTGGCCAGGACGCAGGCCGAGTGGGTGCTGCGATGCGCCGACGGCAGGCCGTTCGTCCTCACCGGCTCCTCCTCCGGCGGGATCCTGGCGCTGGCCGCGGCCCGCCACCTGGAGCGGTCCGGGCATCCGCCCCTGGGTGTGGCGCTGCTCGACACCTACATGCCGCGCACGGACTCGCCGTTCACCCGCTTCTCGGCCGAGATGCTGGGCGGGATGTTCGACCGCGAGTCGATGTTCGCGCACATGGACGCCGACCGGTTGTCCGCGATGAGCTGGTACATCCGGATGATCGGCGAGTGGGACCCGGGCGACCTGTCGACGCCCGTGGTGCTGGTGCGCCCGAGCGAACCGCCGGTCACCGCCGCCGAGGAAGGCCCGCTCGAACCGGGGGACTGGCAGAGCTCCTGGGACGGCGCGGGGAGCGTGGTGGAGGTCCCCGGCAATCACTTCACGATGATGGAGTCGCACGCCGCCACGACCGCCGGCGCCCTCGTCACCTGGATCGACACAGGTCTTCCGCCGCACCCCAACGGCCACCTGACCGCCCACCGAAACGAGGGAGCATGATGCGGGTCCTGTTCGTCACCCTGTCCGAGAAGTCCCATGTGTACCTCATGGCCCCGCTGGCGTGGGCGCTCACCGTCGCCGGCCACGATGTGCGTGTGGCGAGCCAGCCCATGGCCACCGAGACCATCACCCGCGCCGGGCTCACCGCCGTCCCCGTCGGCAGCGACCACGGCATCCACACCGACATGGCCGCCTACCGGGAGTCGCAGGACTACCGGACCGCGAACTGGAGCCGGTGCGAACGCCCCGAGGTGGACTGGGCAGAGCTCAAGGAGCGCTACGAGCTGAGCGTCCCCTACGCGTTCGCCGTCTACAACGACTCCATGATCGAGGACTTGGCCGCCCTCGCCCAGAGCTGGCGGCCCGACCTCGTCGTGCGGGACCCGCTGGCGTACGCGGGCGCGGTCGCCGCCCGCATCAGCGGGGCGGCACACGCCCGCCTGATGTGGTGCGCCGATGTGTGGGGCCGGACCCGGCAGACGTACCTGGAGCTGATGCGGCAGCAACCCGAGGACGAGCGGGTGGATCCGCTCGCCGAGTGGCTGGCTTCGAGGTCGGAACCGTTCGGATTCTCCTGCGACGAGGAGATGCTGCACGGCCAGGCCACCATCAGCACCCTCCCCGCGGCTCTGTCGGTGCCCACCGCATCGCGCGAAATACCGATGCGTCACATCCCGTACAACGGCCGCGCGGTGGTGTGGGACTGGCTGCGAGAGGCGCCCAAACGGCCACGTGTCTGCCTCAGCCTGGGAGCCTCCAACACCGAGGACTACGGCGGCGACTACGTCTCCGTGCCCGAGATCCTCGACGCCCTCGCCGACGAGGACCTGGAGGTGGTCGCGGCGCTTCTGCCCGCCCAGCGGGAGAAGCTCCCCGCCGTCCCCGGCAATGCCCGGGTCGTCGACTCGGTGGCCCTGCACACACTGCTGCCGAGCTGCTCGGCCGTCATCCACCACGGCGGCTACGGCACGTTCGCCACCGCCATGACCGACGGCGTGCCCCAACTGGTGCTCTCCACCCTCGTCTCCGACCACGAACTGCGCGGCCGGGCGCTCCGGAAGGCGGGAGCCGGCATCCATCTGCACCACCGGGACGCCACCGCACAGAACGTCCTCGACCACGTCCGGCGGCTCACCGGGCAGCCGGAATTCGCCGATGCGGCCCGGCGGCTGCGGGCCGCCTGCGAGGCGATGCCCAGCCCGCACGCCGTGGTGCCGGCCGTCGAACGACTGGCGGAGGCCCGATGAACGGCAGCCGCCCCGCACCGCGTCCCACCGCCGGCAACGGCCGGTCGACGGGCGTGAACGCCCAATCCTGCGGGCCAACGACCCGTGAACCAGCCCACCAGAGGAACTGGAGGACACCATGAAGATCAATGTGGACCGCGACCGTTGCGTCGGAGCCGGGCAGTGCGTGCTGGCCGCCGCCGGCATCTTCGACCAGAGCCGGGACGACGGGCTCGTGGAACTGCTCCAGGCCGAGCCGCCCCACGACCTGCGCGCCGCGGTCAAGGAGGCCGAGCTGATCTGCCCCTCCGGCGCCATCGAGCTCCAGCCCTGACGGCCGGCCCCCACACCGACGTAATCAGTTAGGCGGGTGGAACCGTGAAAGCTCTTGTCCTCTCTGGAGGCGCGGGGACCCGGCTGCGGCCGATCACCCACACCTCCGCGAAGCAGTTGGTGCCGGTCGCCAACAAGCCCATCCTCTTCTACGGGCTGGAGGCGATCGCCGACGCCGGGATCACCGACGTCGCGATCGTGGTCGGAGACACCGAGGAGGAGATCCGGCAGGCCGTCGGCGACGGCTCCGACTTCGGGCTCGACGTCACCTACCTCCGGCAGGAGGCCCCGCTCGGGCTGTCCCACGCCGTGCTCATCGCCCGGGACTTCCTCGGCGACGACGACTTCGTGATGTTCCTCGGGGACAACTTCGTCTTCGGCGGCATCACCGACACCGTCGACGAGTTCCGCAAGGAGCGCCCGGACGCCCAGCTCCTCCTCACCCGCGTACCCAACCCGTCCGCCTTCGGCGTCGCCGAACTCGACGACGCGGGGCGGCTGTTGCGACTGGAGGAGAAACCCGAGCGGCCCAGGAGCGATCTGGCGCTGGTCGGCGTCTACCTCTTCGGCCCGACGATCCACGAGGCGGTGCGCGCCATCGCCCCGTCCGCGCGTGGCGAACTGGAGATCACCGACGCCATCCAGTGGCTCCTGGAGCGGGAGCGGGACGTGCGCACCACGGTGATCACCGGGTACTGGAAGGACACGGGCAATGCCATGGACATCCTCGACGTCAACCGCAGACTCCTGGACCGGCTGGAGTACCGGGTCGAAGGGGACGTCGACGAGACCAGCGAGATCGTCGGCCGGGTGCAGATCGACGCCGGAGCCAGGATCCGCGGCTCACGCATCGTCGGGCCCGCGATCATAGGCCCCGGAACCGTCGTCGAGGACTCCTACATCGGGCCGTCCACCTCCATCGCGGAGGACTGCGTCATCCGCAACAGCGAGATCGAATTCTCCATCATCCTGCGGGAGTCCAGCTTCGACAGCATCCGCAGGGTCGAGGGTTCGCTCGTCGGCCGCAACGTACGCGTCTCCCTCGGCCCCCGCGTGCCCGCCACCCACCGGCTGGTGATCGGCGACCACGGGCGGGTGCAGATCTCGTCATGACCGGCCCCGACCCCGTACCGCCCGGCACGCCGTCCGCGGCCGCCGCGGGAGGCGCCCGCGTCCTGGTGACCGGCGGCGCCGGCTTCATCGGCTCCCACCACGTCAGGACCCTGCTCGGACCCGACGGCCCCGCCGGAGTGACCGTCACCGTCCTGGACAACCTCACGTACGCCGGCAACCCGGGCAACCTCGACCCGGTGCGCGACCATCCCGCGTTCGCCTTCGTCAAGGGCGACATCTGCGACCAGGAACTCGTCGGCGGACTCATGGCCGGTCACGACGACGTCGTGCACTTCGCCGCCGAATCCCACGTGGACCGCTCGATCCTCAGCTCCTCCGAGTTCGTCCGCACCAACGTCCTGGGCACCCAGACCCTGCTCGACGCCGCGCTGCGCCACGGCATCCGCACCTTTGTGCACGTCTCCACCGACGAGGTGTACGGCTCCATCGACACAGGTGCCTGGACCGAGGACTGCCCTCCGCGTCCCAACTCCCCCTACTCCGCCTCCAAGGCGTCCTCCGACCTGCTCGCCCTCGCCTACCACCGCACCCACGGCCTGGACGTACGGGTGACCCGGTGCTCCAACAACTACGGCCACCACCAGTACCCGGAGAAGGTCATACCGCTGTTCGTCACCAACCTTCTCGACGGCCGGAAGGTCCCGCTGTACGGGGACGGCGGCAACATCCGCGACTGGCTGCACATCGACGACCACGTGCGCGCCGTCGAACTCGTCCGCACCCGCGGCCGGGCCGGCGAGGTCTACAACATCGGCGGTGGCACCGAGCTGACCAACCGGCGGCTCACCGGTCTACTGCTCGACGCCTGCGGTGCCGGGCCGGACCGCATCAGTTACGTCCCGGACCGCAAGGGCCACGACCGCCGCTACTGCGTCGACTGGACCAAGATCCGCGATGAGCTCGGCTACCGGCCGCGCAAGGACTTCGCCACCGGCCTGGCCGAGACCGTCGCCTGGTACCGGGCCAACCGGGCTTGGTGGGAGCCGCTGAAGCAGACCGCCGAGGCGCTCCGTTGACCGGCCCGGCCGAGATCGTCGTCGTCGGCGCGGGCGCCGCCGGCGCAACCACCGCCGAGACCCTGCGGCGCCACGGCTACGAAGGGCGCCTCACCCTCGTCGGCGCCGAACGGCATCCGCCGTACGACCGGCCGCCGCTGTCCAAGCAGATCCTCACCGGCGGGTGGGAGCCGGACCGCATCCGGCTGCGCGGCCCCGACACCTACGACCGCCTCGGTATCGACCTGAGGCTGGGCACCGCCGCCGCCCGGCTCGACCGCCCCGGCCGCGCGGTCGAACTGGCCGACGGCAGCCGGCTGCACGCCGATGCCGTCGTCGTCGCCACCGGGGTACGGCCCAGGCGGCTGCCCGGCGCGGACGGGCTGACCGGCGTGCACGTGCTGCGCACCCTCGACGATGCGCTCGCCCTGCGCGACGCACTGGCCGGGGGACCGCGCCTGGTCGTGGCCGGAGCCGGTCTGCTCGGCACCGAGGCGGCCGTCGCCGCCCGCGGACTGGGGGCCGACGTCACCCTGGTCGGTGCCCGGCCCGTACCGCTGGTCGACCTCCTCGGACCGCAGACCGCCGGGATGGTTGCAGCGGTGCACCGCGAACTCGGGCTGCGCGTACGGCGGGGTCGGGTGACGGCGGTGGAGGGGGCGCGCGGCGCCGTCACCGGCGTACGGCTGGCCGACGGGACGACGCTGCCTGCTGACGTGGTGCTCGCCGCGGTCGGTTCGCTCACCAACACCGAGTGGCTGCACGGCAGCGGCGTCCGCGTCGACGACGGCGTCGTCTGCGACGCGCTGTGCGCCGCCGGCCCCGGCGTATGGGCCGCGGGCGACGTGGCCTGCCGGCCCGATGCCCGTACGGGCAGGCGACGGCGGCTGGAACACCGCACGCACGCCGCGGAACAGGCCGTGGCCCTCGCCCGCAACCTGCTCGCCGGCCCCGGGGCCCGACCCTTCGCTCCGCTGCCCTACTTCTGGACCGACCAGCACGACCTGAGGATCCAGGTGCTCGGGGAGGCGGGCGGTGCCGGGACGTGCCACATCGTCGAAGGCAGCTTCGCAGAGTGCAAGTTCGCCGCGGTCCACTGCGCCGGGGGCCGCGTCCGCGGCGCCGTCGCCGTCAACCTGCCCCGGGCCGTTCAGCGGCTGCGGCCCCTGGTGGAGGAGGGGGCGCGGTGGGGGAGCCGGCCGGCACAGGCACCGGGGGCCACGGAGGCTGCGGCGGGCAGCGAACCGGGAGCCTGACTACGCCTCCTGCGCAGCGGCGGTGCCCGGAACGGGCCCGCAGCCCGGAGACTAACGGCCGGACATCCGCCCATCGAGGTCCGGCATCAGGATGAGCCAGAGGCCGGCGCGGGCGTGATAAATGTTGACGATCACCAGCATCAGCAGGGTGAAGGCCCCGTACTGGGCGCCGTTGAGCGCCGGCACCACATGCACCGGCAGCGCGTACGCCATCAGCGTCCGGATCCCCGAGTCCACCAGCAGGCCGATGCCCCAGATCACGGTGGTGACCCGCCAGATCCGACGGAAACGCGGGACCTGTTCCCACAACTCGTCCCAGTCCCGGCCATCGGTGGTCCTGCGCTCCAGCAGCCGCCGCGAGAAGCCGAAGGCCAGCGGCCGCCTGCCGCGCAGCGACACCAGAAAACCGAGCCCGGCCACACCCGTCAGCCAGCCGTCCCGCACCAGCAGCATCCGCGGACTGCCCCCGACGACCGACACGATGATGCTGAGCACCAGCATGGCCGTCACGAACACGCCCAGGACATCCAGCCGCCGCGTCCTGGAGAACCGCACCAGCGTGGCCACCGCGGGAACCACCGCACCGGCGGTCAGCGCGAGGACATCGCTCACCCCCATCGCCGTCAGCCCGTAGTACAGGCCGATCGGGACACCGAGGTCCACGACCACGGTCAGCAGCAGGGGAGGCCCGGAGTCGGAGCGAGACGTGTCGCGGCCGGCCCCTCCGCCGTCGGCGCGGCCGCGGGCAGGACCGTGGGAGGGCTGATCCGGTAGGGCGCTGCCGCTGCTGGTCATGGGTTCTCCGTCCGAGGGGCCGTACGGGAACGGTTTGCCCGGTCGCCCTCGCGTCATCCGCTCGACATCCGGGCGGGCCGCCACGCGCACAGCGTACGTGCGCCCCCCGGACCCGAGGCCGTGGCGAAGGGCCGCACCGGACAATCCTTTGGAATCCCCTAGACCTCCACGAGGGTTCATTGACCCCCGTTCCCCCGGTGCTAGCGTCGGGCACTGGACGCCCGTGATGTCCAATTCCCGCCGCGGTGGCAGGAACCGAAGATCTCTGCACAGCTGTCCCGGCGTATCGAGCCTGTCACCCTCCGCTTACCCTGGAGACATCTGTGACCCACGTCGAAGCAATTCCCGAGTGGTCCGCGCATACCGATACCGTCCCCACTCCGGATCCCATGGGGCTCAAGGAGATGCGGGAGGTCATCAAGAACGTCCCGCAATATCTGTGCGGACTGCGTGACACTTACGGGCCGTTGGTCCGTGTCCCGATGGGGAAGACCGACGCCTTTCTCGTCAGCGACTTCGACGTCGTGCAGGACGTCATCATCGCGTCCAGCCGCCGCTTCGACAAGGACGCGCAGAAAGTCGGCCCCGGCCCGGACGACTGGGGCTCCAGCATCGAACGTGTCCTGGGCAAGGGTCTTGTGACCAGCGTCGGAACATATCACCGAAGGCAGCGCCGGCTCATCCAGCCCATCTTCCACCGCCAGCGCATCGCCGGATACGGCTCCTCGTTCGCCGACATCGCCGCCGAGTTCTCCGGCCGCTTCACCGACGGCGAGCAGTTCAACTTCCACGAGGCCATGTACGAACTCGCGCTCGGCATGGTCACCCGCACCCTCTTCGATGTCTCCCTCGAAAGCGAGGCCGCCGCCCGCATCCGCACCGCCTTCCCCCGCGAAGGCGGCCCGCTGCGCTGGGAGTTGAGCCCCTTCGGGAAGATCCTTCTCCATCTGCCGCTCCCGGCCAACCGCCAGTTCAAGCAAGGCCTGAAAGCCGTCGACGACATCGTCTACGGCATGATCGAGGACCGGCGCAAGGGGAACAGCGACGGGGAGGACCTGCTGTCCGTGCTGCTCCACGTCACGGACGCGGACACCGGCGAGCACCTCACCGATCTGGAGCTGCGTGACGAGGCCATGACCCTGCTGATGGCCGGGCACGAAACCTCCTCCGGCGCCCTGACCTGGGCGTACTACCTGCTCGGCACCCACCCCGAGGCCCGCGCGCGGATGCACGCCGAAATAGACTGGGTCCTCGGGGACCGGCTGCCCACCGTCGAGGACCTGCCCCGCCTCATGTTCACCGACGCCGTGTTCTCCGAGGCGCTGCGCCTGTACCCGCCGGCCTGGGTCCTCGTCCGGCGCTCCCTGGAGGACTACCGGGCGAACGGCTACCACCTCCCCCGCAACAGCGTCATCATGGTCAGCCCGTACGTCCTGCACCGTGACACCACGTGGTGGCCGGAGCCGGAGCGGTTCATCCCCTCGCGGTTCCTGTCGTTCGAGGACCCCTTCGATCCCTTCAGCGGTCAGGCCAAGGCCCCCGGCCGCCCCAAGCTGGCCTACCTGCCCTTCGGTGCCGGACCGCGGCAGTGCATCGGCAACGTCTTCGCCCAGATGGAAGGCGTCATGGCATTGGCGACCCTCAGCCGGCACTGGGAGTTCGAGCCCGCCGGCGAACCGCCGAGCAGGGTCACCAGCGACTTCACGCTCCAGCCCCGCGGCGGTCTCGAGATGGTCGCCCACCGCAGGCGCTGACGGCCCCTGACCAGGGACGAACAAGTAGAAGTCTCCCTAGATCACAAGCTGCCCGCGCGACTGGTCCGCAGGCAGCCGCCAGTATGAAATGCGTCGGAACCATCGATCGCATAGCAACCTGCGATCGTCTCGCCGGTCGCGCGGCAGTCGGATCCGGCCGGAATGCGCGGCCAGAAAATTGCTGGATTCGTAGGGCGGAGGCAGTGGCCGTGTTGCCAGAAGACCCACACGTACCGGGAAACACGCCGGAACCCCGTAGGGGACCGGAATCCCCCGGGCGTCCGGAACCCGTTCCGGGGGACACGGCCCGTATCCCGCCGAAGGAAAAGAGCGCATCGGCGGCCAAGAATGCGATAGCGGTCATCGGCATTTCCTGCCGATTTCCCCAGGCGCCCGATCCGGCCGCTTTCTGGCGTCTGCTGATCGAAGGCGAAAGCGCCGTCACGGAAACCCCCGAGAACCGCCGGGACGCCCTCCCCGACGCCGACCCGTCCAGCCCCGGCGCCGTCCCCCGCGGCGGCTACCTCGACCACGTCGGCCACTTCGACCCCGGTTTCTTCGGCATCTCGCCCCGCGAGGCCGCGGCGATGGACCCCCAGCAGCGCCTGATCCTCGAACTCGGCTGGGAGGCGCTGGAAGAAGGAGCCCTCGTCCCCGCCAGGCTGCGCGGCAGCCGCACCGGCGTCTTCGTCGGCGCCATCTGGGACGACTACGCCGCCCTCGCCCGTCGTCTCGGCACCGACCCCGGCCGGCACACACTCAGCGGCCTCAACCGCGGCATCATCGCCAACCGCCTCTCCTACGTGCTCGGCCTGCGCGGCCCCAGCCTCACCGTGGACGCCGGACAGTCCTCCTCCCTCGTCGCCGTGCACCTGGCCTGCGAGAGCCTGCGGCGCGGCGAGAGCGGGCTCGCCCTGGCCGGTGGCGTCAACCTCACCCTCGCCCCCGACAGCGCCCTCGCCTCCGCCGGCTTCGGCGCGCTCTCCCCGGACGGCCGCTGCTACACCTTCGACGCCCGCGCCAACGGCTACGTACGCGGCGAGGGCGGCGGCCTCGTCCTCCTCAAACCGCTGGCCCGCGCCGTCGCCGACGGCGATCGCATCCACTGCGTCATCCGCGGCAGCGCCACCAACAACGACGGCGGAGGCGACGGCCTCACCGCACCCCTGCGGGAGGCCCAGGAGGAAGTGCTCCACCTCGCCTACCGCCAGGCCCGCGTGCACCCGGCCGACGTCCAGTACGTCGAACTGCACGGCACCGGAACCCGGCTCGGCGACCCCATCGAGGCCGCCGCTCTCGGCACGGTCTGCGGCCGCGCCCGCACCGACGGCGCCCCGCTGCTCGTCGGCTCCGTCAAGACCAACATCGGCCACCTCGAGGGCGCGGCGGGTATCGCCGGCCTCCTCAAGACCGTCCTGTCCCTCGGCCACGGGCAGATCCCGGCGAGTCTCAACTACGAGAACCCCAACCCGGCCATCTCCCTGGACGACCTCAACGTCTCGGTCGCCTCCGAGCCCCGGCCCTGGCCGCGCGACGACCGGCCGCGGCGGGCGGGTGTCAGCTCCTTCGGGATGGGCGGAACCAACTGCCATGTGGTCATGGAGGAATGGCCTCATGACGCCGTAGGGGAGAAGGCCCGGCCCGGAGCCGGTCGCGTGCCGCTGCCATGGATCCTGTCCGCCCGTACGGGCAAAGCGCTGCGGGCACAGGCCCGCAGGCTGCTCACCCGCCTGGAGGCCGGCCCCGCGCCCGACCCGGCCGACATCTCCTACTCCCTGGCCGAAACGAGGACCCGCTTCGAACACCGGGCCGTCGTCCTCGGCACGCACTACGACGATCTGGTGCGCGGCCTGACCGCCCTCGCGGACGGCACCCCGTCACCCGACGTCGTCACCGGAGTCTTCGAACCGCCCGCGACGGGCACGCCGGCCGCGACAGGCACGCCGGCCGCGTCGAACGGCACAGCGGCAGCCGGACACGGCCCCACCGCGTTCCTCTTCGCCGGCCAGGGATCCCAACGGCTGGGCATGGGACGGGAGTTGTACGAGACGTCCCGGGTCTTCGCCGAGGCGTTCGACGCGGTGGACGCCGAACTGCCCTTCTCCCTGCGGGAGATCGTCTTCGGTGACGACGCCGAGCGCCTGAACCGTACCGAGTACGCCCAGCCCGCTCTGTTCGCCCTCGAAGTCGCCCTCTTCCGTCTCGCCGAGTCCTTCGGCGTCCGCCCCGACGTGCTGTTCGGCCACTCCGTCGGCGAGATCGCCGCGGCCCACGTGGCCGGGGTCTGGTCCCTGACCGACGCGTGCCGCGTGGTTCTCGCCCGCGGCCGGTTGATGCAGGCGCTCCCCGAGGGCGGGGCGATGGCCGCCCTCCAGGCAACCGAGGACGAGGTGCTGCCCCTGCTGAACGACCGGGTCGGCATCGCCGCCGTCAACGGCCCGCGCGCGGTGGTCGTGTCGGGTACCGCCGAGGCCGTGGAGGAGGTGGCCGCACACTTCCGCGCCCAGGACCGCAGAGCGACACCGCTGCGCGTCAGCCATGCCTTCCACTCACCGCTGATGGAGCCGATGCTGGACGAGTTCCGTGCGGTGCTCACCGACGTCTCCTACGGGCAGCCCGTCCTCCCCATCGTCTCCGACGTCACCGGAATCCCCGCCACCGCCGAACTCCTGATGTCCCCCGATTACTGGGCGCAGCACGTCCGGCGCCCCGTCCGGTTCGCCGACGGCATCCGAACCATGGAGGCGGAGGGCGTCCGGCGCTTCCTGGAACTCGGTCCGGACGCCACCCTGACGGTGCTGGCCGACGAAACGCTGAGGGAAGACGAGGCGTTCGCGGTCGCCGCCCTCCGCAAGGACCGACCCGAGACGACCGCGTTTCTCGGGGCGCTCGCCGCCCTGCACACCCGCGGACTCCCCGTCGACTGGGCCCCTGTCTTCGACGCCCACCGCGCCCGGCGCACGGAACTGCCGACTTATGCCTTCCAGCGCCGCCGCTACTGGCTGCCCGAACCCGCGGGTGGCCGGAAAACGCCCGCCGCCCGAGAGGCCGGAACTTCCCGAGAGGCCGGAACTTCCCGCGAGGCCGGTACCTTCCGCGAGGCCGGGACCTTTCCGCTCGCGACGGTCGCCGAGGCCGGGCCCCTCACCGACGCAGAGATCGTCTCCGAATCCGAGGACACCGACGACACGGGCTCGCCCCTGCACGGGCGCCTCGCCCCGCTCTCCCCGCGCGAACGGCACGGCGCGCTCCTGGAGCTGGTCCGCACCCACGCCGCCGGCATCCTCAACCACGACTCGGCCGAGCAGGTCGAGCCCCGACGCACCTTCAAGGACCTCGGCTTCGACTCCTTCAGCTCCGTCGACCTCCGCAACCGGCTCAGGGCCGAGACCGGACTGCGCCTGCCCTCCTCCCTGCTGTTCGACTACCCGACCCCCGAAGCCGCGGCCGGGTACCTGGAGAGCCAGCTCTTCGGGACGGAGGCCGCCCTCGTACCCGCGCTGCCCCCGGCGGTGAGTGCGGGCGACGATCCGGTGGTGATCGTCGGCATGGCCTGCCGGTTCCCGGGCGGGGTGGGTTCGCCGGAGGATCTCTGGCGGCTGGTGAGCGAGGGCCGTGATGCGATCGGCGGATTCCCGGCCGATCGTGGATGGGACCTGGACGGGATGTACGACCCGGAGCCCGGCACCCCCGGCCGGGTCTACGTCCGTGAAGGCGGCTTCCTCTACGACGCTCCCGAGTTCGATGCCGCGTTGTTTGGGATTTCGCCGCGTGAGGCGTTGGCGATGGATCCACAGCAGCGGTTGCTGCTGGAGACGTCGTGGGAGGTCTTCGAGCGGGCGGGCATCGACCCCTCGGTGCTGCGCGGCAGCCGCACCGGCGTCTTCGCCGGACTCGTGGAGCAGGGCTACGGGGCTCGCCTCCGCGATGCCGCCGAAGAGTCCGACGGCTACGTCCTCACCGGCACCACCCTGAGCGTGGCCTCGGGCCGCATTGCGTACACCTTCGGTTTCGAGGGGCCTGCGGTGACGGTGGACACGGCGTGTTCGTCGTCGTTGGTGGCGTTGCATCTGGCGGCGCAGGCGCTGCGGTCGGGTGAGTGTGATCTGGCGCTGGCCGGTGGTGTCACCGTCATGGCCGGCCCGGAGATGTTCCTCGAGTTCTCGCGGCAGCGGGGTCTGGCCTCGGATGGCCGGTGCAAGGCCTTCGCCGATGGTGCGGATGGTACGGCGTGGTCCGAGGGCGTCGGTCTGCTGCTGGTGGAGCGGTTGTCCGATGCGCGCCGCAACGGTCACCGTGTGCTGGCCGTCGTCGCCGGTTCCGCGGTGAATCAGGACGGTGCGTCGAACGGTCTGACGGCGCCGAACGGCCCGTCGCAGCAGCGCGTGATCCGGGCGGCGCTCGCCGCTGCGGGGTTGTCGGCGGCGGACGTGGACGCGGTCGAGGCACACGGCACCGGAACGCCGCTGGGCGATCCGATCGAGGCGCAGGCCCTCATCGCCACCTACGGCCAGGACCGTGAACAGCCTTTGTGGCTCGGGTCGTTGAAGTCGAACGTCGGTCACGCCCAGGCGGCGGCGGGTGTGGGCGGCGTGATCAAGATGGTCATGGCGATGCGGCAGGGGACGCTGCCGCGCACACTGCACGTCGACCAGCCGTCCTCGCACGTCGACTGGACGACCGGGAACATCGGGCTGCTGACCCAGGAGCGTACGTGGCCCGAGACGGGCCGTCCGCGTCGTGCCGGAGTGTCGTCGTTCGGTATCAGTGGCACCAATGCCCACGTCATCATCCAGCAGGTAGCCGAGCAGCCGCCCGCCCCCGAACCCGGCGACCACACCGACCCCACAGCCCGCGCCGACGGCCGGACCGTGCCGGTGCCGCTCTCCGCCGCAGATCCCACATCACTGACCGCCCAGGCGGACCGGCTCCGGTCCTTCCTGGCGGAGCACCCCGAACTGTCGCCGCGCGACATCGGCCTGTCGCTGGCGACCACCCGATGCACGCTGGACCACCGTGCGGTGGTCCTGGCCGCCCACCGCGATGAACTGGAACACGGGCTGCACGCCCTGGCGGAAGGCGAGCCCGTAGCCCGGGTTCTCACCGGCGCCGTCGAGCGCTCCGGCCGCAAGCTCGCGTTCCTCTTCGCGGGCCAGGGCGCCCAACGCCTGGGCATGGGACGGGAGTTGTACGAGACGTACCCCGTCTTCGCGGACACCTTCGACGCGGTGGACGCGGAACTCCCGTTCAGCCTGCGGGAGGCCGTCTTCGGCGATTCCGGTGGGGATGCGGAACTGCTGAATCGTACGGAGTTCGCGCAGCCTGCGCTGTTCGCGCTTGAGGTGGCGTTGTTCCGGTTGCTGGAGTCGTGGGGTGTGCGTCCGGATGCGCTGGCCGGGCATTCGATCGGTGAGTTGGCGGCGGCGCATGTGGCGGGGGTGTGGTCGCTGGCGGACGCGTGCCGACTGGTCGCCGCGCGGGGCAGGTTGATGCAGGCACTGCCGGAGGACGGCGCGATGGTGGCGGTGGCGGCCTCCGAGGAGGAGGTGCTGCCGCTGCTGGACGAGCGGGTGGACATCGCCGCGGTCAACGGGCCGCAGGCCGTGGTGATCGCCGGTGAGTCGGATGCGGTGGAGGAGATCGCGCAAGGCTTCCGCGCGCAGGACCGCAAGACGACCGTCCTGCGCGTGAGTCACGCTTTCCACTCGCCGTTGATGGAGCCGATGCTGGACGAGTTCCGGACAGTCGCCGAGGAGCTCTCGTACGCCGAACCCCGGCTGGCGGTCGTCTCCTCCCTCACCGGAACCTCCGCCGACCCCGCCGAACTCATGACCCCCGACTACTGGGTGCGCCACGTCCGCCGGACCGTCCGCTACCGCGACGCCGTACGCACGCTCGCAGACCAGGGCGTCTCCCGGTACCTGGAACTCGGCCCGGACGGCACACTCACCGCGCTCACCCAGGCATGCCTCGACGTGGACCTCGACGCGGACGCCGCCACGCCCCTGATCCTGCCGACCCTGCGCAGGGACCGGCCGGAGGCACCGGCGGCACTGGCCGCTGTCGCCGCGCTGTTCGCCCGCGGCGGCGAGGTGGACTGGACCGCGGTCTACGCCGGGAGCGGAGCGAGCACGGTCGACTTGCCGACGTACGCGTTCCAGCGCAAGAGTTACTGGCCCAGCCCGGCCGCACAACGGCACAGCGGCGACATCTCGCTCCTCGGCCTCTCCGCCACCGGCCACCCGCTGCTCGGAGCGGCCGTGGCACCGGCCGACTCCGAAAACGTGGTGTTCACAGGACGCCTGTCGCTGCAGAGCCACCCCTGGCTGCGCGATCACACGGTCGCGGGCGCCGTCCTGTTCCCCGGAACAGGCTTCCTGGAGCTCGTCCTCCGAGGGGCCGACCAGGTCGGCTGCGACCGGGTGGAGGAACTGACCATCGCCGTCCCGCTGGTCCTCCCCGAGCAGGGCGGCGTACATGTCCAGGTGCTGGTGAACGGTCCGGACGACTCGGGGCGCCGCGGCGTCAGCGTCTTCACGCGCCCCGACGACGCCTCGGAGAGCGGGGCGTGGAGCCTCAACGCCACCGGTGTGCTCACCACCGAGCCAGTGACTCCCCGTCCGGACGACGCCACCGATTTCGCAGTGTGGCCGCCGCCGGGTGCGGTGGCGGAGCCCGTCGAGGACGCGTACGAGCGTTTCGCCGAGTCGGGTTTGTCGTACGGTCCCGTGTTCCAGGGCCTGCGCGGCCTGTGGCGGCGCGGCGAAGACATCTTCGCCGAGGTCGCTCTGCCCAGCGGACACGAGGCACTGGCGGACCGGTTCGGGATGCACCCCGCACTGCTGGACTCCGTTCTGCACGCCGTCCTGCGAGGAGTGTTCGGCGCCGACGGGTCCCTGCGCCTGCCGTTCTCCTGGAGCGGTGTGCAGCTGTGGGCTTCGGGCGCACGCGAGCTGAGGGTACGCGTCACCCCGGTCGGCCCCGACGCGGTGGCGCTGGAACTGGCGGACACCACCGGGGGGCCGGTCGCCTCCGTGGACTCACTGGTGCTGCGAGAGGCGACCGGCGTGATCACCCCGCCCGACGGCGGCCCCCGGGAGGCCCTGTTTCAGGTCGACTGGGCGCGGGTGCCGGCGGCACCGGGACCGGTCCCCACGGCTGGCTCAGGTCTGCCCGCGCCGGAAGAGGCCGTGGCCGGCGACGTACTGGTACGGGTCGAGCGCCCCATCGGCAGCGAACCGGAGGCAGCACATTCCGTCGCCGCGAACGTGCTCGAACTGGTCCGTGGCTGGCTGGCGGAGGAGCGGTTCGAGGGTGCGCGGCTGGTGATCGTCACGGAGGGGGCCGTCGCGCTCGACGAGGAGCTTCCGGATCCGGTGTTGGCTGCGGTGTGGGGTGTGGTGCGGGCGGCGCGGGCGGAGAATCCGGGGCGGTTCGGTCTGCTGGATGTGGATGGTTCGGAGGAGTCGTGGGCGGTTGTGTCCGGGGGGCTTGCTTCGGGTGAGCCGGAGTTGGCGGTACGGGGTGGCACGGCCTACGCGCCTCGTTTGAGCCGGGTCGCCTCGGGTGGACTCGCTGTTCCGGGCGGGGAGTCGGGGGTGTTGGGGGAGTCGGCGTGGCGGCTGGATGTTGTGGAGAGGGGCACGCTGGAGGGGCTTGGTCTGACGGTCTTCCCGGAGGCGGGGGCGGAGCTGGCGTCGGGGCAGGT
>NZ_JBFAYQ010000072.1:0-19622 GCF_040681345.1 Streptomyces sp. NPDC051776 | reverse complement strand
AGCGACGGTCTACGCATTCGTCTTCGCGGCCATCGCTGTCGTCGTTGCGTGTGCGCTGACCGTCACCAGGCTGCCGCGGGAGAGTGCCCAGGCCCAGCGCACGTGAATCTGCGTGTCGTCATATTGGAAAACGAGGGGTGGTGGACGGCCGTTGACGCACACACACCCCAACAGCGCCGCGTCCCTGTTCACCGAGATCGCGATCTTCCAAGGACCAACCCCCTACACCGTCGGTGGGCAGTACGTCTCCGAGTTGGCCGCTCGACCGGAGTCGTATCCAGCAATGCTGGGGCGCCCACCCGGAGTTCGGCATCGTCCGGCTGAGCGCTTTGCCTCCGCTCGTCCGGCGGAGAACGGTATCCGCTGGTCCGGCTGAGCGCCGTGTCCGTTGCTCCGGCGCGGACCCTGCGACGCCGCGGCGAGCGCCGACACGGACGCCGGTCTCAGAGCCCCAGCGCGGACGCCAACTCCGACCGGGAGCGGACGCCGATTTTGGTGTAGGCGGCCTGCAGATGGTTGGCGACGGTGCGGGCGGACAGCGCGAGGCGTGTGGCGATCGCAGGGTTGTCCAGTCCGCGCGCGGCCAGTTCGCAGATCTCCCGCTGGCGCGGGGTGAGCGGCAGCGCGAGCGTCGTCTGCGGCGACCACGGTGGGCGGAACCCCTGGCACAGTTCCCGCTGTTGGGCCTCGCGGTACGCGTGGTGGGCCGCCTCCCGCCCCGTGGCGTGCGCCGACGCCCGGGCCGATGCCTCGGCCGCGATGCCGTGGTAGCCCAGACCGGCCAGGGCGGACGAAACCTCGCCCAGGGCGGAGGCATCGCCCTCGGCGGCGGCCCGCGCATGCCGAGCCAGCAGCGGGAAGAGAGGGCTGTCGCAGAGTGCGGCGAGCCCTTCGAGGGTCGCGGCGGTCCGTACCGACGGCCGGATCCTGCTCGCGTAGTACAGCGCCTCGACCGCGTTCGTCAGACGGCTCCGCGCCAGATACCGCCGCCCAAGCTCCTCCGCCTCGGGCGCCGCCCGTTCGATGCTGCCGGAACAGGCCAAAAGGCGGATACGGCCCAGGGCCAGGTGTTCGTGCATCGACGATCCGGCGGGGAGCCGCCTCTCGCCCTCGGACAGGACGCGGCGCCCTGACGCGGCGTCCCCGGTGGCGGCCAGCCCGGCAGCGTACTCACTGAACACATACGCCTGGACGGGGAACGGGGTGTGCTCGTCGATGAGCGCGCGCGCTTCGCGGAAGTGGGGCAGGGCGGCCGAGTGGTTCCCGGCCCACGCGTGGCACACGCCCCATTCCAGGGTGAGCAGTGCGGCGACGTCACCGATGCCCTGCTCGACGGCGGCCTGGTAGTACTCCTGCGCGGTCGCCAGGGCAGTGGTGATCCGGCCCGCCAGGACCAGCGCGTGCAGATGGCTTGCCTGAACCGCCCCGCCCATGGTCGGCCACAGCGAGGTGAGCGGCAGTTCGCCGGAGTGGGCCTGGGCGACGACTGCGGCCGGTCGGCCGCTGAAGGTGAGCAGATAGGCGCGCAGTGGCGCGGCGGCGCAGGCGACGGCCGTCTCGGGCGGCAGGTCCGGCAGGTCCGGGAGGTCGTCGGTGTTGGTGTGGCCGTGCCCGAAGGTGGCCAGGGCGAGCTCGGCGACGGCGAGTTCGGCCCGGGCGAGCCGGTCCGCGGACCGTTCGCCGTCCTCGCCGGCGGACCGTTCGCCATCCGGCCACGGGGACCCGTCACTGTCCTGGCCCGTCGGTGCCGTGCCGTGCCGGCCCGTATGTGCCGTGTCGTCCCGGCCCGTCGGTGCCGTCCCGTGCTGGCCCGTCCGCTCCGTGCGAGGCACTCGTGCCTCCTTGAGGACCTGTGTCGCTTCGGCGATGCGGCGCAGACCCCAGAACAGGTTCAGGGCGCGGAGCGCGGGCCGGTCGATCCGGGAGAGGAGTTGTTCGGCCTCATCGGCCCGCGCCTGGACGACCAGTGCCTCGGCGAGAAGGGCACGCCCGGCCGGAACCGTACGGGCGAGGCGTTCGGCCAGGCGTGGGTCGCGGCGCGCGAACGCGTCGGCGGCCGCCGCCAGGATGTCCCTGTCGGCCACCGGATCGCCCGCCAGGAGACGCCAGTTGACAAGGGCGAGGCGCTGTTCGTGCGCGAGGCCGCTGTCGGCAAGAGCGTCGGCGAACTCGCGATAGACGACCCGGCGGCGGGCCGAGGGCGTACGGGAGCGGGTGATCTCGCCGTACAGGGGGTGGCTGGTGCGCACGCGCAGACGGTCGCCTTCGCCTTCGAGAATGATCAGCGACCGGCGCTCCAACTCCTCCAGGGCGTCGGGAACGGCCAGGCGCTCCAGCACGGTCAGAGGGACGGGCTCCGTATGGGCGATCCACTCCAGGGCGCGGGCCTCGTCGGGCCCGAGGGAGCGGACGGCGCCGACGACGAGGTCGGTGAGCCGTTCGTACCCTCGGAGCGGACCGTGCCAGCGCCACACACCGGAGCTCGCGCGCAAAGCGCCCGAGCTCCGCCCGGTGGCGACCAGATGCTGCAGGAAGAGGGGGTTGCCCCCGGTCAGCCGGTGCAGCCGGTCGGTGGTCAGGCCGTCGACCGGCCCGCCGAGGGCGCCGTCGAGCAGCGCGCCGACCTGTTCGCGGGTCAGCCCGCCGACGACGATCTCGCGGACCAGGGAACGGCCGCGCAGGGCTCGTACGGTCGGCCTGTCGAGCGCGTCCGTACGGGCGGCGAGGAGGGGAGTGGCCCGTGCGGTGGCGGCGAGGTGCTGGACGAGCGCGCCGGAAACCGCGTCGAGGTGGTCGGCCTCGTCGACGCCGAGCACCACCGGCCTGCCCTCGGCGCGCTCCTGCAAGTCGCGTGCCACGCGGGCGAAGAGGTCCGCGGTGGGCTCGGGGCCGCCCTGGCGTGCGTCGCGGTGCGAACGGGCGGTGGTGTGCGGGCGCGTCCGCGGTGGGGTGAGCAGGCCCGTCATGGCGTGGAACGGCATACGGCTGCTGGCCTGGGCACCGGATGTGCGCACGACGTAGGCGCCGTCGTGCGCACACCGGTCCAGAACCTCCGCGGCGAGCCGGGACTTGCCGATGCCCGGCTCACCGGTGAGCAGTACTCCGCGGGCCTCCCTCCCGAGCAGGGCAGACACTTCGGCGATCTGTCCGGCTCGCCCCACCAGGGGCCAGGGAGTGCTGTTCATGACGGTCCTGTCAGCGTCCGGCCGCAGCTGCGCCGGCCCCGGTCTTGGCGCCGGCCCCGGTCTTGGCGCCGGCCCCGGTCTTGGCGCCGGCCCCGGTCTTGGCGCCGGACGCGTCCTTGTCGGCAGCCGCCTCGTCCGTGGACGCCTTGTCCGTTGACACCTCGCCCGTGGATTTCTTGCCCGCCGCGGGCGACGGGGTGCCGCCCGCCGGGGCGACGGCCTCGTAGCTGCCGTCCGCCCCCATGACGCGCACCTCGTCGTGGAACAGCACCCGGCGGTCGGTGTCGGACGGCTTGCCCTGGGACCACGGCCACTTGTAGATGCCGATCTTCATGTAATTGCCGCGGTCGTCGTTGTACGTGTTCTTGCCCGTGCGGTTCTCGAAGCCCGGGACCGGCTCGCCGTCCTTCCAGATCTGCAGCACGCCGTCGTCGCCCGAGGACCACTTCACATGCACGACCCAGTCGGTCCACTTATTCGTCTCGTACGCGCCCAGGTCGGTCTGCTCCTGGTGGTCCTCCCAGTTCTGGCTGATCTCCCAGTGCCCCTTGCGGGTGTTGATCGACAGGGGCGGGGAGCTGCCGACGTCCCAGTGCTGGTGCCACTGCGTGACGATGTCGGACGCCCGGTCGGGATCCCAGTCCCTGAGGTAGGTGCTGAAGCCGTACCAATGCTCCCCGGTGAGGAAGTCGCCGGACAGCTCCGAGCGGGTACCGCCGTTGATGGCCGGGTCGTCCTTGCGGAGCTCGAACCGGGCGGAGTACTCGCCCGCGCGAACCGGATCCGGGGCTTTGGCCACCCGGGCCTGCGGCTCCCCGTTGTCGTGCCGGATCGACGGGTCGTACTCCTTGGCCCAGTCCGGCGGGGGCGCGTCTGGCAGGGTCCGCTGGCCCTCGCTCTCCCAGTCCAGGACCAGCGACGGTTCCGCGGCTCCCGCGGTCGCGACGACGCCGGCCGCGAGGGTTGCGGCGGCGCCCAGGGTCAGCAGCTTCTTCATATGGCGTCTCAGTGTCATCCCAACTCTCCTGTGGGGGGAATGTGTCCGGAGGGACTTTCCGGCCCTTGCCGTCACGGTGTGCGTGGCTGCCGGTCAGGGTGGGCGCGGACAAGGCGGCCGGTCGGCCCGTGAGGGCCCATGGCCGTCCGCGTGTGGGGGTGCCGCGTGCATGCGGTGGGTCCCGGAGCGGTGTGCGCGCGTCACGAGGGAGTGCGCCCGTACGTACGGCACCCGCCTCACCTGCGTACGAGCGGGGCGCAGGGCGCGGGGTCCGCGCCCCCTCGTTCGCCCCCGTTCACCGCCCGGTTCACCGCCCCGTCGCCGGGCCCCGGGCCGGCCGGTGCCGTGTTCATTGGCAGGCGGTGGGACCGCCCTCGTCGTGGACCGTGCCGTCGACGTCGACGAACTGCCAGGCGTAGCTGCCCGGGTCGAGCGTGAGCTTCAGGGCCCCGAAGGTGTCGGCGAGCCGGAACTCGCTGTTGGGCCGGGTCTCGCCGAAAGGCCGCTGCCAGGCGCCTCCCGTACCGACCACGAACTGCCGGATCCCGTCCTCGGTGGCGTTGCCGTCCGCGTCCTGCGGCGCGAAGCGCTCGTAGTCGTGGTCATGGCCGTTGAGTACGACGTCGGCGCCGTGCTCCCGCAGGACATCCCAGAAGGGCTTCACGTTCGGGAAATCGCCGTGGCCGCTGCCCGAGCTGTACTTGGGCCGGTGCCAGTAAGCCATCACGCACTGCTTGTCCGTGGCCGCCAGGTCCTCGGCCAGCCAGCGCACCTGCTCGCCGTCGGCCCTGCGGTCCTCCTCGGAGTTGAGGGACACCACGTGCCAGCCGCCGATGTCGAAGCTGTACCAGGACTCTCCCCGGGGCCGAGCGGCTTCGCCGAAGTAGCCGAAGTAGCCGCCGGCTTCCGGGTCCCCGTCGTACTCGTGGTTGCCCGGGCTGGGCTTGATGAGCTCTTTGAAGCGCCCCCAGGTCGGGTCGAAGTGCTCCTGGAAGTCCTCCAGGCCGGCGCTGTCGTTGCGCTGGTCGCCCAGCGTCAGGACGGCGTCCGGTGACATGCCGGCGACCAGGTCCGCGGTGTCGGCGTCCGGGCAGAGCGGCTCTCCGCAGTTGACCGAGATGTCCCCGGCCGCGGCCACCACCGCCGACTCCTGGGCCACGGCCGGCCCGCTTCCCCGGCCCTGCCCGTGCCCCTCCCCCTGCCCCGGACCCTGACCTTGCCCCTGAGCCCGCGCGCCTTGCCGGTCCTCCTGCCCATGCTGCCCCGGCCCGGCCGCGGCGGGCACGGTGGACAGCGCTGCCAGCGCGCTCGTCGCCACAAGGGCGAGGACTGTTCGCATCGTGCCTCCTTTCACTGGTGTCATGCGCCCTTCTCCTGTGCGCCCCTCACCCTTGTGGTCACGGCCTGACGGGGTCATGAGTAAGCCGTGACCATTGCTTTTCCGCTGTGCGCGACACAGGCTCGTGGGCAATGAGCAGCGACTTCCCCACAGGCGCGTGGCCCTTGACCGGACGGAGCGGTCAGGTCGCGGAACTGGCAGGCCTGCTCGGCCAGTCGTCCGCTGCCGTTCTGGTCTCGGGCGAGGCGGGGGTGGGGAAAACCCGCCTCGCCGAGGCCGTACTGGAGCGGTGCGGGGAAGGCGACATGGCCGTTCTGACCGCGGGGGGCAGCGCCACCACACGGGATGTGCCGTTTTTGGCGATCGCGGACTGGTTCCCCGGAGGGGCGGGCCCCGGCGGAGCCACGATCCGGGCGCTCACGGAGGCCGTACGTGCCCGCGCCGGCGGTCGGGGTCTCGTGCTGGGCGTGGACGATGCCGACCACCTCGATACGGCCTCGTCGGCGCTGGTCGCCGCATTGGTGGAGGACGCGGGCGCCTCGGTGCTGCTGACCGCGCGGGATCCCGTCTCCGACACCGGCGCGCTGGGCGCGCTGCGGCGTGCGGTCGCGCTCAAGACCGTGCACCTGACCGCACTTCCCGAACCGGACTTCGTCATGCTCCTGCGGCATGTGCTGGACGGTCCGGTCGACGGCCTCAGTGCCGCCGCACTGTGGCGCATGACCGGGGGCAACCCGCTCTTCCTGCGACATCTGCTCGGCGCGGGCGCGGAGACCGGCGCGCTGCACCGTGTCCGCGGCGTGTGGGGGTGGCGGGGGCCGGTGGGGGCGCACGCACAGCTCAGGGATCTGGTGGCCCGGGCCGTCGGCGACCTGGCGGCGGGCCAGGTGCGGGCGCTGGAGTACCTGGCGCACGCCGGCCCGGTCGAACGGCGGGTGCTGGAGGCCCTGGTCGCCCCATCGGTCCTGAACGCCCTCTCCGACCGCGGCCTGATCACCTGCATACCGGAGATGGCGAGCCCGGCCGCCCCCGTACGAGGGCAGACCCGGGATCCGGTCGGCAGACGGACACCCGGTGTGCAGGCACCCTGTGCGCAGACGCCGGATGCGCGGACACCGGGTCCCACGCCCGCCCCCGCCCCTTCGCCGGTATCGGCGTCGGCACTGGTACGGCTGAAGCATCCCCTCTACGGCGAGGTGGTGCGGGCGGGCACCGGCCCCTTGCGCGCGCGGCGGGTGCACCGGGATCTGGCCGAGGCGCACGAGCGGCACGGGGACAGGGCCGACCCGATCCGCACCGTGCTGTGGCGGCAACACGCCGGCGCCCACGTACCCTCCGCGGCTCTGCTGGAGGCGGCCGGGGCGGCGCTGGACAGCGGTGACGCGCCGCTGGCCGAACGCCTGGCCTCCACCGCCGAGGGGCCCGAAGCGGTCCGCGTCCACGGGCAGGCGCTGGTCGCCCAGGGGCTGTCCGCCCGTGCCGAGGAATTGCTCGCCGCCCACGACGGGCCGCCCGCGCTGCGTGCGTTGAACCTCTTCTGGGGACTGCGTCAGCCCGGCAGGGCGCGTGCCGTGCTGGCCGCGGCATCGGACGGCGGGCCCGAGTACGACGTCGCCACGACCGCGCTGGAGCTGTTCACTCACGGGGCCAGCCCGGCGCACCGTATCGTCCCGTCCGCCCTGCGCACCGGGACGGGCGGGGGGTGGCTGGTCGACAACGCCTCCGCGCCCCTGCGCGCGTACACCCTCACGTTCCGCGGAAGACCCGCCCAGGTGGTCTCCGAGTTCGACCGCGGTGTGATCCGGTTGCCGGGCGCCTGGGGTTCGATGCGGGGCGCCACGATCGCCTGTCAGGTCTACGCCTTGGTGATGGCCGGCCGGCTCGAACAAGCGCTGGCCCTCGCAGAACGCCTCTACCGGCAGGCGGTCGAACGCGGTGACCGCGCAGAAGTGACCCTCGTGGCGTTCATCCACGGCGTCGCCTTCTGCTGGGCGGGCCGCCCGGCGCAGGGCCTTCCGCTGCTGCGCGAGGCGTACGCGATGGTCAACGAGCAGACCATTTTCCCCGTCGTGGCCTACATCGTCACCGAATACGCCTCCTGCGCGGCGGCGTTGGGCCGCACCGACTACGCCGCCGAGGTCCTCGCCCGGGCCGTGCGCAACCTTCCGCCCGACTCCAGTCTGCGCGAACACCTGATGAAGGGCGAGGCGCGGGTGGAGGCCGCCGCGGGTCGCTTCGGCCTGGCGGCGGATCTGGAGGACCGGCTGGCGGACCGCTATCTGGCGGGGGGCCGGCTGACCACGGCGGCGGAGAGTTCGTATCTGTGCTGCCGTCTGCGGCCCACCCATGCGGCCGCCCGCCGGCTGACCGGTGCGGCGGCCTCCTGCGACAGCCCGCTGTTCACCCTCTTCGCCCGCCACGGCAAGGCTCTCGCCGCCCACGATGTCGGTGAACTGGTCGCGGTGGGAGAGGAGTTGGGGCGGCTGGGTTACGCGGGGCTGGCCCTCGAGGCGGTCCTGGCGGCCTCCGCTCTGGCGAAGGGCCGTGAGCGCCGCGCCGAACTGGTCCGGATCGCTGAGGAGTTGCGCTCCCGCTGCACCGGCCGCACGCCCCCCTGGCTCCCGGGTGCCGCGCGGGGCGGGACGCTGACCGGCCGGGAACGGGAGGTGTGCGAGCTGGCGGCTTCCGGACTGAGCAACCAGGCCGTCGCCGAGCGCCTGCACATCTCGGTCCGCACGGTGGCCAACCTCCTCCAGCGCTCGTACGAGAAGCTGGACATCAGCCGCCGAACCGACCTCCCCTCCGCCCTCGCGCTCCCGCCCCTGTAAGGGACCTCGGTTCCCACACGGCGATCTTGGTGCCCCACGCGCGCTGTCCCTCCCCGTGGTTGAAGGTGCCGGCAGGCCGCGAGGGCTTCGATCACAGGAACCGGCGCCCTCGTGCGGAGCCCTGGGCGCGGCCGGCCCGCACCTTGGTGCCGCCGCGGAGGGGCCGGGCGTGCCCGAAGCGGCATACAGTGCTTCCCTGCCGGGTCTCCGGGCCCGGCAGGGAACACGTCTCGCGGCCGGATCCGGGGGGCGTTTCCTCTCACATGGCGGGTACGCGGGACATGTCTCGTATCACCGGAACGGAGGGCCCGGGGAAGTGCACGCACATGCGCAAGTTTTCGCCGCGGGGGTGCGGTGGCCGGTCCGTTCCGCCTCCTTCCGCCGGCGTGGCGTGCCGCCAGTGACCCCGTGGCGACGGGCCGGGCGGGTGGCGGCGTGACGGACAACCGGCGCAGAAACGACTCTTCAGGCACCACGGAACTCCGGGTACGCCCACCGGCCTCCGGGTGCGCGCGAACGGGCGGCGGCGCGGAACGGAGCGGACCCGGACAGGCCCCCGAACGGCAGACCAAGCAGCGCGACCCCTACTTCGACAACGTCAAATACTTGGCGATCGTCCTCGTGGCGTGCGGACACGCCTGGGAACCGCTCCGGGGGGACAGCCGGGCGGCGGCTGGGCTCTACATCTTCCTCTACACCTTCCACATGCCGGCGTTCGTCTTCGTCTCCGGCTATTTCTCGCGCAGTTTCACCATGACGACCGCCCAAATGAAGCGGCTGGTCACCGGCGTCGCCGTGCCTTACGTGATCTTCGAAGTGGCGTACTCGCTCTTCAAGCGCTGGGCCGACGAGGACCCCGGCCATCCGGTCAGCCTGCTCGACCCGTGGTATCTGACCTGGTTCCTGGCCGCGCTGTTCGTCTGGCGCCTGACCACGCCGGTGTGGAAGATGCTGCGCCGGCCGGTGTCCATCGCCCTGGCCATCGCCGTACTCGCGAGCGTCTCTCCCGACATCGGGGACGACCTCGCCCTGCAGCGCATCCTGCAGTATCTGCCGTTCTTCGTCGTCGGTCTGTTCGTGCGAGCCGAGCATCTGCAGGTCCTGCGCCGTCGGGAGGTCAGGATCCTGTCCCTGCCGGTCTTCGCCACGGCCCTGGCCGTCGCCTACTGGGCGGCCCCGAGGATGAACGCCGCCTGGTTCTACCGGCGTGACAGCGCGCAGGAACTGGGTGCCCCGGCGTGGAGCGGCGCGATCATGACCGTGGCCCTCTTCGGCTGCTCGATGGTGCTGGTCGCCTGCTTCCTCACCTGGGTTCCGAGGCGGCGCATGTGGTTCACCGCCCTGGGGGGCGGGCACGCTGTACGGCTTCCTGCTGCACGGCTTCCTGGCCAAGGGCTCGCGCTTCTGGAACTGGTACGAACTCCCGTGGCTGCACACCCCCGAGGGCGAGATCACCGTCACCCTGATCGCCACCGCCGTCATCACGGCGCTCTGCACCCCACCCGTCCGGCGCCTCTTCCGCTTCACGATGGAGCCGCGGATGGAGTGGGCCTTCAAACGGGACACGGGCGAACTCGCCCTGCGCCGCTAGGACCCGGTCTCCCCGTCCCGCTCCCGCCGGCCGCGCGGCGGGCGGGGTACGAAGCCGCTGGTCCTGGCCCGGTAGGCGGCGTACCCGGGCCGGTCCGCCATGTGCCGCTCCAGCAGCGCCTTGCCACTGCCACCGATCAGCAGGAACGACATGGCCAATGGGCCGACGACGGTCGCCGCCGCTCCCGCCGGCGCGTCGCAGGCGACGAGAAAGATGCCCCACCACACACAGAAGTCGCCGAAGTAGTTGGGGTGGCGGGTCCAGGACCACAGCCCGCGGTCCATGAGCGTGCCGCGGTTCGCCGGGTCGGCCCTGAACCGGGCCAGTTGGTGGTCGCCGACGGTCTCGAAGGTGAGACCGAGCAGCCAGAGCGCGGTGCCCAGCCATGCGAGGAAGCTCACGGGACCGGTCTCGTACGCCGCTGCCTGGACCGGCAACGACACCAGCCAGACCAGGGCGCCCTGCACGAGGTACACGACACGGAACGCGTACCAGGTGCGGTTCCCCGATGCCCTGCCCAGCAGTCTCTCGTAGCGCGGGTCCTCTCCCTGCCCGCGCCCGCGCCATGCGAGGTACCCGGCCAGGCGCAGCCCCCACACCACGGTGAGGAGGGTGACGAGCAGCCGCCGGGCGCCGTCGCCGTACCCGGCCGACATGCCGTACGAGCTCACGGCGACAGCGGCGAAGGCCAGGCCCCAGGCGACGTCGACGATTCGGTGGACCCCGGCGCGGAGCGCCACCGCGAAGGTGACGAGGAGGACGGCGAACGCCACGCCCGCCGACACCGCCAGATTGAGCGCGAAGCCTCCCCAGGCGAACCCCGAGGCGAGGGCGTTCACCGGGCGCCGCCCTCTCCGTCCGCCGGTGCGGCGGTGTCAGTGGCGGCCCGCCGCTTCGCGTCCCGCGGGCCGTAGGCGCCGTGGCGGGCGATGCGCAGGGTGTGGCGGCGGGTGATCTCGTCCATGGCAGGCACGGAAGAAATCATCCGGCCGGGGAAGGCGTGGTTATGCCTCCCTGTGCGCGTGTCGGTCGTGGCGGGCATCCGGTCGTGCGGCACCGTGACGGCCCGATCGCGCCCCTGCCCACGGGAGCGCTTTCCGCACGCGGCCGGTCGTGCGAGACCCACTGGGTCTCGGTTCATAGAAGCACCTGACCGGCGCGTCGGTCCTCTCATGTCACGGCGCGACAGGCACGACAGGCCCGTAACCAGTGCTGCGGCCTGCTCGCGCACCGCCGGGATGTGCCCTGCGGAGCGCTGCGCCCCGGAGTTGGCGCGAGCGAGAGCTGCCGGGCCGTTCGGCCACGGCCGGTCCCGACCTCACCTGCGGGGTTACCGGGCGTACGACCGGAATCTGAGTAACCGGTCCCCACGAACTGCGGGAGCCGGGGGGCCTACGGTTCCGGTGAAGAACCCCTCGAGGAGGGACGGAAACCATGGCCCGAACTGTCCTGTTGGCGCGGACCGTCCAGATGAAGGCGTCGCAGACACAGCGGCGCAAGGTGAACGGGTGGCAGTGATCCACCGAGGGCGGCCGGCAGGAGGCCGGGGCTTTCGAGCCCCGGCCTCCACGGTTTCTCCGCCCCGGCCCCTACTGTCGCGGATCGCGCCCCGTGGAAAAGATCCTGCAGTTCTTCGGCGGGGGGTTCCTGCACGCCAGCCGCAAGGGCGTCAGTACTGGAAGCGGCGTCGCCCCTACGACGCGGAGAAGGTGCCCCACCCAGAAGGTGCCCCACCCCGGGCTGGAGCCGTGGCAGCCACCGCGGCCGAACTCCGCGTGGCCGAGCATGCGCTGGCCGCCGTGCCGGACCCCGCCGGGCTGCTGTACGGACGGGTCGACCTGGTGACCGGCGATGACGGCGAACCGCGGCTGATGGAGCTGGAGTTGGTGGAGCCGAGCCTCTTCCTGGACCACCACCCGCGTTCGGTGCCCGCGGTCGTCGACGCCGTCCTGGCCGCGGCCGCACCCGGGACACACCCGCGGGTGTAGGGGTAGGCGGCCCCGCGCGCTCACACAGTGCCCGCGGTACCGGCCGAGGAGGTGTCAGACCCGTCGCCAGCGGGCCAGGGCGAACGAGAACAGCCCGAACAGCGCCAACCCCGCCGCGATGGCCGCGAGCAGCCAGGGGCCGGCGGGGGCATCGGCGAACGCGCGCAGGGTGTCGTCGAAGCCCTTGGCCTCATCGGGGTCGTACTCCACCGCCGCCTGCATCACGAAGCCTCCCGCCAGCGCGAAGACCGCTCCGCGGGCGACGCCGCCGGAGACGCCGAGTACGTCGATGGCCTTCCGGGTGCGCCGTGACATCGAGGAACGCTTGAGATGCTTGTGGTACTTCCGCAGCGCCGCGCGGCCCCCGATCCAGACTCCGGCCCCGGCGACGGCCAGTCCGCCGAGGCCCACCAGCCACTGTCCTGCGGGGAGTTCAAGAGCCCGGGAGGTCACGTCCCGCGACTGCTGGTCGCTCGATCCGCTGGCCTTGACGCCTGCCGCGAAGGAGAGCACCGAGAAGGCGACGAAGGTGTAGAAGGCGGCGCGCGCCGTGGACAGCAGGCGCTTGCGGGCCTTGCGGCCGTCCGGACCGGATGCGCCCACGAGCGCTTCCGAGAGCCGCCACACCGCCATTCCGGCGAGACCGATACCCAAGGCCCACACCAGAGGTGCTCCCATGGGGCGGGCGGACAACTCCTCCAGCGCGCCGCCGCGGTCGGCCTGTTCACCGCGATCGCCGAAGGCGATGCGCAGGGCGAGCGCACCGACCATGAAGTAGAGCGACCCTCGGGCTGCCAGGCCCCATCGGGCCGCAGCTTCCATCACCGGACTGCCGGCCGCCTGCCGGGCCCTACGACGCCCCCATGCCGGTACCCACGCGTTCATACCGTCGCCTCCCGTGACCGGGTCCGGGCCGGGCCCCTCGGACCTGCCCGGCTGCGCGTAGTGAGCGCCTGCCCCGGCGGGGGTGGCGGAAACGGCAGGCCAAAACGAGGTCGGGGCCGGGGGCGTTGGCGGGCTGACGCTCGTCGGAGGGTTTCGGCTCCGCCCGGTCGCACGCAGCGTGCTGCGCGGGCAGGAAGGCTGCCCGCGCAGCACGCAATGGCCTCACAACCGGCGGGGAAGGTGTCCCAGCGCGGCGATCAGAGGAACGGGCATGAAGGCCGGCCAGTAGGGGCGCCCCACCAGATACGAGACAAAGCCCAGCGAACTGCTCGCTCTGATCTCGTCGTTCGTCTCGGCCTGGTAGACCAGCCGGCACCCGCGGGAGGTGTCCCGGGCGCGCTCCCAGAGCGCGGCGGCGGGCTTGCGCTCGGCCTCGGTGCGTGGGGTGAGGATACGGTCGCCGAAGTCGCTCCAGGCGAAGGGGCGGGAGTCCTTCCAGTCCTTGTCGACCACCTTCTTCAGCTCCGCGGCGCGCTCGGCGTCCGTGTTGCCCCAGGAGGAGGGGACGTTGGTGATCAGGCCGACGGGTATGTGCCGGGCACGGAGGGCCCGCAGGTGTGTGGCGGCTCCCGGCATGTACCGGATGCTCCCGTCCTCGGCCGTGTGCACCAGGGTTTCGCCCAGGTCGAACCACACCACCACGCAGCCGCGACCGAGGCCCTTCCCTGTGTCGTGCGGTAAGCGCTCGGCGCCCTGGGCCGTGGCGGCCGGCAGCGCCGCCGCTGTCAGACAGCCGAGGGCCAGCAGCGTTCCGGCGGTGATTCTGCGGGCAGGGGGTCTCGTCATGGGGCCATGCCTCTTCTGTGTGGGGGGTTGCCGGGTGCATCCGGCGCGACCGGGTCGCCGCGCCGTACGCATGCCTACGGGTCATACCCAACAGAAGCGCCCTGCACCGACATTACGCGCCATGAATGTGGCGGCCGGGTGTCCGGCCGCCGTCACGGCCGCCGGACCTCCCGCACGGCCCGCGTTGCACCCGGGCTCGTCACCTCTGGGCGTACTGCGTCTCGATGATGCCGAGCCAGTCGTTCCACTGCCGCACCGAGACCCGGAGCATGGGGCCTCCGTCGCCGGTGCGTCCGCTGTAGAGGCCGTCCGCACGCTTGCTCAGCCCGCAGTCGCGCAGGGTTCTGTCGATGTCGCGCAAGGCGGTGCCGACGTCGTCGCGCTCGCTGAAGTGGACGACGCGATAGCGCGCTCGGGCGCCGTCCTTCCCCTTGTAGAGCCCGGTGCCCATGGAGTAGTGGAGGGAGTCCTCGTCCCCGCGCCAGGACGGGCAGACGTTGCCCAGACCCATCCGCGGGAGCTGGTTCGACGACGAACTCTTCTCATCGACCGTCCAGTGCAGGGACCCGTTCATCGGCAGGCTCGACGGGTCCGGGGCCTGCATCACTCCGCGCGAGTCGGTGAAGGGGTTGGGGCCTTGCGCCGCCACACGCGAGCCGTCCTGGTCGCCGGAGAGCTGCGTCCATACGCCGAGGCCGACAGCCGTCGCGGCACTCACGGCGACCACCGCGACGCCCGTGCGCCGCCGTGCGCGACGCCGCTCGCCCCGTGCCCGTACGACCCGCGCGGACTCCAGCCGCACCGGGACACCGTCCAGCAGTTCCTCCACGTCAGCCATGAGTGATGATCCCCTCGTCCTGCCTGTCCAACATTGCGAACCTTGCACCGAGTTGTTTGCGGGCCCTGCTGAGGCGGGTCCTGACCGCCCCGTTCGACACGCCCGTTTCGCGCGCGACCTGCTCCACCGGCAGATCGAGCAGGTGGTGCAGCACCACCGCCCGGCGCTGATCCGGGCCGAGTTCCCGGAGGGCGTTCACCAGCGCGACCCGGTCCTCGGACAGCTCGGGCACATGCGGGGCGGGCCCGTGGCGGAGCTGCGCGCGAAGACGGTTACGGGTCCGGCGCCAGGTGCTGATGGCGAGTCGGGACGCCACGGTGCGCACCCACGGCAGCGGATCGCCCTCGCGTGTCAGACGGTCCCACCGCTGCCACGCCCGTACGTACGCCTCCTGCACTGCATCCTCGGCCTCGGCCAGGTCCCCGGTCATCGCATAAACCGAAGCCACCAGCCGCTTGGCCGTGGCGGCGTAGAAGGCGTCGAACGTCGCTTCGTTCGACATACCAGACATTCCCCGATTCCTTCTGTGGTCGTTGTGCGTGTCTCGCTCTCAACACGCGCACGCCGACCGCGATGTTACGACTGCCTTCTGTGGCCTGCATCACATAGGACAGAAGTGGATGTGCGGCTGCGGCGGGGCCGGGAATGGGCGGGTCCACGGGCGGGCGGATGACCGGCCGAAGGCGTTGCGAAGCAGTTCGCCGAACGCCCCTGGAATGTCGAACGGGAATCGCGCGTCAGGCACCAGGGCACATCTCCGGCCCGGCCGGAGGACCGACGCGGGAGCCGGTGGAGGTGGCGGCGCAGGGGTCGGATCAGGCGTCGCCGGCCTCCCGTGCCGCAGTCTCCAGTCGGCGCCGGTGGGCCTCCCACGCTGTCTCGTCGCCCGGTGGCATGTTGTCGTTGCCCTTCAACATCCCGACCGCGCCGTCGATGAGCTCTCGCACGATGTCGGCATGGCCGGCATGCCGGTGCGTATCGGCGATCACGCGCACCAGGACGTGGTGCAGTGTCGTCTCGCGTCGCTCTTCCGGCCACCACGGCACATGACCGATCGCGTCCAGTGCCAGCGTCGTGATGGTGCTGTCCGAGTGCTCCCAGGCCCGGCGATACAGTCCCACGATCTCTTCGCGCGACTCCTCCGCTGTGGCCCACATGTCAGCGTTGGGTTCGGCATCATCGGCGTACCACAGGGGCGGGGCATCCTTGCCGAAGAAGGGCCGGCCGAAGGTGTCGCCGAAGTACCCCAGCTCCACGCCGGCCGTGTGCTTGACCAGTCCAAGGAGGTTGGTACCGGTCGGCGTCAGCGGGCGGCGGATGTCGTATTCCGAGAGTCCGTCGAGCTTCCACAGCAGGGCGTCACGCCCGTCTTGCAGATAGCGGAGCAGGTCCGCCTTCGCATGTGATTCGATCATGCCGGGCAGTCTTCCACCCGGCACTGACGGCCGGCCCTGAACGGGGGACGGCGGTGCGATGGCGCGCAGGCGTCCGTGCCGGAGGCGGGGCGCTCGGCTGGGGAAACGTATCTCGACGCAGCGTTCACAACAGCCGCAGTGCGGGCCGATCGCCCGGCACGCTCATTCCCCGCTGCGGATCTTGTCGAGGTCCTTCGCGAGGGCCTTCGTCTCCGCGATCAGATGGTCGCGTGCGTCGTCCTGCGCCTTGTCGCCCTCGTCCTTGAAGCCCTTGCTGAAATGCGGCTGGAGTTGGGTCCACCAGCCGTAGTCCAGCATCGCCCATGCCTGCGGGCAGAACGGGGCGCGGGTTTCCGGCAGGTAGCCCGAATCGACCAGGGGTCCGCGGTACTTCTCCGGGTCGCTCCCGTCGAGGTAGCAAAGGAAGTTGAAGACCCGTTGCTGGGTCACGGGGTGATCGCTCGAGAACCCCTCCAACGTCAGCTTCCCCTCCTTGCGGGCGAGAGCGTCGAAGAGGAGTGCGGCAGCCAACGATGGATTCGGCCCGACCTCGTTGATGGTGTAGAACGACCCGAACCCGTCGGCTGCGACCTCCTCGAGGCCGAGGTTCGCAAGCAGAAGCTGACGCTGCAGTGCATGGCCCATCTCATGGCCGAAGACGAACTGGAACGACTGCGACGTCAGGTCATCGGCGTTGTACTCGGCCTCGGGGAACAGGGCGGGACGCTTGACGGTCTTGACCACGTCACCGAGGACCCCTTCGATCTGGGTCAGGAACGCCGGTGGCACGAAGATCGTCCTGCCGTCGGGCTGGGTGACCGCATCCGTGACCCCCGGTGGCACCTTGCGGGTGACCTTCACGACCAGGTCGTGCGGGAGGGCGACCGACTCGTTCACCCAGTCGGCGACCTGTTCGAGCACGCGGGACTTCCGGATCACCTCTACGGCGTGCCGGTCCTCCGGCGCGATCGCGTCGTCCTCGTAGACGACCGAGACTTTGCCGTTCGGGTCACCCTTGTTGTCGTCGTCGCCGCACGAGGTGACTGCGCATCCGGCGACGAGCAGAGCCCCCGCCATGGCAGTCCTCAACATGGCCGGACGCCCACCACGGTTCGACACCTGGTCAGCTCCTTTCCTTGGTCAAGGCGTTGGGGACGGACGGTTGCACTTGAGTGGTCCCGGGGCCGCGTCCCGATGCCGGAGGGCGACTCGAATGGCCTGAGCCGGACGGCGAGCCGTATCGCAGGTCCGATCGCGCCGACGGCCGGATGCCGGAAGCGGGATTCGAACCTGACACGCGGATTATGATCGACAGACCCTTTGTCCGCAATGATCTGTTTGCTGAGGTTTCATGCCCTTTGCTTCGGGTCAGCTGTGCTCGTGCGTCAAGGGGAGCGCCACCGGACTCCCGGGGACGCCGTCTCGTCTGCCCGAGCAGCGATGCCCGGGGTTGCCCGGATCGAAGGCGGGACCCAGGAGGATTCACCTTGAAGGCGCAGCGCGAGGGCGTGAGGAGTCGCTTCCGCCGAACGAGGAGTCTCTTCCGCGGAACCACGGCAGGGCGCACTCGCGTACCCGCCGGTTCCGAACTCATTCATTCGGCATGGCAATGTCAATTCGATGCTCAAGGAAAGTTCTCCGGTGTGGGCGAGCAACCCGATCAGGTGTTCTTTCATGCTTCTGGTTGAGGGCTGTCTTCAACTCCGGGAGGGGAATTCGATGAACAAGGCATTCCGTAGGACGACCGTGGCGGCGGCGGTCGTTCTGTCGGCGTCGCTCGTGCTCGGGACGGCGGCCGGAGCCTACGCGGCGACCAGTGCGCAGCCAGGGGAGGCCGTCGCCGCGAAAACCGGGATCGTATCGGCCCTTGCCGAGCCCGCGCTGACCGCTGCCTCGAACGCGAGCAGCGTCAAGGCGTGGCAGGAGTTCCGGGTCTCCGGAAAGGCGGAGTCCATTGCGGCCGGTACGAAGCTGACGCTGCAGCAGAAGCAGCGCTCGAAGTGGGTGTCCCTTCCGGCGGTCGCAGTGGTCAACAAGAGCGGTTCGTATTCGCTGCGCGTCAAGCTGGGTCTCAAGGGGAAGAACCAATTGCGCATCGTCGGCGGCCGAGCCGTTTCTCCGGTGGTCAACGTGACCGTTCGCTGACACCGTCCCCTGAGGCCGTGGCGTTCGTGAGAACGCCGCCCCCTCATCGGATGAATCGCGTCGGGCCCCCGTCCACGTATGACGTATGAGGACGGGGGCTTACGCATACGCGATCGCAGGCGACCGGCGGTCCGAGCGCCCCCGGCCGATCCGCCCGGCACCGGACGTGGTCTCCGCGCGTCGCCCGAACCCCCTTCCCACCCCCGGGTGTTGCCGACTGCTCATTTCGCCGGAGAGGCACGTTTTCGTCACGGCGACGCCCGGATGCGCTACATCGACATATCGACCTTCGATGTAGAGGGCGCCTTCACCCCGGACGGCGAACCGCACTCCACCTGCAAGGCCGCGGTCGGCGAGCCCGTACTGGCGGGCAGCAGCGAGGACCGGCCCAGGGATTCCCGTGCCCGAAGGCACGAAGAATCCTTTGATCGACGCCCTGGGCGGGCTCGATACGCCGATCCCCAAGGACCTCGCCGACGCCCAGGCCCCGAAGCTGGTGGTGCTGCCGGTCGGGGCGATGAAGCGTGGACCCCCGACGTCCTGCCCTGCAGATCGGCCGCATTGGTCAGCTCCACCTGGTCGCAGGTCCTGCCGAGTTCACCATCGTCGCCGGCCTGCGCCTGCGCCGCACCGTCGCCGAGGAACTGGGCGTGCCCCTGGAGAACGTCTTCGTGCAGGGGTACGCCAACGCCCACAGCCAGTACGTCACCACCCCCGAGGAGTACGACAGTCAGCAGTACGAGGGCGGCTCCACCCTCTGCGGCCGCTACACCCTGCACGCCTACCAGCAGGAGTTCGGCAAGCTCGCCGCCGCCCTCCGTACGGGCAAGGACATCCACCACGGGCCCACGCCCCGGGACCTGTCCGGTCACCAGCTCAACTTCCAGACCGGCGTCGTGTTCGACAGCCCGCCCCTGATGACGGAGTTCGGCGACGTCCTGGAGGAGCCGGAGGAGCGCTACGCGCGCGGGGAGCGGGTCACGGTGGTGTTCGTCACCGGCCACCCCAGGAACAACCTCCGCCGTGGCGGCACCTTCCTTGAAGTGCAACGCCGGGTGGGGGACCGGTGGGTCCGCCACGCCGACGACGGCGACTGGGCCACGCGGTACCGCTGGGCCCGTACGTGCGGCGCCACGTCCAAGGCGACCGTGACGTGGGACGTCCCGCAGAACACCCCGGCAGGCTCGTACCGCGTGGTGCACTTCGGCGACTGGAAGCACGGCTGGAACGGGCGGATCACCGCGTTCAGCGGTACCTCGCGCGCCTTCATCGTCTCCTGACGCATCGGGTGGCGGACCGGAGCGGGAGCAGCAGGGAGCCCCTGGGCCTGCCGGACGTTCCCGGCCGGAGGGCCCGAGGGGCTCAGCGGCAAGCCTGTGCCAGGCGTCGCGCGGGGGTGCCGGCGCTCCTGGCAGCGGGCCTCGCACGGGTGCCGGTGCTCCTTCCACCGGCACTTTTCTCACCGCGCTCCTAGGGGGCGTATCCAGTTGTGATCAATCTGCGGGATCCGCTCCCGCAGCGGGGCGGGTTCCTGTAGATCGTCATGCATGACGCAGGTGCAACTT